>NZ_CP013979.1:4060758-4373124 GCF_001660485.1 Agromyces aureus
GGCCGTTCGAGTTCGTCATCATCGGGCTGCTCGTGATCATCGCCGTGGGCTTCAGTGTCGGCGTCTTCGTCGCACCGCCCGACCCGGCCGGCGTGCTCGGCGGGCTCGTGCCGCGCTTCGAGGACGCGAACTCGGTGCTGCTCGCGGCCTCGATCCTGGGCGCGACGATCATGCCGCATGCGATCTACGCGCACTCGGCCCTCGCCCGCGACCGCTTCGCCCCCAACCGTCGCGCCGAGACGAACGCCGTGCCGACCGCACGGCTGCTCGTGGCCACCCGGTGGGACGTCACGATCGCCATGGCCATCGCCGGCACCGTGAACCTCTGCATCCTGCTGCTCGCGGCCGCGAACCTCGCGGGCGTCGAGGGCACCGACAGCCTCGAGGGCGCCCACGCGGCCCTGCAGGTCTCGCTCGGGCCGATCATCGCGACCCTGTTCGCCGTCGGACTGCTCGCCTCGGGGCTCGCCTCGACCTCGGTCGGCGCCTACGCGGGGGCCGAGATCATGCACGGACTGCTGCACGTGCGCGTGCCGCTGATCGCCCGCCGGCTGGTGACCCTCGTGCCCGCCCTCGTGATCCTCGCGCTCGGGTTCGACCCGACGCTCTCGCTCGTGCTGAGCCAGGTCGTGCTGTCGTTCGGCATCCCGTTCGCGCTCATCCCCCTCATCTCGGTCACCGCGAAGCGCGGCGTGCTCGGGCGGTTCGCGAACCACTGGGCGACGACGGCGGCGGGCATCGCGGCATCCGTGTTCCTCATCACGCTGAACGGCGTGCTGCTCTGGCTGGTGTTCACCGGGGCGTGACGCGTCGCCGCACTGCATCACGCGACCACGCCCGATGCCGCCCGATATCCTGAGTGCGATGCCTGCCACCAGCCCTGCGATCGAGGACTACCTCAAGACGGTGTACGCCCACACCGAGTGGCAGCCCGACCCGATCACGCCCAAGGTGCTCGCCGACAAGCTCGGTGTGGCCCCGTCATCCGTCACCGAGATGGTGAAGAAGATGGCGGCCAACGGGCTCATCTTGCACGTGCCCTACGGCCCGTTGCGACTCACGGATGCCGGCAGGGCCCGCGCCCTCGCGGTCGTGCGACGGCACCGGCTCATCGAGACCTGGCTCGTGGCCGAGATGGGCTACTCGTGGGACGAGGTGCACGACGAGGCCGAGGTGCTCGAGCACTCGCTGAGCGACCGCCTGCTCGAGGCCATCGACGCACGTCTCGGACGGCCGAGCCGGGACCCGCACGGCGACGCGATCCCGTCGGCATCGGGCGACGTCGCGAGCGAGCCGTTCGTGCTCCTCTCCGAGGCGCCGATCGCGCACGCGGGCCGCGTCATCCGCATCAGCGACCGCGACCCCGAGGTGCTCCGCGAACTCGAGCGACGCGGCATCCGCCCGGGTGTCGAAATCGCAGTGACGGATGCCGCGGGCGAACTCGTGACCCTGCAGGCCGCGGGCGAGGTGGGCGAGCTCTCGCAGGAGGTCGCCGCCGCGATCTGGGTGACCGCCTGACGCGACGCCCGACGGCGCGGCTCACGTCGGGGGTGACGCCCGACGGCGCGGCTCACGCCGAGGTGGCTTCGACGCCGTGAGGTCGAACCGATCCCGCCGCACCGCGTCGAACCTCACTCGGGCGAGCCGATCCCGATCTCGATGCGGGTTTCGGCCGCAACTTTGCTAGCATCCCGCGGTGCGCATTCTCCGCCGGACAATGGTCGTCCTCCTCGTCATCGTGCTCGTTCTCGTGGCGGGGGTCGTCGCCGTCTACTGGTGGCAGCGGCCGATGCTGCTCACGGGCACCGGGTACGCGGCGCACAACGCATGCGCCGTCACCGAGGTGGGCGGGCGCGAGGACCCCGCCGCCGACCTGCCGCCGAACCCGCTCGTGCCCTACCTGCGCTACGCCACCGACGATGGGGAGACCACCGGCTCGCTCCTCGGCGTGCTCGCGGCGCAGCACGCCTGGTACACCGACGGCTTCGGCTGCACGCTCGACGGCGAGCGCCCCGACCTCGGCACCGCGACGCCCGTGATCTCCGACGGCAACCCGTTCACGAACGCCGCGACGCCGATCGCCGACCCCGCGCTCGATGCGGCGGTCGCGCACGCGTTCGGCGACGACCTTCCGCCCAGCGTGGCCGAGTCGCTCGGCACTCGCGCCGTGGTGATCGCGAAGGGCGGCGTGCTCGTCGCCGAGCGCTACGCCGAGGGCTTCGACGCCACGACGCCGCAGCTCGGCTGGTCGATGTCCAAGAGCGCGACCGAGCTCATGACGGGCATGCTCGTGCAGCAGGGCGTCGTGTCGCTCGACGACGACCACCTGCGCCCCGAGTGGACCGACGAACGCGCCGACATCACCGTCGAGCAGCTGCTTCGCATGACGAGCGGCCTCCAGTGGGACGAGACCTACGACCTCGGCACGCCGATCACCCAGATGCTGTACGGCGAGCGCGACATGGGCGCCTACGTCGCGGGCCTGCCCCTCGAGAGCACGCCCGGCACCGTGCAGGAGTACTCGAGCGGCAGCACGACGCTGCTCTGCTCGGTGCTCGCCGAACGCACGGGCCTCGGTGCCGACCTGCCCCGTCAGCAGCTGCTCGCGCCCCTCGGGCTGTCCTCCGGCATCTTCGAACCGGATGCCGCGGGCACGCCGGTGTGCTCCTCGTACCTCTGGGCGACGCCCCGTGATTGGACCGCACTCGGCCAGTTCGCCCTGCAGAACGGCGAGTGGAACGGCGAGCAGCTGCTGCCCGTCGACTGGATGGAGCAGACGCTCACCGTCGCCGACGTCACCACGACCGACGACCCCGGCTACGGCATGGCCTGGCGCATCAACGTGATGCCCGACGGCAGCCTCCGCTGGCCGAACCTGCCGCCCGACACGTTCTACGCCTCCGGCCACGACGGCCAGAAGGTCATCGTCGTGCCGTCGGAGGACCTGGTCGTCACCCGTCTCGGCTTCACCCCCGAGGCCGACGACGAGCCCTCCGAGGTGCAGCTCGTGGCCGACGCGATCGCCGCGCTCGGCTGAGCCGGCGCGCCGCGATGCGCGGTTCGCCCATCCGGAGCTCGCACCGGGCGCTCGGGCGCTCGGGCGCTCGGTGCGAGCGGGCGGAATCAGCGCTTGGTGATCACCACATCGTCGAGCGAGAGCCACTTGCCGGCGGCGCCATTGGCGTAGAAGCCGAACCGCACCTTCTCACTGCTCACGTCGAAGTCGAGGCTCACCGTCGTCCAAGAGTTCGCAGCAGTGTTGACCGTCGCGTGCTGTTCGCCGACACCGTGGTTCTTCACGAACAGGTAGGCGTCGTTGAATCCACCGCTGCCCTTCATCTTGAAGCTGATGCGGTACGAGCCACGTTCCAGCCCGACCTCCTGCGCCACCGACGCGCTGAATGCCGTCGCGCCCTGGAACTTCAGCTGGCGATCGTCTGCGGCATCGGTCCGCTCCTGGACCTTGACCGCCGCGGTCGTCCCCGACACGATCCACCGAGGCACGAACCGGTACGCCGTGGCTGGGTCGTAGGTCGCCGAGTCGGCGAGCGCCGGAATATACGTCTCGAAGGGCGCTCCTTGGCCGAAGCCGCCGTTAGCCACCGGGTTCCAGCTGAGCGTGCCGGCCGCGGCGTTCACATCGACCTGGGTCGCGCCGTGCAGGGTCGGAACGCCGGCCGCGTCGAACGTGACCGGGTACCAGGCGTTCCGGCCGATGCCGGCCGGCGCGGGGTCCTTGCCTCCGAAGAACTGCGAGTACCGGTCGCCGTTGTACAGGTACGACGTGGTCGTTCCGTCGGTGCTCGTCACCGGGAAGACCTGCTCGAACTGTGTGCCGTACGAGCGGACCAGATCGTTGCCCGACCCCTCCTTCACCGGGTTGGTCGTCATTTTCGTCCACGTCCTCCCCGTCCAGTTCGTCGGGTCGGTGCTCGTGCGGTAATAGGTGTCGGTGCCGTCCCAATACCGCTTCTTCGAGGCGAACATGTAATAGGTCGACCCGATTTTCGTGATCGCCGGCGCCTCGTACTCGGCCACCGTGTCGTCGTGAGTGTGCGGCAGGATCGTGCGCCAGTCCGCGCTCAACGGCGCCACGCGGACACCCTCGACGTTCCTCCAAGTCTTGCTGTCGCCCACGTAGACGAGGTACGCGTTCGCACCGTCGACGTAGAGGCTGCCGTCGCCTCGGGTCAGTCCGTCGGGGTCGGACGAGGTCACGTCGACGTATTGCTTCTGGAGGTAGGTGAACTCTCCCTCGATGCCGGTGGTGCTCTCGAAGAAGCCCGTCGCATTTCCGAGCCCGCCGGCAGTGCTGGTGCGGTTTCCACCGACTTCGAGGGTCAGGATGAATCGGCCGTCGGGGTGGCGCGCCAGCTGCGGGCGTCCGAGCCATTTCCCTGCCGTCAGGTCGCCGGCGGGGTCACCGCCGGGGACCGGGCTCTGGGCGTTCGGGACGTCCGCCGTGCCGTCATCATCGAGGTCGTTGTCCCACTGGGTCACCAGCGCGCGGACGAACTCCCAGTTCTCGAGATCGGTCGACTTGTAGAGGTTGACCGCCTTCGCCGGCGCGACCGGCGCAGAACCCTTCGGATCCATCGCCGTGCCGACCCAGTAGTAGGTCGGTCCGACCTTCAGGACGTTCCCGCCCTGAGCTTTGATGGGGTTGCCCTGGGTGTCGTGCCAGACGGTGTCATTGTTGATGGCGGTGTTGGCAACCGCGGTCACCGCCGGCTCGGCCGTCGCGGGCGTGAGACCGATGGCGACGGATCCGACAGCGACGCCGATCGCTCCGACGATCGCTGCAAGGCGGACAGTACTGGTTCGAGACTTCATGAAACTCCTTCGTTCCGGTGAAGAACATGTTGGCCGAACAGCAACGCAATTGCAAAATCTTTGCTGCTGTCTCGAACAGTTGCTTCTCTGGTGCAAAAGAGTTCGGCACGGAGTCTGTGCTCCCTCGCGTCGTTCTACGCCCCGTTGCCTCGTAGCGAGCGGGATCACCGTTGAACCGGCGCCCGACCGCGAGGCCTACCGGCTGAACATCGCGAACAGAGCTAGGCGGGTTCGGTCACGCGCACCAGACCGCAGTTCACGCACGACCACGCCACGAGGAAGCGCTCGTCGTCGAGGATCTCGAACGAGAGCGGGTCGCCGCAGGTCGGGCAGTCCGGTCGCGGCGCCGGCTCAGCCATCGGTGTCGGGCCAGGCGGCGATGTCCACGCCGTGGTTCTCGGGCGACGCGAGCGACCACCAGTCGGGGGCGTGCGAGTCGTCGACGAGTCGGCCTCCCACGGCGAGCGCGGCATCCACTCGCGCTCGGGCGTGATCCGCCGGCACGAAGACGTCGAAGTGCGTGCGGCCACGCGAGGGGGCGTCGCCGGCGATGGGGTTGAACGCGAGCTGCGGGCCACTCCGCAGCGGGTCGACGGCATCCGTATCACCGAGCGGGTCGTAGCCGAGCGCAGCGAGGAAGAACGGGCGCGCGTCGGCCTGCGAATGCTGCGCGACGTAGATGCCGACCGACTGCACGAGCGACGGATCGGCGGTCAGCCCCAGTTCGGCCGCCGCCTCGGACACGGCCGCGGCGAACCCGGCCGCCGCCGCGGGGATGCCGTCGAAGCTCCGGTCGGGGATGCGCACCACGACCCCCTCCGGCCGCACGTCGACGTCGGGCAGGACACCGAACAGCTCCGCCGCGGCGACCGTCGGGGCGACGAGGCCTGCCGCCTGCGAGAGGGAGGTCGCGGTGAAGACGGCCTGCGGCCCGGTGGCCGTGACCCGCCAGTCCGTGACGCCGGGCGCCTGATGGAAGGCGGCCGGGGTGATCCATTCCGTTCCGCTCGTCGATTCGACCACGGGAACTCCTTCGCTCGCTGTCGAGCCCCGCACCGTCGAGGAACGGGACCTCACGCGGCCACCACGGTACTCGGATGTCGCGACGCCCCGCCAGTGCAGTCGGTCCGGATGCCGCGGGCCTCAACCTGCGGCATCCGGAACCGCCTGGTAGGTCGCCGCCCGTCACACGGCGAACACGAGCAGCACGAATGCCGCGATGCTGGTCGCGGCGCGCACGTGGTTCCACCGGTTCCATCGTTGCTCGAAACGGTCGCGGGCATCCGCCCGCTGTCGCGCGTCGTCGCTCGGAGCGGCGTCGAGCGCGTTGTTCAGCGGCACGTTGACGAGTGCCGTCACCGCGAAGGCGAACAGCGCGAGCACCAGACCGGCGACGACG
Source organism: Agromyces aureus (assembly GCF_001660485.1). Taxonomy (GTDB): domain Bacteria; phylum Actinomycetota; class Actinomycetes; order Actinomycetales; family Microbacteriaceae; genus Agromyces; species Agromyces aureus. Next base: position 4,066,991 of record NZ_CP013979.1, read on the forward strand.
AAGGCCGAAGAGCTCTGGCTCGGTGCGGCGAGGTGCAGCGCCGTGGCTGCCGCGGTCGCGAGCGGAGCTCCCAGGAACACGACCATGAACACCGGATTGACGATGCGCCGGTTGATGGCGCGGAACACGGTGAGGTACGTCAGGTCGTCGACGCGGCGCAGGCCGGGGCTGACGCCGCAGCTGAAGGCGAGGAACACCCCCGCGAGGAGTCCGTTGCCGACGATCGCGGCGATCAACGTCGCATCTGAGAAGCCGTTCATGTGGGGACTCCTTCGATCAGGCGGCGGCCGGGCCGGCGATGAGACCGGCGATGGTGGCCTCGATGGGGGTGTCGACGTGCACGGCGCGATCTCCGCGGGGGGCCAGCAGACCCTGCTCGTCGGCGCGGGACAGCTCGGCGAGGCTCTCGGCCACGTGCGGTCGGTAGCCCGCCTCGATCAGTTCGGGCGCCCATGCGTCCTCGGGGAGCACGACGACCTCGAGTTCTCGGTTCAGCGCCGCCCCGAGCACGGCGGCCACCTGTCGTTCGGAGTACGCGGGCCCGAGCACGTCGATCGAGGTGCTCGCCGTGTCGGGCGACAGCAGCGCACGCGCGGCGGTCGCGCCGAGGTCGCGGGTCGCCGCCATCGGGAGCGGAACATCGGCCGACGCGGCGAAGACCGGGTAGACCCCACCCCGAGCGGCCTCGATCAGGTCGCCGACCTTCTCCTGGAAGTGCCCGGACCGGAGCGCGGTCAGCACGGTGCCGGTCCCCCGCAGCGCCTGTTCCATGCGGTACAGGCCCGCGATCGGCCCGGTGCCCTCGGGGAGGTCTGCGCCGCCCGACGAGAGCAGCACGACGTGCGGGATCCCGCTGTCGGCGACGGCGCCGGCGACCGAGCTCGCGAGCGCCTCGGCATAGGCGCCGAGGTCGTCGACCGTGAGGTCGAAGGGCATCATGACGAAGAGCCCGTCGCAACCGGTGATCGCGTCGCGCAGCGCGGCACGATCACCGAGGTCGGCCACTCGGGACTCTGCGCCCCGCCTGATCCATTCCTCGCCTCGTTCGCGGTCTCGAACGAGCACCCGCACGTCGGAACCGCTCGCGATGAGCTCGTGCGCCGTCGCCGACCCCACCCGCCCGGTTGCTCCAGCTACTGCATACATCGTGGTTCTCCTCTTGTTGGTGTTCGGTGTTCGGTGTTCGCTTCACTGATCCGACGATAAGAGCCAGCGACGGGCGTATCCATGTCGTTCTCTCTGCATTTCTTGCTCATTCGTCCTGTTCGACGCGACGTTCACTCGGCACCTGAGGCACGATGGGGGAATGGATGCGACACCATGGGCGGGCCGCGACCGCGTCGCCAGAGTTCTGCAGACGCTCCGGATGCGCGGGGTGTTCTACTGCCGGTCGGAGCTCACCGAGCCCTGGGGCCTCGAGATGCCGGCCGTCGCCGACTCGGTGAGCTTCCACGTGCCGACCGTCGGTTCGTGCTGGCTCAGCGTCGACGGCGCGCCACCCGTCGAACTGCGTGCCGGAGATCTCGCCCTCGTGCCGCACGGCCGCGGGCACGAGATCCTGAGTTCGCCCGACATCCGGAGGCCACCGCGAGTCGACCTGCTCCCCCAGCATTTCGTCGGACCGCACTACTCCGTGCTCGAGCACGGCGGCGGCGGACGAACGACCAGGCTCATCTGCGGGGTCGTCGCGTTCGACGACCCCGCAGCCCGAGAACTCGTGCGCGGCCTGCCGCGCACGCTGACCGTGCGTGGCGACGACCCCGTGATGGCGTCGTCGATCCGCGACACGCTGCGCCTCCTGGCCGATGAACTGACCCGCTCGCAGCCCGGCGCCGAAGCCGTCGCCACGCGCCTCTCCGACATCCTCGTGGTGCAGGCGATCCGCGCGTGGCTCGCGAACGAGCCGGCCGAGCGCGACGGCTGGCTGCGGGCCCTCCAAGACGATCGGATCGGCAGCGCGCTCGAGGCGATGCACGCCGACCCCGGGGGCGACTGGAGCCTCGAGCGACTCGCACGCACCGCCACGATGTCGAGGTCGGCGTTCAGCGCGCGCTTCACCGGCATCGTGGGCGAGGCCCCGATGGCCTACCTCACCCGCTGGCGCATGAACCTCGCGGCCAACCGTCTGCGCGAAGACCGTGCGACCGTCGCGCAGGTGGCCGCCGACGTCGGCTACCAGTCGGAGGCGGCGTTCACCCGCGCGTTCGCCCGCACCATCGGCGTGACCCCGGGCGTGGTGCGACGGAGAGCGCAGACCGAGCCAGACACCGACTGAGCCAGACACCGACTGAGCCCGCGTTCACCGCTTCGGTCGTGAACCGTCGGGCCGCCTTCCGCGCGTCGGGCGAGCTCCGACGCGCGCGGCGTCAGGTCGTCGCGGTGTTCGGGGCCGGAGCGAGCGCGTCGCTGACCGCCGCGGCGACCGCCTCGGGGTTGGTGAGCATGGGCAGGTGTCCGTCGTCGAGTCGAATGGTCTGATGAGGGGCGAGCCGTTCGGCGAACCGGTCCTGGAGTGCGGGCGGGAGTTCGGCGTCGTTCGCGGACACGAGGTAGCGCCTGACGGTCGCGGCGCGCAGCGCCTCGTTCGAGCCGACCCGCGACGTGAAGTACGTTCTCGGCTCGGGAACGAGGTCGGCGACCAGCCGTCGCGTGGTCTCCTCGTCGACATCCGCCGCCAGGCCCTTGCGAACGGCGGACTCGGGCGGGCGGGTGCCGGCCACGCGCAGCACGGCGGGCAGGACGATCTTCTGCGGGAACGGCAGCGAGGAGACGAACGATCCGCCCGTGGCCGGGATCACCGCGGCGACGGCGACGACTCCGGTCATCCGGGCCGGGGGCGCCAGGCGGGCGAGCTCGGTCGCGACGACCCCGCCCGCGGAGTGCGCGACGACGAGGAACGGCCCGGGCGGCAGCGCGTCGATCGCAGACCGGGCGTAGTCGGAGACGGTCGCGTTCGGCTGCACAGGTCGAGGTGCGATGACGGACGTGGTGGTCAGGCGTGCGCGGACGTCGTCCCACAGCCAGTCGGGGAGGCCGGCGCCGGGCAGAATCAGAACGGTTGTGGTCATACGAGAAATGCTAGAAAGAGAAGCCGACTAGCAGGAGACGGGTATTCGACATGGCGTTCTCGAAGTCCACCGACCCGCACCTGACGTTGCGTCGCATCGAACGACAGCATGCCCTGATCGAGGAACTGCGCCGACGACGCGGCGCGCCGCGATCGGCCGAGGCGCTCGCCGACGCCCTGGGCGTGACGGCGCGCACCGTCGAGCGCGATGTGGCGCGCATGCGCGAGAGCGGCATCCCGATCCGCGTGCAGCGCGGCCCCGGTGGCGGATATCTCTTCGACGTTCGATCGCAGCTCGAACCGGTCGCGCTCGAGCCCGACGAGGTCGCAGCGCTGCTCGTCGCACTGGTCGCGCTCGGACCCACCGCGACCGAGTCGGCCCGATCGAGCATGCACAAGCTCACGGCCGCCCTCGTCGACTCGGCGCAGGCCGCCGTGCAACCGCGATCCATTCATTGAACCCCTCGGCGCACATCCACGTGCTCGAAGACGCAGGCCTCGTCGCGACCGAGAAGGTCGGTCGCACGCGTCAGTTCGCGTACCTCGAGCAGCACTCCTGATCCTCCGCGCCCGAGCGTCAGAGCGCCATCCCCTTGCCGACCGCTCGCCTCGCCGAAGGCGCCGGCGCCGGCGCCGGCGCCGGCGCCGGCTCAACCCTCAGATGCGGCGCGGCCCCGGGCCGTCATCGCCGAGCGCGTCTTCGGGGTTGAGCAGGCGGCAGGCCTTGAGCGAGAGGCATCCGCAGCCGATGCAGCCGGTGAGCTCGCGCTGCAGGTGGTCGAGCTGCGTGCGGCGCACCTCGAGCTGCGCTCGCCAGAGCTGCGCGACGCGGCGCCAGTCGCGCTGCGAGGGCGGGTCGTCGAGCGGCAGGCTCTGGAACACCTCCTGCACGTCGCTCAGCGGGATGCCGAGCCGCTTCGCGACCACGATGAGCGAGATCCGCCGCAGCATGTGCCGGCGGTACCTGCGCTGGTTGCCCGTCGTGCGCGTGGACGCGATCAGGCCCAACTGCTCGTAGAAGTGCAGAGCGGATGCCGCGACGCCGGTGCGCCGCGTCACCTCGCCGATCGCGAGCAGATCGTCGGGTTCCAGCGACATCCGCACCTCCTCTTGACCTCAAGTTTACTCGAGGTATTAGCGTGACGACAGACCCCGGGAGACGGGGCTGCGGCGGCGACCGACGCCCCGCACGACGCGCGAAGGACGACGCCCAATGACCCAGACCCCAGTGCGCATCGACCGGGCCGGGAGCTGGCGCGAGCTGCTCGGCAGCCGGTACGCCCCGATCGCCTCCGTACTCGCCGGCGGCGTGCTGCTCGAGGCGAGCAACGTGTACCTCACCACGAGCCTGCTGCCCACGATCGTCGGAGAGATCGGCGGCGCCGAGTTCTACGCGTGGACGATGACCACCTTCCTGCTGGCGTCGGTGGTCAGCTCGATGCTCGTGAGCCGGATCCTCACCCGGCACGGCGCCGTACGCGCCTACCTCCTGGCGCTCGGGCTCTTCGGCCTCGGCTCGGTGCTCTGCGCGGCCAGCCCGTGGATGGCGGCGCTGCTGTTCGGGCGCGCGGTGCAGGGTCTCGGCGGCGGGCTGCTCGCGGGCCTCGGCTACGCGCTCATCCAGCGCGCACTCCCCAAGCGGCTGTGGGCCCGAGCCGCAGCGCTCGTCTCGGCGATGTGGGGCGTCGGCAACATCGTCGGCCCGGTCGTGGGCGGCGTGTTCGCCCAGCTCGACGCGTGGCGCTCGACGTTCCTCGGGCTCGCCGTCGTCTCGATCCTGATCGGCGTCGTCGCGGTCAGGTCGCTGCCGAGAACCGCGCGCAGCCGCACGAGCGCTCCGGTGCCGGCCGCATCGCTCCTGCTGCTCGCCGGCGGCGTGTGCGCCGTGGGCATCGCGAGCGTGCTTCCCTCGGAGGCCGGCACCGCGATCGCGGTCGTCGTGGGCCTCGCGCTCGTCGCCTGGTTCCTCCGGCACGAGCGTCGCAGCGGCAACGGCATCCTCCCCCGCGTCACCTTCGCCGCCGGCTCGTCGCTCGGGTGGGTGTACCTGACCGTCGCGGTGCTGGCGTTCGCGATCGGCACCGAGGCGTTCATTCCGCTGTTCGGCCAGGAGATCGGCGGCCTGAGCCCGTTCGTCGCCGGACTCCTGGGCGCCGCGCTGTCGCTCGGCTGGTCGGTGACGCAGATGTTCACCGCGAACGCGGCCGGCATCCGCTCCCGACGCGCGCTCATCACCGTCGGGCCGCTCGTCGTCGCGAGCGGACTGGCGGCCTACGGCCTGCTCCAGCACGACGCGCCGTCGACCATGGTCGTCGCGCTGTGGTTCATCACCCTGTTCGCGGCGGGCGCCGGCATCGGGCTCGGGTTCCCGCACCTGACCGTGACCGCACTCGGCAGCACCGACGACGAGGAGGAGGGGGCGAAGGCGGCAGCCGCCGTGAACACCGTCTTCATCATCGCGAGCGCCTTCAGCGCGGCCTTCGCCGGGGTACTGGTCAATCTCGCCGCACCGGACCACGTCGCCTCGGCCCAACTGCTCATGCTCGTGTTCGCCGGCGTCACCGCGCTCGGCGTGTTCGTCGCGCGCGGGGCCAGTCGAGGCATCGGCCTCCGGACCGTTGCGGACGACGAGACGGATGGCGACGGCTCGGACGGCTACGCGCCCGACGGCACCGACCCCGGCCCGACCGGGTCGAGCGCCGCCTGATCGCGACCCGAGAACGGCCGCCCGCGGCATCCGCTCGCCGTTCGGATCTCGAACCGACCCTCCCGGGAACGGCCGACGTCGTGCACGATGGAGACATGGGAGCCGCAGGAACCCGAACAGTCCCCGAACCGACCGACGAGCAGTGGGAACGGATGCTGCGCTACGGCGCGCCGACCCGAACCGAGACGGGCGACGTACTGTTCGCCGCGGGCGACCGCTGGTACGACCTCGTGCTCGTCGAGTCGGGCGCCGTCGACATCGTGCGCGAGCCGCTGAAGTGGATCGAGGAGACGCGCATCGCCACGCTCGGCCCCCGGTCGTTCGCGGGCGAGCTCGGGCTGCTCAACGGGCAGCGCGCGTTCCTCACGGCGCGCGTCTCGGAACCCGGCCTCGTGCACCGCATCGACCACGAGGCGCTGCAGCGCATGATGGCCGAGGACGACGAGCTGTGCGACCTCATGCTCCGCACCCTGTGGGCCAGGCGCGAGCAGCTGCGTCGGGGCCCGGCCGCGTGGACCCTGAAGATCATCGGCTCCGGCCGTTCGCGCGACGCGGTGGCGCTGCGGCGATACGCCGAGCGCCTCGACCTCGTGCACACGTGGGCCGATGTCGACGACCCCGAGGTCGCGACCGCCTATGCGAAGCACGGATTCTCGCACGACGACCTGCCCGTCGCGATCGTGCAGGGCGAGAACCTGCCGAACGCGACCCCCGGCGAGCTCGCCGAGGTGCTCGGGCTCGCCTACGCGGCCGAGGACGACGCGACCGTCGACCTCGCGGTGGTCGGCGCTGGGCCTGCCGGGCTCGCCGCCGCGATCTACGGCGCCTCCGAGGGGCTGCAGACCGTGCTGCTCGACGCGGTCGCGCCCGGCGGCCAGTCGTCGGCGACCTCGCGCATCGAGAACTACCTCGGCTTCCCGTTCGGGGTCAGTGGCGACGAGCTCACGGCGCAGGCGTCGCTGCAGGCGATCAAGTTCGGTGTGCACGTCATCGCGCCGTGCGAGGCCGTGCGCCTCGATCCGGGTGCCGGCCTGCTCGAACTCACCCTGGCCGACGGCGCCGTCGTGCGGGCGCGGGCCATCGTCGTCACGACGGGCGTCGCGTACCGGTCGCTCGACCTCGATCGCTGGAAGGAGTTCGAGGGCGCGGGCATCCACTACGCGGCCTCGACGCTCGAGCTGCGGCAGGTCGCCGGGGGCGAGGTCGTGGTCGTGGGCGGGGCGAACTCGGCCGGGCAGGCGGCGCTCGCCCTCGCAGCCAGCGGATGCCGCGTGCGGCTCGTCGTGCGCGCCGACGACCTCGGGCGGCAGATGTCGAGCTACCTCGTCGACCGCATCACCGAAGACGTGCGCATCGACGTGCACACCGGCACCCGGGTGACCCGGCTCGACGGCGGAGGCGTGCTCGAGCGCGTCACGCTCACGGGCTCGGGTGCGGGTGGTGGCGCTACTGAGCAGACCGTCGACTGCCGCGGCCTCTTCTGCTTCATCGGCGCCGAGCCCGCGACCGAGTGGCTGGGTGCCCTCGAACGCGACGAGGGCGGGTTCCTGCACACGGGCGCCGATGTCGTCGGCCTCGGCGACGACTGGCGCGCGCTCGGCCGCATGCCGCTGCCGTTCGAGACCTCGGTTCCGCGGGTCTTCGCCGCGGGCGACGTGCGTCGCGGCTCGATGAAACGCGTGGCCGCCGCCGTGGGCGAGGGGTCGAGCGCGGTCGCCTCGGTGCACCGGGCGCTCGCCGCTGCGGAGGTGTTCGCATGAGCGGCATCGGGCGCGAGTTCGGCCGCGACGCCGGGCCCGAGTTCGACGACGAGTCCGGCGACGCGCGTGCCCCCGCACCCACGGGCGCCGGCTGCACCGACTGCATCGACGACGGCGGATGGTGGTTCCACCTGCGCCGCTGCGTCGACTGCGGCAACGTCGGATGCTGCGACTCCTCGATCGAGCAGCACGCCCGTCGCCACTCCGAGTCGACCGGTCACCGCGTCGCGACGTCGTTCGAGCCGGGCGAGCACTGGTTCTGGGACTACGTCGACGAGCGGGCCGCCGCCGCCGTGCCGCTCAGCCCGCCGTTCTCCCGCCCCGAGGGCCAGCCGGCGCCCGGCCCAGAAGGGCGTGTGCCCGAAGGCTGGCGCGAACTCCTGCACTGAGCCGCGCCGGTCGCGCATTCGGCGAGCGGATGTCTCGGGGCGGCGGATGCCTCGGGGCGGCGGATGTCTCGGGCGGCCGCCCGCGGCATCCGCTCGCCTTCCGCTCGTCACCACTCCGTGACCTCGGCGGCATAGTGTTGAGCGCATGGGACGACGCGAAGAAGTCGAGTGCTGGCTGACCGACATGGACGGCGTGCTCGTGCACGAGAACCACGCACTGCCCGGTGCCGCTGAACTGCTGCAGCAGTGGGAGGACGCCGGCACGCCCTACCTCGTGCTCACGAACAACTCCATCTTCACCGCGCGCGACCTGTCGGCGCGGCTGCGTTCGAGCGGCCTCAACGTGCCTGAAGAGCGCATCTGGACCTCGGCCCTCGCGACCGCCGACTTCCTGAAGTCGCAACTGCCGGGCGGCACCGCGTTCGTGATCGGCGAGGCCGGCATCACGACGGCGCTGCACGAGGCCGGCTTCATCATGACCGAGACCGACCCCGACTACGTGGTCGTCGGCGAGACGCGCAACTACTCGTTCGACGCGATCACCAAGGCGATCCGCCTGATCGGCGCCGGCGCGCGCTTCATCGTCACGAACCCCGACGCGACCGGCCCGTCGAAGGACGGCCCGATGCCGGCGACCGGCGCCGTCGCAGCCCTCATCACGAAGGCGACCGGCATGGAGCCGTACGTGGTCGGCAAGCCGAACCCGATGATGTTCCGCTCGGCGCTCAACAAGATCGGCGCGCACTCCGAGAACACGGCCATGATCGGCGACCGCATGGACACCGACATCGTCGCCGGCATCGAAGCCGGCCTGCACACGATCCTCGTGCTGACGGGCATCAGCGACCAGGCCGAGATCCAGAAGTACCCGTTCCGGCCCGACGAGATCCTCACGGGCGTGCACGAGTTGCTCCGCTCGGAGCCGGCCGAGACCGAGCTGTGAAGGATATCCCCGAGGAGGACGGCATGATCGAACTCACCGACATCGACCTCGACGAAGACGGCGAGCTCAGCGCCGTCGTCTCGCTGCCTGGCGATCGTCAGGCCGCAGTGCTCTTCGCGCTCGACGACGACGAGCGGTTCGACGCCACCGAGATGCTCGCGATCACGCAGCGCGCGCTCGTGCCGCTCACCGGCGAGGTGCTCGACAACCTCGAAGACGAGATCGTGCACGAACTCGTCGACTCCGACTTCGAGGGCGACGCCGACACTCCCGAGGCGTCCGACTACGCGCTCCTCGCCGGCGAGCTCGACCTGCAGGGCGCGATCGTGTCGAGCGATGCGACCCTCGTGCTCGTGTACGACGCACCCTCGCAGTATCCGGGCCTCGCGATCTACGCCGAGCTCGACGATGCGCTCGCGATCGAGGTGCTGAGCGTGGCCGAGACCGACGACGACGAGGTCGAGCAGCTCGACTGACCGTGCACGGCCGCGACGGCCGCTTGGCGGCGCCGAACCTCGGCTCGCATCGACGGGACCCGCCGGTCAGCCGAGTCCGCTGGTCAGGCGAGTCCGCTGGTCAGGCGAGACGCGAGACGGCGTCGGTGAGGCCCGCCCAGAACCGGTCGACGTCGAGGCCGACCGCGACCCAGGCGTTCGGCTCGCGCCCGAGCATGCCGTCGAAGTCGACGCTCGTCGCCCCGGTGGTCTCGGTGCCGACGAGCTCGATGTCGAGGCGGGTGCGCCGCAGCTCGACGACGCCCGGGTCGGCGAGCACGGCGACCGCGACCGGGTCATGCAGCGGCCCATCGGGCATGCCGAACACCTCGTCGTTCGTTCGGCAGAAGAACTCGAGCAGTTCGTCGCCGAATGCCGAGGTGCGCGTGCCGACATCGGCGAGCCGGGCCCGCACGGCCGGCGTCACGAGCGCCAGGTGGGTCACGTTGAGCCCGACCATCGTGAAGCGGATGCCGCTGCGCAGCACCAGGTCGAGCGCCTCGGGGTCGACGAGGGCGTTGAACTCGGCATACGGGGTCGCGTTGCCTCGCTCGGTCGAGCCGCCCATCCAGACGACCTCGCGGATGCGCGGCACGAGGTCGGGCCGCGCGCGGATCAGGGCGGCGACGTTCGTGATCGGCCCGGTCGCGATGATCGCGACGGGCTCGTCCGAGGCCTCGAGCACGTCGGACATCAGCTCGGTCGCCGTGCGAGGGTCGAGCGGTACGGTCGGTTCGGGCAGCGCAGGCCCGCCGAGGCCGTTCTCGCCGTGGATCCACTCCGCCGTCACGAGCGGGCGCTCGAGCGGACCCGAGGCACCGGCCGCGACCGGCACGTCGACAACGCCCGCGACCGAGAGCACGATGCGCGCGTTGCGGCTCGTGTGCTCGATCGGCACGTTGCCGCCCACCGTGGTCACGGCGCGCAGGTCGAGCGCCGGGTGCCCGGCGGCGAGCCACAGGGCGAAGACGTCGTCGTGACCGGGGTCGCAGTCGACGATGACCGGGATGCTCATGCCCGCGTGATCAGGCGGACGGGCCGGGGCCGGCGATCGAGCCGGTGATGGCCTCGCCGCCCGATCGGTTGGCGAAGCAGTAGTACGTGCGCTCGCCCGCGGCCCACTGCTCCTCCGTCACCGGGTAGCTGCCCTGCACCTGCAGGTCGGGGATGCCGGCGGCCGCCGCCACGTCGACGATGCCCGCCGCCGTGCACAGCGTGCTCATCTGCTCGCCGAGCGGCCCCTCGCCGGGGAACGCCGCTGCCGGGTCGCCCGGGAGCGTGCCGCGGTAGACCAGCTGCGCGGCGTGCGGGGCCGCGCAGTCGACGACCGTGTACTCGTTCTCCCAAGCCGAGGGGAACGGGTCGAGGCACTCGCCGCCGAACAGCGTGTTCCAGGCGTGCACTCCGGCCGGTTGCGGGGCCGTGGGCGCCGCGACCGGCGTCTCGGACGCGGCATCGCTCTGACTCGCGGACGGCGTCGAGGCCGCTCCGGAGCCGGCGCCGAAGAACTGCTTGCCGAAGAAGAAGAGCCCGGCCAGCACGACCAGCACGACCAGTCCGCCGGCGACCCAGATCAGGGGCTTCGCCGGGCCCCGTCCGCCGGAGCCGCTGCCGGATCCGCCCGACGATCCCGAACCGCTTCCACCTGGCGCACCGGATCCGCTTCCGGGGCGCCCTGCGCCGCCCGAGTTGCCGGCGGAACCGAAGCCGCCGTTGCCGGAGGCGCCGCTCCCGGAGCCGCCGTACGAACCGGCGCCCGAACCGGTGCGGCCGTTGCCTGCACCGCCCGCGGGCGTGCCGGATGCCGCACCGAACGCCGCGAAGCCGCCCGCCGAGGCACGACCGGAGGCAGCGGCTCCCGCCGCAGCACCGGCGAAGGCACCGGCCGAAGCCGCGTATCCGGCACCGGCACCAGCGGTGACCTTGACCGGACCGGTCGGGTCGAAGAGCGAGGCGAACGGGTTGTCGTCGGGCTCGTCGGCCTCGACGTGCTGGTCGGTCGCGGAGTACTGCTGCCAGGGATCGGCGGGGGCGACGGGCAGACGCCGGGTCGCGCCCTGCTCAGGGGCGAAGGGGTCGTTCGGCTGCGCGTCGGCGAATGCGAACGGGTCGTTCGAGAACGCCTCGCCCTGGTCGGACTCGGCGTGGTCGGGCACGACCTGCAGCATCGCGGTGGCCGCCGGCGGCTCTTCGGGGGCCGGTGCGGAGAACCAGCCGCCATCGGTGTCGGGGTCGGCGTGGGCGTCGGTCGAGTCGTCGCTCCACTCGGCCGGTCCGAAGGGGTCGTTCGCGGCGAACGGGTCGTTCGCCGAGATCGGCTGCACGGGCGGCGCGGCCGGCTGACGCAGGATGCCGGGGGTACCGGATGCCGCGGCGGCGGTCGCTGCCGCGGCGAAACCGGTCGCCGCAACGCCGGCGGCCGCCCCTCCGAACGCGAGCGCGCGCAGGGGCGAGCCGTGCGGCTCGTCGGCCCGGGGGTCGTCGGCGGTCGGATCGGGGCGAATGCCCCACTGGTAGGCGGGCTCCTCCTCGTCGGCGGCAGGCGACTGCTCGGCGGACCACTCGTCGGCGGGCACGGCCGACCACGCACGCGCGGTGCCGTACTGCGGCACGAACGGAGCGTCGTCCTGCCGGTCGTCACGGACGTCCTCGTCGTCGTCGAACGCGAGGCCGAGTCCGGCGAGGCCGTCGTCTTCGGCGGCGGACGTCGGCTCGTCGGCCCGCGCCACCGCGAACGACCGCTCGTCGAGCTGCGGTGACGACACCGGACGGGAGGCCGCGAACGGCGTCGTCTCGGCGGCGAAGGCCCCGAAGCGACCGTGGTCGGGTGCGACGGGTTCGGGCCGCGCCTGCTCGAACGCGGTCGCCGCAGCACCGGCACCGAGCGCGGCGAGCAGGTCGTCGACCGGCTGCGCGGGCTGGGGTATGACCGGGGCGGATGCCGCGGTTGCCGTTGCGAACGCCGGGAACGGCGTTCGTGGTCCGCCGAGGTCGGCCGGCGGCGTCACCGTCGGGAGGGCGCGCGTCCGGGCCGCGAGGAACTCCGCCTCGGCTGCGGCTTCGGCAGCGGCATTGGCCTCCGCTCGGGCCTGCGCCTCCGCGGCCGCGCGGGCGTCGGCGGCTGCGCGGGCATCGGCCGCAGCGCGCATCTCGGCCTCCGCCTCGGCCTCGGCAGCGGCCTTCGCCTCGGCGAGCGCGTGAGCCGCGGCAGCAGCCCGCGCCTCGGCGAGCGCGGTCGCCTGCGCTTCGGCCTGCGCCGCGGCCTCCGATTGGGCCTGAGCCTCGGCCTGCGCCGCAGCCTCGGCCTCGGCGTGCTGCTGCTCGAGCACGAGCCGTTCGCGGCGCGTGAGTTCGGCTGCGGCGGGCGCGGCGGGCGCGACGGCGGCGACGGGCTCCTGAAGCGCCGACCAGAGATCCGCCTCGTACTCGGCGACGGGTGCGGGAGACACGGGCGTGAAGGAGCTGCGCGACACGGGCGGCGGCGCGAACCCGGCGAAGGGGGATGCGTCGGCCGCGTCATCCGTCGTCGGGTCGAACGCGGTCGGCTGGTCGAACGCGGTCGGCTGGTCGAACGCCGACGCGACGGGCACCACGGGCGAGACCGGACCAACCGTCGGCACCGGAGCGACCGGCGTCGCGGGCGTGGTCGGGGCCGCGGGCGCGGCGGCGTCGGGCTGCGACAGCCGACGGAAGGCGTCGCGGAGCGCGTCTTCGGAACTCAGCGCGGCGCCGGCGCCGTCGGGCTCGCCCCAGGTGAGGGCGAACGGGGCGGTCGGCGTGGCCGGCCCAGGGACGACCGGCGGCGTCGGCTCGGGCGCGCGCGGCGCGGCAGCGGGAGCCTCGGGCCGAGAGTCCCAGGGGGACGACGGCGGCTGGCCGAAGGGCTGTGCCGCTCGCTGAGGCCCGACGGGCGGCTCCACGGTGAGCGGCGGGTGCGAGGCCGGGGCCCCGGCGGAGGGTGAGGTCTGCGGGGCGACGGGCACCGCGGGCTGATTCCAGCTCGGGAAGGGCGACGCCTGCGGTGCGGGCGTCGGAGCTGCGGGAGCTGCGGGAGCTGCGGGCGCAACGGGCGCTGCGGGTGGGACTGCGGCAGGCGGCCACGCCGCCGCAGCGGGCGGGGCTGCGGATGCCGCGGCCCCCCACGTCGGCGGTGCGACGGGCCGCTGCGGCGCGGCCGGGAACGACTGGGGATACGCCGGGGCCGCCGAACCCTGCTGAGCGAGCGGCTCGCCGACGATCGGCAGGGCACGGGTCGCCGTGTCACCCGCGGGCGGCTCGGCGAGGGAGAACCAGTCGAGCACCTCGTCGTTGCGACGGGGCGCCGGCTCGGCCGTCGGAACCCCAGAGGTGTGACCGGATGAAGGCGGGGCGACCGGGGCGCTGGGCGCCGAGGGCTGCGCGAACGACGGCGGCGTCACGGGGTGCTGCGGGCGCGGCTCGCCGCCGCCCGCCGCGAGCTGCGCGAGGAGCCAGTCGGCGTCGTTGCCGCCCAGACGGTCGCCCGACATCAGGCCAGGCCCAGGTCGTCCAGGTAGATCGCCGCGAGGTACGGCACGCCGGCGGCCTCGATGACCTCGCGTGCCCCGGTGGCACGGTCGACCACGACGGCGACGGCGACGACCTCTGCGCCGACCTTGCGGAGCGCCTCGATGGCCTTGAGCGGCGAACCGCCCGTGGTCGAGGTGTCCTCGAGGACGATCACGCGCTTGCCCGCGACATCCGGCCCCTCGACCTGACGGCCGCGGCCGTGGTCCTTCGGCTCCTTGCGCACGACGAACGCGTCGTACTCGAGGCCGCGCGCAGCACCCTGGTGCAGCACGGCGGACGCGATCGGGTCGGCGCCCATCGTGAGACCGCCGACCGCGGCGACATCGGGGATGTCGGCGATGAGGTCGATCATGACCTGGCCGATGAGCGGCGCCACGCGGTGATCGAGGCTGACCTTGCGGAGGTCGACGTAGTACGTCGCCTTCTTGCCGCTGGTCAGCGTGAAGTCGCCGTGGAACACCGCATCGGCGGAGATGTGGTCGATGAGCTGCTGACGGATGTCGGCGCTGCTCTGGGGGTCTGTGAGCGTCACCCGAATACTCTACGGCGCACTCGCCTGAGAGGAAGGTCCGGATTTTCGCGTTCAGCGCTCGGGGCGCCGGTCATCGGCCTCCGCCTGCGCACCGGCATCCGCCCGCCGCGGCTTCGGACGACGACCCCAGAACGACCGCGGCGTGCCCGGCAGGATGCGCGCCCAGAACGGCGGCTCCTCGGCCTCGGCGAGGGCCGCGGGCACGTCGATGTGGAACTGCGCGATCTCCTCGGCGCCGTGGTGCACGACCCGGTACAGCGCGGTGCCGATGAGCACGCCGAGCGCGATCGACATGACCGAGGTGAGCGCGCTCGCGAAGCTCTCCAGCCCAGCGCTCGAGCCGACGGCCTCGGTGATGCCCACGAGCCCTGCGGCACCCGGCACGAGCAGCCAGAACGCCGGGAGGAAGGTCAGCTGCGAGGGCGCGCCGTGCCGCAGGGTCGCGATCCAGAGCACGACGGGCGTCATCGCGAGCGCGCCGATGAATCCGCTCACGGCCTGTCCGACGAGCACGATGCCCACCTGCTGGCCGGTGAACGCGACGAGCAGCGTGAGGAGCACCCAACCGAAGGCCCCGCGCGGCGCCGAGAAGTGCAGGTAGTTGCCGATCGCGAACAGCAGCACGCCGCCGAGCGGCACCCACCAGGGCAGGGCGGCGGATGTCTCGAGCGGCACGTACGTCGAATCGTCGACGCCGATGAGGGTGCCCGCCGCGAGGATGCCGAACGCGAGGAGGGCGAGCTGCACCAGCCCGAACACGAGTCGGGAGGCGCCGGCCACCATCTGGCCGGCCGCGAGTTCGACGGTCGCCGTGGTCAGCACGCCGCCGGGCAGGAACGTCGCGAGGGGCGCGATGAGCAGTCGGATCGGGTCGCCGATCTCGATGTACGGCGCGAGGAGGAACACGCTCAGCGCGCAGACGAACGCGGCGAACACGGGGAACACGAGCTGCAGCGTCGGCGACCGCACGAGTTTCAGCAGGCCGATGAGGGCGCCGAGCGCGAACGCGACCAGCGCACCCTGCCAGGTGGGCGCGAGGAGCAGGGCGAGGCCCGTCGTGAGCACCGCGTGCCCGAAGACGCGCACCGGCCAGCCGAAGCGCTGGTGCATCGCGCCGATCTCGTTGAGCCGGTGGATGCCGTCGAGGGGGTCGATCATGCCGGCCCTCGCGACCTCGATGAGGCGGTACAGGGCGGCGATCTGGTCGAAGCGGAACGACACGTTGATCGCCGAGCGGATCGCGACCCGACCTTCTTCGGCCCCGCCCGTCTCGATGAGCACGACGGTCGGCAGCACGACGACATCGGTGTCCGCCCGGCCGTACGCCTTCGACACGGCGGTCATCGTCTCGCCGATCTTGTCGACGGACTCCCCTGCGGCGTTCATGCCCTCGGCGAGACCGAGGAGGAATCGGCGCAGCACCGCCTGGTCGGCGACGACGTCGGTCATCTCTCCCCCTCGCGTCTCACGGGCTCGCGTCGAGGCTCACGGTATCCGCCGGATCGGCTCCGGGCGGCGAGCACACGCGGTGGCGGATGCCGCGGGCCGGCGCCGAGCGGGCGACGGCGGCGCATCGGCATCCCCCCAGCGCATGCCGATGCGCCGCGGGCACACGATGAAGGGCCGCCCGGCGGAGTGTCCCTCTCCGTGGGCGGCCCTGGACCCGGCGATGCCGGGGGTGTTCGCGCGACCTCTAGACGGTGCGCGCGAAAGTCTCGTTCGGCTGACGGCGGTAGCCGTCGCGGGTGGCGAGAACGATCGTGCCGACGATGCCGGCGACGGATGCTGCTGCGACGAAGATGAGCGTGGCCATGATGGTTCCCTTTCGAACGGTGACGGCTGAGTGATCGAGCGGATCGTTGCGCCGTTGCAACCCTTCGATGGCTCTATTCTCCTCCTCCAAACGATGCAGCACAAGCTCACAGAACTGCAATGAATATGTAGGCTGGCTACATGGACGTGAACCGGCTCGACCTCCTCCGAGAACTCTCGGAGCGCGGCAGCGTGACCGCGGTGGCCGAAGCGACCGGGCGCACCCCGTCGGCCGTCTCGCAGCAACTGAAGGTGCTCGAGCGCGAGGCCGGCATGCCGCTGACCGAGCGCAGCGGCCGGGGGCTCGTGCTCACGAGTGCCGGCCACGCGCTCGCCCGCAGCGCGGCCGACGTCGCCATCGCGCTCGAACGCGCGACCGCCCTGTGGGACGAGTTCCGCAACCACCCGAGCGGTGAGGTCACGCTGCTGACCTTCCCGACGATCGGAGCCAGCCTGCTGCCCGGTGTGCTCACCGACCTGGCGAGCGTCGCCGGGCTCGTGGTGCACTGCACCGACCTCGATCCGGAACTCGCCGGATTCCCCGACCTGACCTCCGACTACGACATCGTGCTCGCGCACTCCATGCCGGGCGAGCTGCCGTGGGGCGGTCGCGGACTCAAGGTCGTGCCGCTGCTCACCGAGCCGCTCGACGTCGGCATCCCGAGCGACCACCGCCTCGCCGGACGCTCCCACGTCACGAGCGCCGACCTCGTCGACGAGACCTGGCTCGGGGTTCCGCTCGGCTTCCCGTTCGAGCGCATCCTGCACTCCATCGAACAGCAGGGCGGCAAACGCGTGCACGTCTCGCAGCGCTTCAGCGACATGCGCATCATCGAGGCGTTCATCGCCGCGGGCCAGGGCGTGGCGTTCGTGCCGCGCTTCACCTCGGGCGCGGTGCCGGAGGGGGTCGTGCTGAAGCCGATCCGAGGGGTCACCTCGGCCAGGCAGATCGTCGCCCTCGTGCGACCGGATGTCGCGGAGCGGCTCGCCGTGCGCACGGTGCTCGACGTACTGACGGCCCGAGCCTCCCGGCTCGAGCAGTCCTACGCCCATCCGTCGCGCGGGCCTCAGCCGGCCGCGGACTGACCCGCGCCGACCACGACGCGAACCGGGGTTCGGGCGGCGACGCGCGACATCCGCAATGGTGATGGGCGCGCCGCCGGCCGGACTCAGCCGTTCTGCAGTGCCTTCGCCTTCAGCGCGTCGAACTCGGCCTGCGTGATGGTTCCCGAGTCGAGGAGGCGCTTGCCCGACTCGATCTCGGAGGCGGCGGAGGACCCGCCGGACGACCCGGCGACCGTCCTGATGTACTCGTCGCTCTGCGCACGGGCGGCCTGCACCTCGGCGAGCTTGCGCTCATTCATGCCGCGTCCGCGTGCGATGAGGTAGATGAACGCCGCCAGGAAGGGCAGGAAGATGAGGAAGACCACCCAGAGCGCCTTCGCCCACCCGTTGAGCGTGGGGTCGCGGAAGATGTCGACGATCACCGTGATGAAGACCCAGATGCACGCGATCAGCACGTAGAACCAGAACAGCCAGACGAAGAAATCCCAGAGGTTCACGGTGGTCCCTTTCGATCCGGGCGTGCTCATCACGCCCGCGTGAGCACGACCGTATTGTCGGCGCCGCCCGCACGCATCACCCTGAACGGATGACTCCGACGCCGCCGTGATGCGCCGGAGGCCGGCTCGCACACCCCGAATCGGGGGTCGGGGGGCATTCGCATCGGCTCCCGCCGGTGTCATACTGACCGGGTGTCGACCGACACGCGTCTGCCGGGGAGCGAGCAGCCTCGGTCGACAGTCGGGCGGGACGCATGGTCGAACAGGTGTCGGCGGAATACCTCGTGGAACGCCCCGACCTGCTGCGCAGGCTGGACCACGCACGGGACCTGCCGCTGACGATGATCGTCGCCCCCGCCGGCGCCGGCAAGACCGTGCTGCTCCAGCAGTGGGCCGCGGCGACGCCCGGACTCGCCATGGCATGGATCGGCATCGAGCCCGACGACGACGACCCGATGCGCTTCTCGCGTCGGCTGCTCGCGGCGCTCTCCGCCGTCCGCACGCGGATCGGCGGGCTCATGCGCCTGTCGGCGCTCGGCGCGGGCGGGCTCGGCGACCCGTTCCTCGACCACCTGGCCACCGAACTCGCGTCGTTCCCCGAGACGGTCATCGTGCTCGACGATCTCCACCACCTCTCCAATCGCACGCTCCTGGCCGACATCGGTCGCCTCGTCGCCGCGATCCCGCCCAACGTGCACCTCGTGATCGCCACGCGCTCCGATCCGCCCATCGCCTGGAGCCGCCTGCGGCTGCGCAACCGCATGCACGAGCTCCGCCAGCTCGACCTCGCCATGACCCGTGACGAGTCGGCGGAGCTGCTCGCCCGGATCACGCGCCGCGACATCGGGCCCGACGCGGTCGACGCGATCGCCTCCAGGACCGAGGGCTGGGCGGCCGGACTGCAGCTCGCGGGACTCACGCTGAAGTTCCAGGGCGAGTCGGAGGAGTTCGTCGCGGAGCTCAGCGGCAGCGACCGCCTCATCGCCGAATACCTCACCGAGGAGGTCCTCGACGCCCTCTCCGACAGCACGAGGACCCTCCTGCTCCGGATGTCGGCGCTCGACGTGATGACCGCCGAGCTCGTCGACCACGTGCTGGGGCGCACCGACGCCCAGCAGCTCTTCGAACAGCTCGAGCACGAGTCGATGTTCCTCGTGGCGATCGACCAGCGTCGCACGAGGGTCCGATTCCACCACCTGTTCCGGGACCTCCTCCGCTACCGGCTGCGCGCCGAGGATGCCGCCGAGGAACGGCGCCTGCTCGTCGCGGCGGCCGATTTCCACCTTGCGCACGGCGAGCTGACGCCCGCGGTCGAGTACCTCCTCCGCTCACGCGAGTGGGACCGCGCGCTCGATGCGATCATGTCCCGCGGCAGCGACGTCTTCGAGCGCGGCGAGATGCACACCGTGATCCGCTGGATCACCGCCGTCCCCGAGCACGCGCGCGCCGACCGCCTCGACGTGCAGCTCGAGCTCGGCATCCTGGTGGGCATGCAGGGCGAGAGCATCCGGGCCGCCGACGCGTTCCGGCGGGTGGCGGACGACCCGCGGGCGACGAACGGCGAGCGCGCGATCGCCGATGCGTGGATCTCCGCGACGGCGCAGTGGTGCACGTCGCCCGACGAGACCCTCCGAGCCGCCGAGCGCTTGCTCGCCCGACTCGAGCTCGAGTCGATCGACACTCCCGACCTGATGGGCCTCACGACTCCCGAGCTCCTTCGGACGCTCGCGACGGGATCCGGCGGGCGATCGCACTTCCTCCTCGGCGACCTCGTCGAGGCCGAGGCGTGGATCGAACAGGGCCTCGCCACCGACGGCGTCGCGTACCCGCCCTATCGCGTGGGCCTGCTCGGATCGCTCGCCCTGCTCCACGCATGGTCGGGCCGACTGGCGGATGCCGAGCTGCTCGCCGCCGAGGCGATCGAGACGGCCGCCGCGGCGGCGCTCGTGATGCATCCGATCATCGCCGACGCCTACCTCGCCCAGGCGCTCGTCGCCCACGAGCGCGGGCGCCCTGAAGCCGCCGCCCGCCCGCTCGAGAACGGCGTCATCGCCGCGGAGTCCAACCACCGCTCCCAGCTGTCGTGGATCGCTCGGTACGAGGCCGCTCTCGCCGCCGGACTCGAGGGTCGGTTCGAGGACGCCCTCGAGCTCACCGAACTCGTGCCGCACGACGCCGACGGCGCCGCCGGCGCCGGCCGGATTCCCGCTTCCGCCCCCGCGCCAGTTCCGGCTCCGGCTCCGGCGGTCCGCGACCGGCTCGTCGCGGCCCGCATGAGCGCCCTGCGCCGGAGCGGTCGCGCCGAACAGGCGCTGCACCTCTACCCTGCGGACCGCCGCGGCCTCGGCGCGGCGCCGTCGATCGCCCTCGAGGCGGTGGCCGCGTCCCTCGCGCTCGGCCAGGTCGACGCGGCGAAGGCGCTGCTCGCCGACTCGACCGACCGGTTCAGGACCGAGCCGCCACGAGGGGCGGTGCAACGACTCCTGCTCCGCGCCTGGGCCGCCGCCCTCGAGGGGTCGCGCCATGCAGCCCTGGAGTTCGTCGACGCAGCACTCGCACGGGCCGAGCCCGAGGGCCTGGTCGCGCCGTTCCTCGAATCGGACGATGTCGTGCTCGATCTCGTGGCGGACCTCGCACCGGTTCGGGGCGGTCTCGCCGGCACGGTCGTCGCGCTCGACGGGCGGCGGATTCCCGCGCGTGCGAACGCCACGCTCGCCGAGCCGCTCACGGACCGCGAACTCGAGATCCTCGGGCACCTTCCCGATCACTCGACCACCGCCGAGCTCGCGGGCATGTGCTTCGTCTCGATCAACACGATCAAGACCCATACCGCGCACATCTACCGCAAGCTCGGCGTCACCGGGCGGAGCGCGGCGATCGCCAAGGCACGCGAACTCGGCCTGCTCGCCCCGCTCAGTCGGGCCGATCACCTACGTGCGTGACCGCCTCGATCTCGACGTTCAGGCTGCGGAGGAGGTCGAGCACCCCGAGCAGGCGGGCCTGATCCGGCACCTCTCCGCGAAGCCGGGTCGAACCCGGACCGCTCGCGACCACGTCGAAGTCGACGAGCTCATCGGTGATCATCGGTCCGAGCTCACCGCGCACCAGGATGTCGAACGTCTCCCGGCCCCCCATACGCACCTCCGGACTCGCACGACGTCGTGCATCGCGCCTCGTGCTTCTTCGCTTCGATCGGGCAGAGGGCGCGACTAGATGCGGCGACGTCGCCCGGGGGTGACGGCTGCTCCGATCACCGCGGCCTTCGCCACCGGCGCCGGACCCGGACGGACCGCGGCGCCGACGACCGCGGCCTTGGCGACGGGGGCGCCGATGACGCCGACCCGTCCGATTCGTGCTGGCCTCAGCGGCATGTCACGCTCCTGTCGTCTCGAATGGCTCGTCGGCCTCGATGGAGGCGAGGATCGCCTGGATCGGGATGCGGCCGTTGGCGATGAGCTGGCCACCTGCCCGCCGCGTTGCGGCCGCGAACGGCCCCGCCCAGATGTTCTCGTAGACGATGACTCCGGCGACGCTGCCCGGGTCCATCGCAGCGGCGAGGTTCACGACGTCGTCGGCTGCGAGCAGCTCGGCGAGATCTGCTTCGAGGGCGACGAGCGGACCCAGGTCGCCGGCGTCGGCGAGCTCCACCGCCTCGATGTCGCCGTTCTCGTCCTTCGCCAGGACGATCGCATCGATGAGCCGGATGGTGCCGGCCTCGACGAGGTTCACGAGTTCCTTCGCGATCTCGCCCGTGAAGGTCTGATGGCCCGCGGGGAACTCGATGACGAGGTAGTCCACCGGTCCCAACTCGTCCAGTCCGTGCTCGGCCATGTCAACCGTCCTCTGCTTCACGCGTTCCCCCGAACGATGCGGTGCCGCATCGAAGGTCACGATCCTCGCGAAGGCCTCCGGGGGCATCACCCGATAGGGATGATTCGGTCACCACGTCGGTTCGGTACCGTGTGGCCGTCGACCCGCGGCGGCCCGATGGCGCCCGCCGGTCGCGATCCGAGGGGGAGAACGAGCATGAGTCCTGATCGCCACGCCCGCACGATGCTGCCGATCCCCGATCGGCAGCCGCCAGGACTGACCACGTACGACGCGAAGGACCCGCAGACCTCCTATCCGCCGATCGAGGTGCTGCTCCCGCCGGAGGGTGCGCCCAACGTGCTCGTGGTGCTCATCGACGACGTCGGGTTCGGCGCCTCGAGCGCCTTCGGCGGGCCATGCGAGACTCCCAACTTCGAGCGGCTCGCCGCCGGCGGCCTGAAGTACAACCGGTTCCACACGACAGCGCTCTGCGCGCCGACTCGGCAGGCCATGCTGACCGGGCGCAACCACCACTCGGTCGGCATGGGCAGCATCACCGAGACCGCGACCTCGGCGCCCGGCAACAGCTCGCTGCGGCCCAACACCAAGGCGCCGCTCGCCATGACCCTGAAGCTCAACGGGTACTCCACGGCGCAGTTCGGCAAGTGCCACGAAGTACCCGTCTGGCAGACCTCGCCGATCGGGCCGTTCGACGCCTGGCCGTCGGCCGGCGGCGGCTTCGAGACGTTCTACGGCTTCATCGGCGGCGAGAACAACCAGTGGGATCCGGCGCTCTACGACGGCACCACCCCCGTCGAACCGCCGAAGACGCCCGAGGAGGGGTACCACCTCACCGAGGACCTCGCCGATCGCGCCATCGGCTGGATCCGCACCCAGAAGGCCCTCGCGCCCGAGAAGCCGTTCTTCGTCTACTTCGCGCCCGGCGCGACGCACGCGCCGCACCACGTGCCGAAGGAGTGGCCCGAGAAGTACGCCGGCGCGTTCGCCGACGGCTGGGACGCCCAGCGCGAGAAGACCTTCGCGCGCCAGAAGGAGCTCGGCGTCATCCCGGCCGACGCAGAGCTGACCCCCCGGCATGCCGAGATCCCCGCGTGGACCGACATGCCCGACGACCTCAAGCCCGTGCTCGAGCGCGAGATGGAGGTCTACGCCGGATTCCTCGAGCACACCGACCACCACGTGGGCCGGGTGCTCGACGCCATCGAGGCGCTCGGGGTCATGGACGACACGCTCATCTACGTCATCATCGGCGACAACGGGGCATCCGCCGAGGGCACCGTCAACGGCGCCTTCAACGAGATGGCGAACTTCAACGGCATGGCCGCCCTCGAGACCCCCGAGTTCCTGCGGTCGAAGATGGACGAGTTCGGGTCGCCCACCTCGTACAACCACTACGCGGTCGGCTGGGCGTGGGCGATGGACACGCCGTTCCAGTGGACGAAGCAGGTCGCCTCGCACTGGGGCGGCACCCGCAACGGCACGATCGTGCACTGGCCGAACGGCATCGCCGAGAAGGGCGGCCGACGCTCCCAGTTCACGCACTGCATCGACGTCGCACCGACCATCCTCGAAGCGGCCGGGCTGCCGGAGCCGACCATGGTCAACGGCGTACTGCAGTCGCCCATGGAGGGCACGTCGATGCTGTACTCCTTCAACGACGCGGATGCCGCCGAGCGCCACGACCTGCAGTACTTCGAGATGTTCGGCAACCGCGGCGTCTACCACCAGGGGTGGAGCGCGGTCACGAAGCACCGCACCCCGTGGGACATGGGCGGCGGCGCGACGATCGCGTTCGACGACGACGTCTGGGAGCTCTACGACGGCGCCGGGGGCGACTTCAGCCAGTCGCGCGACCTGTCCGCCGAGCATCCCGAGAAGCTGCACGAGCTGCAGCGCCTCTGGCTCATCGAGGCCGTGAAGTACAACGTCCTGCCGATCGACGATCGCACCGGCGAGCGCCTCAACTCGGACCTCGCCGGGCGTCCGACGCTCGTGCGCGGAGACTCGCAGCTCTTCTTCCCCGGCATGGGTCGGCTCACCGAGAACAGCGTGGTGAGCATCAAGAACAAGTCGTGGTCGATCACAGCCGAGCTCGACGTGCCGGAGGGCGGGGGGAACGGCGTCGTCATCGCACAGGGCGGACGCTTCGGCGGATGGAGCCTGCACCTGCACGAAGGGCGGCCGAAGTTCACCTACAACCTGCTCGGCATCCGCTCGTTCGAGACCGAGGCGACCGAGACCGTGCCGGCCGGCATCCACCAGGTGCGCATGGAGTTCGCCTACGACGGCGGCGGCCTCGCCAAGGGCGGTGGCGTCACGCTGTACGTCGACGGCACGTCGGTGGCCACGGGACGCGTCGAGGCCACCCAGGCGATGATCTTCTCGGCCGACGAGACCACCGACATCGGCTACGAATCCGGCACGACCGTGAGCCCCGACTACACCGCCGGCACGAGCCGCTTCACCGGACGCATCGAGTGGGTGCAGCTCGACCTGGGTGACGACGACCACGACCACTTCATCGACCCCGACGAGCGGATGCGCGTCGCGATGGCCCGTCAGTAGTCGGACATCGACAACCGCGTTCGATCGTCGAGGCGACCGGGCTAGACTCCCCGACCATGAGCGAAGACGCCCTCCTGTTCGACGTGCGCGACGGTCTCGCGCACCTCACCCTGAACCGCCCCGAGCGCCTCAACGCCGTCGGGCCCGACGCGATCGCGCTCTGGCACCGGTACGCCGGCGAGATCGCCGATCGCGACGATGTCCGCGCCGTGCTCTTCGACGCGAACGGGCGAGCGTTCTGCGCCGGCGGCGACGTTCGGGCCATGTCCGAGCTCGGCGGCGACGGCACCTCGGCGGGTCAGGTCGTCACCGAGCTCGCCGACGCGATCCACGCAGGGCACCGGATGCTGCGCGAGAGCGCCAAGCCCATCGTCGCCGCCGTGCAGGGCCCCGTCGCGGGCGGCGGGCTCGGCTTCATGCTCGTCGCCGACGTCATCGTGGCATCCGACCGGGCGACGTTCGCGAGCCGCTACGCCGATATCGGGCTCACGCCCGACTGCGGCGTGAGCACGCTCCTGCCGGAGGCCGTGGGCACGCGCCGGGCACTCGAGCTCACGCTGACCTCGCGCACGCTCTCGGCCGCCGAGGCCCTCGACTGGGGCCTCGTGACCGAGGTGGTGCCGGCTGATGAGGTCGCCGGCCGCGCGCGCGCGATCGCCGAGACGTGGCTGTCAGGGGCATCCGCCGCCTACGGCCAGGCCAAGCGCCTCGTGCGCTCCGGCCTCACGCGCGACTTCCAGGCCGCGCTCGACGACGAGGCCCGCACCATCGGTGCCGCGTTCGACACCCCCGAGGCCGCGGCGCGCGTCGCGGCGTTCGCCGGGCGCAGCGCGCGCTGACCCCACACGCGTTGCCGGGGTACCGCCGGTCGAGGAGGCGCGCCAGCGCCGTCTCGAGACCAGCGGAGCCCGCGCGAGGGTCTCGAGACGCTCCGCTCCTCGACCGGCGAGCAGCCGGGCGCGCGGCGGTCAGTCGTGCTGCGGGAACCCCAGGTTCAGGCCGCCGTGGCTCGGGTCGAGCCAGCGTGACGTGACCGCCTTCTCCTGCAGGAAGAAGTCGAACCCCTTGGGGCCGTACGCCTTCGCGTCGCCGAACAGCGAATCCTTCCATCCGCCGAACGAGTGGTACGCCACGGGCACCGGGATCGGCACGTTGATGCCGATCATGCCGACCGTCACCTCTCGCTGGAACCGGCGTGCGGCGCCGCCGTCGTTCGTGAAGATCGCCGTGCCGTTGCCGTACCGCGAGGCGTTGATGATCTCGACGCCCTGCTCGTAGCCGTCGACGCGAACGATCGAGAGCACCGGGCCGAAGATCTCGTCCTGGTAGACGACCGATGACGTGGGCACCCGGTCGATGAGCGTCGGACCGAGCCAGAAGCCGTCGGCGGCGCCGTCGATCTCGACCTCGCGCCCGTCGACCACGAGGGTCGCGCCGTCGTCGACCGCGACGTCGAGGTAGCCGGCGACCTTGTCGCGGTGCTCGCGCGTGATGAGCGGCCCCATGTCGCACCCGCGCGTGCCGTCGCCGGTCGTGAGCCGCGACATCCGCTCGCTCACCTTGGCGACCAGCTCGTCGGCGATCGCGTCGACCGCGAGCACGACCGACACCGCCATGCAGCGCTCGCCCGCCGAGCCGAAGCCCGCGTTCACGGCGGCGTCGGCCGCGAGGTCGAGGTCGGCGTCCGGCAGCACGAGCATGTGGTTCTTCGCGCCGCCGAGGGCCTGCACGCGCTTTCCGTTGGCCGAGGCCGTCTGGTAGATGTACTGGGCGATCGGGGTCGAGCCGACGAACGAGATCGAGCGCACGACCGGATGCTCCAGCAGCGCGTCGACCGCGACCTTGTCGCCGTGCACGACGTTCAGCACGCCGTCGGGCAGGCCGGCCTCCTTCATGAGCTCGGCCATCCAGACGGCGGCCGACGGGTCCTTCTCGGACGGCTTCAGCACGACCGTGTTGCCGGCCGCGATCGCGAGCGGGAAGAACCAGAGCGGCACCATCGCCGGGAAGTTGAACGGGCTGATGATGCCGACCACGCCGACCGGCTGCTTCAGCGTGTACACGTCGACGCCCGTCGAGACGTTCTCGGAGTACTCGCCCTTCGTGTAGCCGGGCATCGCGCAGGCGAGCTCGACGACCTCGAGTCCGCGGGCGATCTCGCCCCCGGCATCGGAGAGGACCTTGCCGTGCTCGCTCGTGAGGATCGCCGCGAGTTCACCGGATCGAGCGTTCAGCAGTTCGCGGAACCCGAACATGACCTGCTGGCGCTTCGCGATCGAGGTGTCGCGCCAGGCCGGGAACGCGCGGGCGGCCGATTCGACCGCCGTGTCGACGTCCTCGGTCGAAGCGAGGCGCACGCGCTTCTGCTCGACGCCGAGCGCCGGGTTGTAGACCGGGCCCGTCCGTTCGGATTCGCCGGTGGCGGGTGCGCCGTCGATCCAGTGGTCGATGGTGGTGGTGGCCATGATCAGTTCTCCCCTACGGTGCTCAGCACCTCGTCGTACACGGCCACCGCTTCGGCGACCTCGTCTGCGGTGACCACGCACGGCGGCACCACGTGGATGCGGTTGTCCTGCACGAACGGCAGGAGTCCGCGTTCGACCATCGCGCCCTTGAGCCTGCCCATCGCCGCTGCCGCCAACGGCTCGCGCGTCTCGCGGTCGGCGACGAGCTCCATGGCCCAGAACACGCCCTCGCCGCGGACCTCGCCGATGACGTCGTGCTTCTCGGCCAGCCCGGCGAGCGCCGGTCCGATCGCGGTCTCGCCGATCGCACGGGCGTTCTCGACGATGCCCTCCGAGGCCATCGCGTCGAGCGTCGCCACGATCGAGGCCATCGCGAGCGGATGCCCCGAATAGGTCAGTCCGCCGGGGAACACGCGCTCGTCGAACGTCTCGGCCACGGGGTCGGAGATGATCACGCCGCCCGCGGGGATGTAGCCCGAGTTCACGCCCTTCGCGAAGGTGATGAGGTCGGGGCGCACGTCGTAGCCGTCGAACGCGAACCAGCGCCCGGTGCGGCCGAAGCCCGCCATCACCTCGTCGAGGATCAGCAGGATGCCGTGCCGGTCGCAGAGCTCGCGCACGCCGGCGAGGTAACCCGGCGGCGGCAGCAGGATGCCCGCCGTGCCCGGGATGGACTCGAGCAGCACGGCTGCGATCGACGACGGCCCCTCGGCCTCGATGACGCGGCGCAGGTGCTGCAGGGCGCGCTCCGACTCCTGCTCGGGCGTCGTCGCCCAGAACTCGGAACGGTACAGGTAGGGGCCGAAGAAGTGCACGTGTCCTCGCGCGAACTCGTTCGGGATGCGGCGCCAGTCGCCCGTCGAGACGACGGCCGCCCCGGTGTTGCCGTGGTACGAGCGGTACGTCGAGAGCACCTTGTCGCGGCCGGTGTGCAGTCGCGCCATGCGGATCGCGTTCTCGTTCGCGTCGGCGCCGCCGTTCGTGAAGAACACGCGGCGGAATCCGTCGGGCGCACGGTCGACGATGCGCTTGGCCGCCTCGCCGCGCGCCAGGTTGACCGTCGAGGGCGCGATCGTGGTGAGCAGCTCGGCCTGTTCTCGAATGGCCGAGACCACGGCGGGGTGCTGGTGGCCGATGTTGACGTTGACGAGCTGGCTCGAGAAGTCGAGGTACTCGCGCCCCGAGTGGTCCCAGACGCGGCTTCCGCGGCCGCTCGCGACGACCAACTGCGGACTCTGCGCCTGCGCCGACCACGAGTGGAAGACGTGCTCGTGGTCGAGCCGCCTGGCGAGGTCGTCGAGGTCGATGAGATCGTCGAGGTCTCCGGCGAGGTTCTCGGTCATGGGCTTCGCTGCCTTTCAGGTGATCGATGCGGATGAAGGATGTCGCGCCGCCGACGACGTGCGCCGGCGGCGCGACATCCGCTCTGCTAGTTGCCGCCCTCTTCGAGGGTGACCTCGATGGGCGACCAGTCGGCACCGGTGAGGTCGAGGTCTTCACCCTCGAGCTCGTCGAGGGCCTTCTGGATGTACTCGTTCGACCAGGCGCCGGCGGGCGGCTCCTCGGTGATGAGGCGGTCGCCGGCTTCGTTCACCGCGGCGAGCGCACCCGCCACCGTCTTGTCCCACGCGGCCTCGTCGATGATGCCGATGCCCTTGTCGGACGGCCAGATGAGCTTGTTCGTCTCGTTGACCATCCACAGCTCGTGGCTGGGGCCCCAGCCGGAGCCGGCCGCGATCGTGATGTCCGCGGCGTCCTGCGGGTTCGCCGCGGCGAACGCCCAGCCCTTGATGACGGCCTTGAGGAACTTGACCGTCGTGTCGGCGTACTCGCTGTCGCTCTCGAGTCGTTCGGTGTCGGCCCAGATGGCGTCCTGGAGCATGGCGCCTTCGGTGTCCTCGTACGAGATGACGTTGAAGTCCTCGGGCTGGTACAGCTCGCCCGTGTCGGGGTTCGCGGTCTCGAGCAGCTGCGCGTACTCGTTGTAGGTCATGGCCTGGGCCGCGTCGATGTCGCCCTGCAGGAACGCATTCATGTTGAAGTCCTGCGTGATGATCTGCACGGTCGAGGCGTCGAGGCCCTCGGCGGCCATGGCCGCGAAGATCTCCCACTCGTTGCCGAAGCCCCACGAGCCGATCTTCTTGCCCTCGAAGTCGGCGACCGAGTCGATGCCCGAGTCGGCCCACGACACCTGCAGGGTGCCGGAGCGCTGGAAGATCTGGGCGATGTCGGTGAGGTTGGCGCCCTGCTCGATCGAGCCGAGCACCTTGGGCACCCACGCGATGGCGTAGTCGACGTCGCCGTTGGCGAGCGCGTCTTGGGGAACGATGTCACCGCCCGACGGGATGATCTCGACGTCGAGCCCCTCTTCTTCGAAGAAGCCCTGGTCGACGGCCGCGAAGTAGCCGGCGAACTGACCCTGCGGGAGCCACTGGAGCTGCAGCTTGACGGGCGTGAGGGCCGAGTCGTCGCTCGCGTCGCCGCCGGATCCGGAATCTCCGGACGAGCAGGCGGCGAGGAGGAGCGCGGCCGTGACGGCGAACGCTCCGGCCGCGATTCCGCGGCGTGTGCTGTGCTTCATTGTCAGTCCTTCCTGGTTTTCGGTTCGGGAACTCCCGGGGCGAGATTCCTCAGTGCGAAACGGTGGTGCTGGTGGTGGAGCGAGTGCTGGTGGTGCTGGTTCCGGTGGTGCGATCGGGGGCGGTGGTGCGGGATCGGAGCACGAGGCGCTCGAGCAGGAGCGTCGCGAGGTAGAAGAGCAGTCCGAGGGCGATGGATGCCACGACGTACGCCCAGGCACGGGCGTACGCGCTCGACGCGGCCGACGTCGAGATGAGGCTCCCGAGACCGCCGCGGGGTCCGCCGAAGTACTCGGCGACGAGGGCCGAGATCACGGCGAGCGAGGAGGCGATGCGGATGCCCGTGAGGATGAACGGGCGCGCGGTCGGCAGCGTCAACGTGCGCAGCACCTGCCCCGGCGTCGCGGCGTACGCCTTCATGAGTTCGCGATGCACGGGGGTCGTCTGGCGGAACCCCCGCAGCGTGTTGATGAAGACCGGCACGAACGACGCGATCGCGGCGATCGCCTGGCGGCCGAACTGGCTGTCGGCGCCGAACATCGAGTTGAGCACGGGCGCGAGGGCGACGATCGGCACGACCGCGAGCGCCGCGACGACGGGGGCGCTCATCTGGTCGATGGAACGCCACCTCGCGGCGAGCGCGGCGAGGGCGATGCCGAGCAGCGAGCCCACGATCAGGCCGATGAGCGCATTGGTACCCGTGATGAGCGTGGCCGACACGATCGAGTCCCACGAGGCGATGAGCGCCTCGACGATCGACGCCGGGCTCGGCAGCAGATAGTCCGAGACCCCGACGACGCTCACGAGGAACTGCCAGACGCCGAGCACGATCACGCCGACCGCGACGGGTGCGACGATGCGCAGCGTCGTCTCGGCGCGAGGGCTCAGGTGCGAGCTCATCAGCGCGTCTCCACTCCGCGTGCACCGGTGGCGACCGGTGCACCGTGCAGCGCCTCGCGCACGGCGGTGACCATCTCGAAGAACGAGCGGTCCTCGCGGAGGCCGTCGGTGCGTGCGGCGCGCGCCGCGGCATCCGTCGGTCCGGTCGGGGCGGCGGTCCCGAGCCGCATGGGCACGATCTCGCGGATCCGGCCGGGCCGCGGCGACATGACGACGACCCGGTCGGAGAGGAACACCGCCTCGGGGATCGAGTGCGTGACGAACACGACCGCGGCACCGGTCTCGGCCGAGATGCGCACGAGGTCGGACTGCATCTTCTCGCGCGTCATCTCGTCGAGCGCGCCGAACGGCTCGTCCATGAGCAGCAGCCGCGGCTGCTCGGCGAGCGAGCGGGCGATCGCGACGCGCTGCTGCATGCCGCCAGAGAGCTGGTCGGGGTAGCGGTCGGCGAAGTCGGCGAGCCCGACCATGTCGAGCAACTCCTCGACCTTGGCCTTGCGGGGGGCGGATGCCACGCCGTGCAGTTCGAGCGGCAGTGCGACGTTCGCGGCCACCGTGCGCCACGGCAGCAGGCCCGCCTGCTGGAACGCGATGCCGTAGTCCTGGTCGAGTCGGGCCTGCGTCGGCGTCTTGCCGAACACGGTGATCGTGCCGGCGGTCGGCGCGTCGAGGTCGGCGACGAGGCGCATGAGCGTGGACTTGCCGCATCCGCTCGGGCCGATGAGCGAGACGAACTCGCCCGCCGCGATCTCGAGGTCGATGCCCTCGAGCGCGTGCACGAGGCCGCCGCGCGTCTCGAACACCTTGTCGACGCCGGTCACGCGCACGGCGGTCTCGGTGGCGGGAGCGACGGATACCGCAGCGGCCGTCGCGGGCACGGCGGCGTGTTCGGCCGGGGTCTCGGCAGCAGCAGCGTTCTCTGAAGCACTCATGCGGCTTCCTCCGTTCGTCGGTAGTTCTTGAGGATCGCGCCGAGCAGGGCGACCGAACCCGCGGCGACGAGGCCGAGCAGGATCGCTCCGAAGATCGGGGCCCAGGCCTTCGCCGGGTCGCCGGAGGCCTGCCCGGCGAACTGGATGAGCAGGCGGCCGATGCCGCCCTGCAGGCCCGTCGAGACCTCGGCGACGACCGCGCCGATGACGGCGTTCGCCGCACCGAGCCGCAGCGCCGGCAGCAGGTACGGCACCGCCGCCGGGAACCGCAGTTTCGTCAGCGTCGACCAGTAGCCGGCCGCGTAGGTCTGCATGAGCTCCTCGTGGATGCGGTCGGGCGACTGCAGTCCCTTGAGCGCACCGATCGCGATCGGGAAGAACGCGAGGTAGCTCGCGATGAGGGCGACCGACATCCAGTCCTGCCACTCGAACGAGCCGATCTCGACGCGCGATCCCCAGCTCTTCACGATCGGCGCGAACGCGATGAGCGGCACGGTCTGGCTCAGGACGATCCACGGGAACAGGCCCCACTCGGCGATCCGCCAGCGCTGCATCACGAGCGCGAGGCCGATGCCGACGCCGACGCCGACCAGCCATCCGGCCGCCGCGATGCCGAGGGTCGTGAGCGCCGCGAGCAGGATCACGAGCCACAGCGCCTGCGCCGAGGGCGAGCGGGTCACGGGCTCGCTGAGACGCCCGATCATGTCCCACACGTGCGGCATCGCGAGGTCGGTGGGGCGCGGGAGCACCCGGGTCTCGCCGATCAGCACGCCGTCGGCCGGGGCGACGAGCTTGTAGCCCTCCCACAGCACGACGAGCAGCAGCACACCGAAGGCACCCCAGCCGAACGCGGCGAGGCGACGCCGTGCGAGGGATCCGCCACGACGTGACGAGCGCCCGCCACCGGACGAGCGGATGCCGCGCGCAGGCGTGCCGCCCGCGGCATCCGTCGTCGGGGTCGTGCTGCGCACGTCGACGTCCGTCATGCCTTGGCCGTGATGTGCTCGGAGAGCGCGGGGATCACGGTCTCGCCGTAGACCCGGAGCGTCTCCTCCTTGTTGTCGTGCTGGAGGTAGCCGGCGAACTGGTCGACGCCGAGCTCGGCCAGCTGCTTCAGCTTCTCGATGTGCTCCTCGGCCGTGCCGAGGATGCAGAACCGGTCGACGATCTCGTCGGGCACGAACGAGGTGTGGGTGTTGCCCGCGCGCCCGTGCTCGTTGTAGTCGTAACCCTCGCGGCCCTTGATGTAGTCGGTCAGCGCCTCGGGCACGTCGCCGTGCATGCCGTACTTCGCGACGATGTCGGCGACGTGGTTGCCGACCATGCCGCCGAACCACCGGCACTGGTCGCGCATGTGCTCGAGGTCGTCGCCGATGTACATGGGCGCGGCGACGCAGAACTTGATCGACATCGGGTCGCGCCCGGCTGCCTCGGCGGCGTCGCGCACGGTCTTGATCATCCACTTCGCGATGTCGACGTCGGCCAGCTGCAGGATGAAGCCGTCGCCGACCTCGCCCGTGAGCTTCAGCGCCATGGGGCCGTACGCGGCGACCCAGACCTCGAGCTCGGAGCCCTTCGACCACGGGAACTGCAGCTGGGAGCCCTTGTACTCGACCGATCGCGAGTTCGCGAGCTCCCGGATCACGTGGATCGACTCGCGGAGCTCCGCCATCGTCACGGGCTTGCCGTTCGTGACGCGCACGGCCGAGTCGCCGCGGCCGATGCCGCAGATCGTGCGGTTGCCGTACATCTCGTTGAGCGTGGCGAAGATCGACGCCGTCACGGTCCAGTCGCGGGTGGCCGGGTTCGTGACGAAGGGTCCGACCTTGATGCGATGCGTCTCGCTGAGGATCTTGCTGTAGATGACGTACGGCTCCTGCCAGAGCAGGTGCGAGTCGAAGGTCCAGGCGGTGCTGAAGCCGTACTGCTCGGCGAGCTTGGCGAGGTGCACGGTGCGGGAGGCGGGCGGGTTGGTCTGGAGGACGACACCGAAATCCATGAGGGGCTCCGTTCGAGGGCGGTCAGGCGGGTCGGATGACTCAGATGAGGTATTGGCTGAGGCCTCGCTTGAGGTAGCGGCCGTCGCCCTTGGCGCCGAGGTACCGCTCGCCCTCGACGATGACCTTGCCGCGCGAGAGCACGGTGTCGACCTTGCCGTCGATCTCGTAGCCCTCCCACGCGGAGTGGTCCATGTTCATGTGGTGGGTCTTGCCCTCGCCGTAGCCGATCGACGTGTGCCCGTTCGGGTCGTAGACGACGATGTCGGCATCCGCTCCGGGCTGGATCACGCCCTTGCGCCCGTAGAGGCCGAACATGCGCGCGGGGGTCGTGCTCGTGAGCTCGACCCAGCGTTCGAGCGTGATCTCACCGGTGACGACGCCCTGGTACATCAAGTCCATGCGGTGCTCGATGGAGCCGATGCCGTTCGGGATCTTGCGGAAGTCGCCGAGCCCGAGTTCCTTCTGGTCCTTCATGCAGAACGGGCAGTGGTCGGTCGAGACCATCTGCAGGTCGTTCGTGCGCAGCGCCTGCCACATCGAGTGCTGGTGCCCCTCGGCGCGCGAGCGCAGCGGCGTCGAGCACACCCACTTCGCGCCCTCGAACGAGCCCCATTCGGGTCCGGATGCCCCGAGCTGGTCTTCGAGCGAGAGGTAGAGGTACTGCGGGCAGGTCTCGCCGAACACGTTCTGGCCCTTGTCGCGAGCCCAGGCGAGCTGCTCGACGGCCTGCTTCGCGCTGACGTGCACCACGTAGAGGGGAGCGCCCGTGAGCTTGGCGAGCATGATGGCGCGGTGGGTCGCCTCTTCCTCCATCTCCCAGGCGCGGGCGATGCCGTGGTAGTACGGGTCGGTGTTGCCGGCGTCGACGAGCTGCTGGGCGAGCACGTCGATGGCGGGCCCGTTCTCGGCGTGCATCATCGTCATCAGGCCCGTGTCGCGCGAGACTTGCATGGCCTTCAGGATCTGCGCGTCGTCGGAGTAGAAGACGCCCGGGTAGGCCATGAAGAGCTTGAAGCTCGAGATGCCCTCGTCGGGCAGCCGCTTCATCGCGGCCAGGGAGTCGGCGTTCACGTCGCCGACGATCTGGTGGAACCCGTAGTCGATGGCGCAGTTGCCCGCGGCCTTGTCGTGCCAGGCGGCGAGGCCGTCTTCGATGCGCTGCCCGTACGTCTGCACGGCGAAGTCGATGATCGACGTGGTGCCGCCGTGCGCGGCCGCCCGCGTTCCGGTCTCGAAGGTGTCGGATGCCTCGGTGCCGCCGAATGGCAGCTGCATGTGCGTGTGCGCGTCGATGCCGCCCGGGATGACGTACTTGCCGGTGGCGTCGATCACGCGGTCGACGGATGCCGCGACATCCGTTCCGAGCAGGGTGCTGCCCGGGGCGAGCACCGCGCGGATCGTCTCGCCGTCGACGAGGACGTCGGCCGGTGCGCGCCCGGTGGCGCTGACGACGGTGCCGCCGGTGATGAGGGTGGTGGTCATGATTCGCTCCTTCGCGTCTCGTCGCGCTCGGGTTACGGCTTCGCGATCTTGGCGTAGGAGTCGGGCCGGCGGTCGCGGTAGAACTGCCAGTCGTCGCGCATCTGCTGCACCATGTCGAGGTCGAGGTCGCGCACGAGGATCTCCTCGTCCGTGCCCGAGCCCCGCTCGCCGACGAAGTTGCCGCGCGGGTCGATGACCTGGCTCGTGCCGTAGAAGTCGACGGCGAGGTCGCCGTACTCGTTGTCCTCCCGGCCGACGCGGTTGGGCTGCAGCACGAAGTACCCGTTCGCGACGGCGGCGCACGGCCCCTCGACCTCCCACAGGCGGTTCGAGAGCCCGGGCTTCGTGGCGTTCGGGTTGAACACCATGTGCGCGTCGTTCAGGCCGAGCTCGCGCCATCCCTCGGGGAAGTGCCGGTCGTAGCAGATGTACATGCCGACCCGACCGACGGCGGTGTCGAAGACGGGGTAGCCGAGGTTGCCGGGGCGGAAGTAGAACTTCTCCCAGAACCGGTCGAGGTGCGGCAGGTGGTGCTTGCGGTACTTGCCGAGGATCGTGCCATCGGCGTCGACGAGCACGGAGGTGTTGTAGTAGACGCCGGTCTCGGCCTCTTCGTAGATCGGCAGCACCATGACGGTGCCGAGCTGCTTGGCGAGGTCGGCGAAGCGCTGCACGATGGGGCCCTCGGCCGATTCGGCGAAGCGGTAGTACTTCTGGTCCTGCGTGATGCCGAAGTACGGGCCGTAGAACAGCTCCTGGAAGCAGACGACCTCGGCACCCTGGTCCTTCGCGTCGCGGGCGAACTGCTCGTGCTTGTCGAGCATCGACTCCTTGTCGCCGGTCCACGTGGTCTGCGTGATGGCCGCTCTGACGATCGTCATGAATGTCTCCTGAGTCGGGCGGCGCCGTTGCCGTTCACTCGAGGATCGCCTGGCGTGGTGCTCGTGTCAGGTGTTCATCGGGTGCTGCTGCGACGCCGAGATGTACCGATGGAACTGCCGGTGGAACTGCCGAACGGAATACCGAGGACCGGGCTCGTGACCCGTTCTGTTATTGTTCGGCTTGAACATTTCTCTTCTGTTTCACTCTGTGACGCTGTGGTTACATCCTGTCCCTTGCACGGTGTGGAGGCAATGGTGGTGTCAGGTATTCGTGTGGACGCCGTTCGACTGATCGACCTCGCCGACTTCTCCGACGCCTCGCCCCGCAGCATCGCCGGGGAGGTCGCTCGGCTCGTCAACGCGGGCGAGCTCGCGGGCGGCCAACGCCTGCCCACCGTGCGCGAGCTCGCCGCCGCGCTCGGCGTGAGCCCGGCCACGGTGAGCCAGGCCTGGCAGGCGCTCGCCCGCGCCGGCCTCATCGAGAGCAGGGGCCGTGCCGGCAGCTTCGTGCGGGGCGCGACATCCGCACGGCTCGCACCTCGCATGCGCGGCATGGCGGCGCCCGACGACCCGGTTCGCCTCGACCTCTCGCGCGGCACGCCCGATCCGCTGCTCCTGCCGGCGCTCGGACCCGCCCTCTCGCGGGTCTCGGCCAAGGCCGAGACCGGCAGCTACCAGACCGAACCCGTGATCCCACCCCTGGCGCGCGTGCTGCGGGACTCCTGGCCGAGCGATGCCGAGGCGATCATGGTCGTCGACGGCGCCCTCGACGCCATCTCGCGCACGCTCGAGCAAGTGGTGCGCTTCGGCGACCGCGTCGTCGTCGAGAGCCCCGGCTTCCCGCCGTTCCTCGACCTGCTCGAAGTACTCGGTGCCGTGCCGGTGCCCGTACGGCTCGACGAGAACGGCATGCGCCCCGAGTCGCTCGCGGCCGCGCTGCGCAAGCGCCCCGCCGCCGTGCTGCTGCAGCCGCGCGCCCAGAACCCCACCGGCGCGTCGATGACGCCCGCCCGTGCCGAGGCGCTCGCCCGCACGATCGAGGCCGCCGAACGGGTCGACGACCTGGTCGTCATCGAAGACGACCACTCGGGGCTCATCTCCATCGAGGGCGACGTCACGCTCGGCACGTGGCTGCCCGACCGGGTCGTGCACGTGCGCAGCTTCTCGAAGTCGCACGGCCCCGACCTGCGGATCGCCGCCCTCGGCGGCCCCCGCGACCTCATCGAGCACATCGCCGGCCGGCGCATGCTCGGCCCCGGCTGGACCTCGCGCATGCTGCAGACCATCCTGCTCGACCTCCTCGTCGACGGCACCGCGATCAACACCGTCACCGAGGCCCGCCGGCAGTACTACACGCGTCAGCGCACGCTCGGCGACGCGCTCCGATCCCGCGGGGTCGCCGCGGCGCCCGCAGACGGCATCAACCTGTGGATGCCGGTGCTCGGCGAGCGGTCGGCGCTCGTGCAGTTGGCGGCGGCCGGCATCCGCGTGGCCGCCGGCACACCGTTCCTCGCGGCATCCGATGCCACGGATGCCGCGAACGGCATGCGCCAGCGGGCCGGAGGCGACTTCGTGCGGGTCACCGTCGGCGCGATGCGCGAGAACGCCGACGACCTCGCCGACGACCTCGCCTCCGCCGCGACGCACCTCGCCGCGGGCGGGTACTGAGGCCCATCCGGCACGGGCTGCGATAGTCTGCCCCCGAAACGGCCGCATGGGGGGAATCCGGATGACCGACTCGAAGGACACGACGGCTGGCGCGGCATCCGTGGCTCTCAGGCCGACGGACCCGCCCACGAGCGCTCCGTCGCGTGCGACACCACCCGACTCGACGCCCGCGACGACGACGCGGACGCGTCGCGCATTGCGATTCCTCGGGCGTGTGCCGTTCACGATCGCGCTGCTGGCGACGCTGATCGTCGTCGGCATCCTCGTCGGCGGATTCACGACCTCGATCACCGAGGCCGACTGGTACGAGACGTTCGCCTACGGGGTGCCGTCGTTCGCCGACGGCCGCTGGTGGACGACGGTCACCGGCACGTTCCTGGTCGCCGACCCGTGGGGCTACCTCGTGCTGCTGCTCACCGCGGCGGGCGTCGGCTGGCTCGAGTTCCGGCGCGGCAGCGGCCGGGCCGCCGCCTACTTCTTCGGCGGGCAGGCGCTGGCCGTCATCGGCTCGGCGATCGTCATCGCCGGCTTCGCCGAGATGGGCTCGCACTGGGCCGAGGCGCTCGTCACGCAGGTCGACGTCGGCCCGTCGGGCGGCGTCTTCGCGTGCATCGCCGCGGCGGCCGCCACGCTCTGGTCCCCGTGGCGCGGTCGGGCGCTGCTGATCCTCACGGCCTTCACCCTCGTGAGCGTGCTCTTCCTCGGCACCGTCGCCGACCTCGAGCACGCGATGGCCGTGGGCATGGTGCTGCTCATCAACGCCGGATCGTTCAGCAAGCCGACGCTGCGCGAGCAGCGCTACGTCGCCTTCGTCATGATCATCGCGCTCACCGTCGTGCAGATCGTGGCGTCGATCGTGCCGACGTACGGCCCGTTCGGCATGACGCAGGTCGGCGGCACCGACGTCTTCGACGTGCTGTTCGACACCGTCGTGGCGGTCGTCGTCGCGACCGGCCTGCGCGGCGGGTACCGTGCGGCATGGGTCGTCGCCGTGATCCTCGCCTCCCTCAACGTGCTCATCGGCGCCTTCTCGGTCTTCGTCATCGCCCACCCCGAACTGTTCGGCGGCCCCACAGACTACGACGACCGCGAGGGCCTGGCGTTCGCGGCGGCAACCGGATTCCTGTGGGCCGTGATGCTCGTCTGGCTTCTGGCGTGCGCCAGGGCGTTCCGCGCGCGACTGCGTCGACGTCTGAGCGGCGACCGCGGTGCCGACCGGCCCGGCGCGCGCATCGACGAGGTTCGGCACGTGGTGCAGACGGTCGGCGGCGGCGCCCTCTCGTGGATGGCGACCTGGCGCGACAACCGGCACTACTTCGGCTCCGATCCCGAGACGGTCGTCGCCTACCAGACGCACCAGGGCGTCGCGCTCGTGCTCGGCGACCCCATCGCCGCACCCGAGAAGCTCGGCGCGACGCTCACGGAGTTCATCGACACCGCCGAACGAGCGGGGTTCGTGGTGTGCGTGTTCGGCGCCGACGCCGCCGCACGCGACGCGCTCCCCGAGGGCTGGCATGCGCTGCAGGTCGCCGAGGACACGATCGTCGACCTTCCGGGCCTCGAGTTCACGGGCAAGAAGTGGGGTGCGGTCCGTACGGCCCTGAACCGCGGCGAGCGCGACGGCGTGCGGTTCCGGCTCGCCTCGCTCGCCACCGAGCCGCGATCGGTGCGCGCGCAGATCTCCGAGATCTCCGAGCAGTGGGTCGGCGACAAGGGGCTGCCCGAGATGCGCTTCACGCTCGGCTCCATCGACGAGGCGCTCGACCCGGCGGTGCGCATGGCGATCGCCGAATCCGCCGACGGCACGGTGCAGGGGTTCCTCAGCTGGCTGCCCGTGTACGCGCCAGGCGGGCGCATCCGCGGGTGGACGCTCGACCTCATGCGCCGGCGCGACGGCGGCGCGTTCCCGCCCGTCATGGAGTACCTCATCGGGTCGTCGGCGCTCGCCTTCCGCGACGAGGAGGCGGAGTTTCTCTCCCTGTCTGGCGCTCCCCTCGCCCGCTCGGACTCGCCCGACGACGAACGGCAGATCGAGGTGATCCTCGACAAGCTCGGCGGCATCCTCGAGCCCGCCTACGGGTTCCGCTCGCTGCACCGCTTCAAGCAGAAGTTCAACCCGCGCGGCGAACCCATGTACCTGCTCTACCGCGACGGCGCCGACCTCGCCCGCATCGGCGTCGGCCTCGTGCGCGCGTACCTCCCCGACGCGTCGGTGCCGCAGCTCGTGCGCGCCGGCTTCTCGATCGGCAAGTAACGCGATTCAGTCGCGGGCGGATGCCGCGGCTCGCCGCGTGCGGAACCGAAGCGCCGCGGCGCCGAGCAGCAGCATGGCGAGGCCCACGAGCAGTGCGGGCATCGAGTCGACGCCGGTCGAGGCGATGCCTGTCGCGCTTCCGGTGCCGCCGGAGCCCGTGCCCCCCGTCGATCCGCCGCCCGGCGTGCCGGGGGTGCTCGGACCACCGGTGGGCGGCGGCTCCTCGCCCTCGTTCACGGTGATCGTGAACGAGTCGGAGACGACCGCGAAGAGCACGATCTCGTCGTCGGGCGCCGAGTCGGTCGCCGTGCAGGTCACGGTCGTCACGCCGACCGGGAAGAAGTCGCCGGAGTTCGCGTCGCAGTCGACGGTGACCGGAGCGACCCCGCCCGTGGTCGTCGGCGGGTCGAAGTCGACGTTGTCGCCGGTCTCTCCGAACGGCACCTCCACCACGATGTCGTCAGGCACCGTGATGGTCAGCGGATCGGGCGTCACGACGACCTGGAACGTCACCTCGTTGTCGACCGAGGTCGACGCCTCGCTCGGGTTCGACGCGGCATCCGTCGCGGCACCCGCGGCCACCTCGGCGATCACGAGTCCGTTCGCACTCATGCCCGAGACCTCGACCGTGTACGACGCTCCCGCGCCCGAGACCACGGCAGTGGTCGGGTTCGCTGACCCGCTCAGCACCACGTCGGAGTTCGTGAACCCGGTCACGGGCTCGCTGAACTCGACCTCGAACACGATCGGCGAGACGGCCGTCGGATCGACCTGCGCCGCGCCCTGCTCGATCGTCACCGTCGGCGCCGTGACGTCACCCTCGTCGTACTGGAACGTCACCTCGTTGTCGACCGAGGTCGACGCCTCGCTCGGGTTCGACGCGGCATCCGTCGCGGCACCCGCGGCCACCTCGGCGATCACGAGTCCGTTCGCACTCATGCCCGAGACCTCGACCGTGTACGACGCTCCCGCGCCCGAGACCACGGCAGTGGTCGGGTTCGCCGACCCGCTCAGCACCACGTCGGAGTTCGTGAACCCGGTCACGGGCTCGCTGAACTCGACCTCGAACACGATCGGCGAGACGGCCGTCGGATCCGCCTGCGCCGCGCCCTGCTCGATCGTCACCGTCGGCGCCACCTCGTCGACGCCGTTGAACGTCACCTCGTTGTCGACCGACGTCGACGCGGCGCTCGGGTTCGACGCGGCATCCGTTGCGGCGCCCGCAGCCACCTCAGCGATCACGAGCCCGTCGGCGGACATGCCCGACACCTCGACCGTGTACGACGCCCCCGCGCCCGAGACCACGGCAGTGGTCGGGTTCGCTGACCCGCTCAACACCACGTCGGTGTTCGTGAACCCGGTCACCGGCTCGCTGAACTCGACGTCGAACACGATCGGCGACGTGCCCGTCGGGTCGGCCTGCGCCGCGCCCTGCTCGATCGTCACCGTCGGCGCCGTCACGTCACCCTCGTCGTACTGGAACGTCACCTCGTTGTCTTCGGACGTCGACGCCTCCGACAGATTGCCCGCCGCATCCTCGCCGGCCGCCGCGACGACCTCGGCGACCACCAGCCCGTCGGAACTCATGCCCGACACTTCAACCGTGTACGACGCCCCCGCACCCGACAGGACCGCCGTCGTCGGATTCGCCGAACCCGAGAGCACCACATCCGTGTTCTCGAACCCCGTCACCGGCTCACTGAACTCCACCTCGAACACGACCGGCGACGTGCCCGTCGGATCCGCCTGAGCGGCGCCCTGCTCGATCGTCACCGTCGGCGCCACCTCGTCGAGGCCGTTGAACGTCACCTCGTTGTCTTCGGACGTCGACGCCTCCGACAGATTGCCCGCCGCATCCTCGCCGGCCGCCGCGACGACCTCGGCGACGACCAGCCCGTCGGAACTCATGCCCGACACTTCAACCGTGTACGACGCCCCCGCACCCGACAGGACCGCCGTCGTCGGATTCGCCGAACCCGAGAGCACCACATCCGTGTTCTCGAACCCCGTCACCGGCTCACTGAACTCCACCTCGAACACGACCGGCGACGTGCCCGTCGGATCCGCCTGAGCGGCGCCCTGCTCGATCGTCACCGTCGGCGCCACCTCGTCGAGGCCGTTGAACGTCACCTCGTTGTCTTCGGACGTCGACGCCTCCGACAGATTGCCCGCCGCATCCTCGCCGGCCGCCGCGACGACCTCGGCGACGACCAGCCCGTCGGAACTCATGCCCGACACTTCAACCGTGTACGACGCCCCCGCACCCGACAGGACCGCCGTCGTCGGATTCGCCGAACCCGAGAGCACCACATCCGTGTTCTCGAACCCCGTCACCGGCTCACTGAACTCCACCTCGAACACGACCGGCGACGTGCCCGTCGGATCCGCCTGAGCGGCGCCCTGCTCGATCGTCACCGTCGGCGCCACGGTGTCCTCGGTCTCATCGTCGATGATCGTGACCGTCGCCGTGCCGTCGGTGATCGCCAGATCGAACCCGGGGGGATCGGCCGACACGCCATCGATGAGCACCTGGTACGTCTCACCCGGATCGAGGGCGAGGTCCTGCAGGGCATCCACCGGGATGTCGATCGACGCCGCATCCGCCGGCACCGGGAAGTCCACGGAATTGATCGGCGTGAAGTCGGCGGCGCTCGTCGGCGGCACGACCAGCGTCGACACCGTCACCGAGAACGCGGGATGGGTCGCCGGCGATACGGCCAGCGGCACCGTCGTCGCCGCCCCCTCCGCCACCGACACGTCGGTCGGCAGCGAGACCTCGAGCAGTTCGTCGGGCACCTCGTCGTCGATGATGGTCACCGTCGCCGATCCGTCGGTGATGGCCGCGTCGTATCCCGCCGGGAAGGGCGGAGCCGCCGGGAACCCGTCGATCGTCACGGTGTAGGTCTCACCCGGATCGAGATCGGTGTCCTGCAGCGCGTCGACCGGGATGTCGATCGTCGCAGCATCCTCGGGCACCGTGAAGCTCTGCGGAACGATGGGCGTGAAGTCCGCGGCACTCGTCGGGGCCACCGCGGTCGTCGAGATCGTCACGTCGAACGCCGGGTGGGTCGCCGGCGAGACCGCGAGCGGCACGGTGGTCGCGCCGCCCTCGGGCACCGAGACATCCGTCGGCAGCGACACCTCGATGGTCTCGCCCTCGCCGACCTCGACGACGACCTTCTCGACCGTCGGGAAGTCGTTCGTATCGAGGTCGAACCCGAAGAACGGCACCTGGATGCCGTAGGGCGGGTCGCCGAGGTACTGCAGCGGCAGGCCGTTGTTGCCGAGGTCGCTCACGAGGAACCGGACGGTGCACGTGACATCCGTCAGTCCGGTCGCGTTGAACTCGACCTGGTCGAGCACGTAGTTCATCTCGTCGATCGCGTTCAGCCCGCTCACGACGCCGGCGAACGCGCTGTGCGGGTCGCTCGGGTTGCCGGTCGCGAACGGCAGGTTCTTCACCTCGTCGGGCAGCGCCGCCATCGCGGCGTCGATCAGCGCCGTCTTGTTCGTCTGGTACTCGGCGTACTCGGGGTCGGCCGGGTCGGGCTCGAGTCCGAGGTCGAGCGCGTCTTCGAACAGCTGCTCGAGGTCGTCGTAGATCGTGAACGGCGACGCGGGCATCGCGAAGGTGCCGCAGTCGGCCCACGCGATGAGCAGCCACTCGTCGCCCGGCCCGTCGATGGTGTCGTTGTCGTCCTGCTCGTCGTTGTCCTCGTCGACGACGTTCCAGTCCTCCTCGTCGGGCTGGCCGACGTCGGATCCG
Source organism: Agromyces aureus (assembly GCF_001660485.1). Lineage (GTDB taxonomy): Bacteria > Actinomycetota > Actinomycetes > Actinomycetales > Microbacteriaceae > Agromyces > Agromyces aureus. Next base: position 4,110,128 of record NZ_CP013979.1, read on the forward strand.
GCGTCGCCGAGGAATCCGGCGCCACCCGACGGCACCTGGAACACCTGGTCGGGCACCTCCACCTCGGGGAACTCGTTGATCTTCTGCACCCGGATCTCGATGTCGGCGTTCACCGTGTCCATGTCAGGGTCGCCCGGCGACATCAGCAGGTCGATCGTCTCGGGGTTCGAGCCGTTGTAGTAATACGGGTCGTCGGCGGTGCCGTCGCCGTCGTCATCGGTGTCGGGAATGTAGACGAGCGTCGCGAGGGCCGCGTTCACCTGCGCCGTCGTGCCGATCAGCGCGACCGCAGATGCGGGCAGGTCGGCGAGCTCGTCCTTGTCGCGCTCGAGCGCCCCGTCGGCGAACTTCAGCACGTCGAAGGGACTGTCGCCGTCGTCCTCGACCGTGGGCAGGGGGTCGAATGTGAGGTCGCCGTGCGAGACCGAGAGCTGCACGGCGGTGCACCCGCCCACGTTCCAGTCGGGCGCCGCCATCGCGCAGCCGACCTCGCCCGACTCGATCTCGATCGTGCGCACGTCCTGCGAGATGAGATCGGTGCCGCCGTCGAACTTCAGTTCCCCCTCCGGGATGATGGTCGGGAATCCGTCGGGGATCGTGACTGGCAACGACCCTGCCGGCGCCATGTAGAGGCGCGTCGGCGGGTCGACGAGCGACGGTGCGGCAGCGAATGCAGGGGCTCCGAGGGGCAGCACCACGAGCGTCGCCGTCGCGATCACCGCGAGCAGTGCCTTCACCGGTGCGAGGGAGCGGATGCCGCGCCTCACCGCTCCAGCGCCCGGTCGGAGGCTCGCCGAGTGGGCCTGGTGCCCGGGGACGCGTTCGGACATCCCGACCTCCTGTGGTCTGGCGCGGGGAACTCACCCAGAGACAAGCAGCCCTGCCATGGAGCGTCAAGAGCATTCCTCATGTTGATGCCCGATCGGTCTGGCCCCAGTTCGGGGGTACCGTGCGGTACCCGACCGCGCGCCCACCCCCGGGCCCCCGACATACGCGATCCGCTTAGGCTTGCCGGGTGCGGATCACAGTGCTCGCGGGCGGCGTCGGAGGGTCGCGTTTCGTGCGCGGCGTGCGGGAGGAATGCGCGAGGCGGTGGCCCGACGGCAACGGCGGCACCGCGGCATCCGTCACCGTGATCGTGAACACCGGCGACGACATCTGGCTCTCGGGCGTGCGACTCATGCCCGACTTCGACTCGCTGCTCTACTCGCTCGCTGGCGTCAACGACACCGAGCGCGGCTGGGGTCGCGCGGGCGAGACCGAGCGGGTGGCCGCCGAGCTGCGCGAGTGGGGCGTGGGATGGCCCTGGTTCACGCTCGGCGACCTCGATCTCGGCACCCACCTCGCGCGAACGTCGTGGCTCCGCGACGGCCTCACGGTCTCGGACGTCTGCGAGCGGCTGCAGCGGCGCTGGCCGCTCGGGGTGCGGCTCCTGCCCTCGACCGACACCGAGGTCGACACGCACGTCGTCGTGGATGCCGCTGACCTGGCGTCGCATGACGCGCCTCCGCCCCTCGGAGCGCCGTTGCGCGCCGAGATGCACTTCCAGGAGTGGTGGACCCGCTATCGCGCGACCGTGCCCGCACGCGAGTTCCGCCAGCGCAACCTGGCGACTGCGCGTCCGGCGCGGGGCGTGGTCGAGGCGATCGCCGACGCCGACCTCGTGCTCGTCGCCCCGTCGAACCCGGTCGTGTCGATCGGCACGATCCTCGCCGTGCCCGGCATGCACGAGGCACTGGCGGCGACGGCGGCGCCCGTCGTCGGCGTCTCCCCGATCATCGGCGGCAAGGTCGTGCGCGGCATGGCCGATGCGTGCCTTCCCGCGATCGGCGTCGAGACGAGTGCCGAGGCGGTCGGTCGGCACTACGGCTTCCGTCGCGACGGCGGGCTCCTCGACGCATGGCTCGTCGACGAGACGGATGCCGCGGCGGCGGGTTCGCTGACCGAAGGCGGCCTGCTCGCGGCATCCGCCCCGCTCTGGATGCACGACCTCGACCGCTCGGCCGACCTCGCCGGCGCGGCGATCGACCTCGGAACCGCCGCACGGAGCGCCTGAGCGCGTAGCGTTGCCCGCATGGCGTACTTCAGCGAGACCCGCCACGACCTGCTCGACGGGGTCGCCCGGGAGTTCCTGCATCTGACCCCGCGAGGCCGACGACTCGTCGCGATCGAGGGCCTCGACGCCGTGCGTGCCGCGCGGTTCGCCGACGACCTCGCCGCGACGTTCGAGGCGCAGGGGCAGACCGTGGCGCGGCGCTCGCTCGGCGACGTCGACGAGGCGAAGCTGCGAGCCGAGACGATCGAGCCGTTCCGCGCAGGCACGCTCGACGGGGCGAGCGACCCCGACACCGTGCTCGTGGTCGACGGGCGCCGCCTGCTGAACGAGAAGGTGCGCGGCATCTGGCACTTCACGGTCTGGGTGCTCGCGGGCGAGGAGCTGCCGCACGCGGGCGTCAACGTCATCGTCGACGCGACCCTCGACTCGCACCCCAGGCGCTTCTTCTACGACTACTGCGCGCTGCCGCCGAGCGTCGGCGAGCTGCGCTGACCCGCCGGATCACGGAATGTAGTCGACCACCCCGTGCGGCACGACCGCGGCGCGGTACCGCTCGACGAGCTCGCGCCAGCCCGACTCCGGCGTGAACTCGTGGGCGTGCACGGCCTCGGTGAAGTGCCACAGCAGGTACGGATGCGCACCGAGCGCGTAGAGCGCCGCGATGTCGCGAGCGGCGAACGCGGCGCGCTCCTCGTCGGTGAGCACCCGGTCGTCGGTCGCCGCCTCGGGCCCGACCCCCTCGACCAGCCAGCGGTCGACGTACGCCGCGGGGTCGGCCGCGTACTCGGCGACGCGCGCGTCGGAGAGCTCCACGAAGCGCATGAACTTGTCGACCATGTAGCGGCTCATCAGCGGGTCTCCCACAGGAAGAAGGGGCTCGACGCGAACCGGGACTCGGTCACGTCGGCGAAGTCGGCGGGGCGTCCGCCCATCGCGGCGAGCGCGGCGACGGCGTTGAGGAACTGGGAGGTCATACAGCCGGCCTCGAGCATGCGATCGAAGTCGCTGCAGCCGGCGATCGCGCCGTCGAGGTCGCCGGCGCGCATCCACGCGGCGGCCGACCGGTCGAACGCGGGGTCGGGCGACCCTGCGAAGGTGCGCGGGCCGCCGACGTCGTTGGCCATGTGGCCCGAGGTGAGCAGGGCGACGCGCGCGTCGGATTCCCATGCCTCGACCGCCGATCGCACGTGCTCGCCCAGGGCGACGAACCGACGCACCGACGGCACGGGCGGCATCGACGCGTTCGTGTGGATCGGCACGACGGGCACGTCGAGCTCCGGCCGCACGTACTGCAACGGGATCACGAAGCTGTGGTCGAGCCGCCACTCGAGGCTCACCGAGAAGTCGATCGCCTCGGGCTGCACCGTGCGGCCGGTGATCTCGTCGGCGAGCTCGCGGTGGCCTTCGAGCTCGACGTACTCCATGCCGAACGTGCGCACCTCGTTCTCCCACGTGCCGTGGTACGACTCGGCCTTGCCGACGACGAACGCGGGCGAGTTCTCGTACGAGAACTGCCGCAGGTGGTCGGTGCCGATCACGACGACCACGTCGACCTCATGGTCGGCGAACGACCGGCGGAATCGGTCGAAGTTCGCCGCGACGCCCGCGAGGTCGTCGGGCATCGGGTCGCGCATCGCGCGCCAGAGCAGCGGGTTGTGGGGCGTGGCCGCCGCCATCACGAGCTTCGCCATGTACAGCCTCTCAGCTTGTCGGTTCTCGGATGTCGGAGCTCAGAGCCCGAACAGGGTGCGGGCGTTGTCGAGCAGGATCTTCTGTCGAGACTCGGGCTTCAGTCCGAGCTCGTCGAACTCGCTCATCCACCGGTCGGCGGTCATCACGGGCCAGTCCGAGCCGAACAGCACCCGGTCGCTGATGAGCGAGTCGGCGTAGCGCACGACCTCGGGCGGCAGGTACTTCGGCGCCCAGCCCGAGAGGTCGAGGTACACGTTCGACTTGTGCCAGACCATCGCGAGGTTCTCGAGGTGCCACGGCCACGCGGGGTGCGCGCTGATGATCTTGAGCTCGGGGAACTCCGCCGCGACGTCATCGATGTAGGGCACGGGCCTCGCGTTCTCGAGGCGGTAGCCGCCGCCGCCCGGCGTTCCGGCGCCGGCTCCCGGAAAGCCGGAGTGGAACATCACGACGAGCCCGAGCTCGGCGCACGTCTCCCAGATCGGGAAGAAGCGCCGGTCGTTCGCGAGGAACTTCTGCCGCGACGGGTTCAATTCGCCGACGCCCTTGATGCCGTACTCGGCGTGCATGCGCCGGATCTCGGCGACGGCCGCCTCGCCCTTCCACGGGTCGATGCCCGCGAACGCGAGGAACACGTCGGGGTGGTCGACCTGCGCCCGGCCGAGCAGGTCGTTCGGCGCGCCCTTGATGCCCGAGGTCGTCTCGGAGTCGGAGTTCACGATGACCGCCATCATCTTGCGGTCGCGGTACTGGTCGGCCTGCTCGGCGAAGCTCACGGCCGGCCGCTCGCGCCCGAAGTGCTTCGCCATCTGCTGGTGCCGCTGCCCCATCGCCGCGAGGAACTCCTCGGTCTGCGGGTGCGTGTGCACGTCGATCGCGACGAGGTCGTCGATGGCGCTCATGCGGTGGTCCCTTCGATGGTGGGGGCGGATGCCGCGGCGGTGCGCTCGGCCCCGTCGCCGTGGGTGTCGGCGCGGTGTTCGCCGCCGCGGTTCTCGAAACCGCCGAGCACGGCCCCATTGTCCGCGCCGAGGCGGGGCGCCGCACGCAGCTCGGGCCGCCCGCTGCGGTGGAACCTCGTGCTCGGGGCCGGAACCCGCAGCGCCGCGCCATCGGGTCCGACGATCTCTTCGACGAGGCCCATCGACGCGATCTGCGGGTCATCGAACAGGTCGGCGACGGTGTTCAGCGGGCCGTGGGGGATGTCGGCGGCCGCGAGCCGGTCCAGCCAGTGCTGCCGCGGCATCCGCTCGGTGATGGCCTTGAGCTCGACGTCGAGCTCGTCGTAGTTGCGCACGCGAGCCTCGCGGCTCGAGAAGCGGGGGTCGGATGCCAGGGTCGGCGTCTCGAGCACGCCCACGAGGCCGACCCAGAACTTCTCGGGCACCGACATGTGGATCACGAACGCGCGCCCGTCGGACCCGACGCACGCATAGGCCTGGGCCCGCCGGGGCCGCGAGTCGGGCCCCGCGACCTGGCCGGTCTCGAGGTAGGTCGACGCGGCCTCGGTGAGGAAGTCGATGAGCGAGCCGACCATCGACACTTCGAGGTGCTCACCGTCGCCGGAGCCGTCGCGGGCATCCCGGGCGTGCAGCGCCGCGAGCACGGCCTGCGAGGCCGACATGCCCGAGAGCAGGTCGGAGAACGCGGGCCCGAGCGGGCGCAGGGTCTCGGCGGGCACGACCTGGCTGTACATCGCGCCGACCGCCGAGATGACGGTGTCGTAGGCGGGGCGCTTCGCGTAGGGCCCGTCGGCGCCGAAGCCCGTGATCGAGCACGTGATCAGGCGGGGGTTGAGCGCGTGCAGCGCCTCTGGCCCGAAGCCGAGGCGCGCGGCGACGCCCGGGCGGAAGTTCTCGATAAGCACGTCGGCCGTGCGCGCGAGCTCGAGCAGCTCGGCGAGCCCGCTCTCGGACTTGAGGTCGAGCGTCACGGCGCGCTTGCCGCGGTTGTAGGCCGCGAACTGCGGGCTCATCGTGCCGTTGCCCTCCCAGCGTCGCATCGGGTCGCCATCGGGCGCCTCGACCTTGACCACGTCGGCGCCGAGGTCGGCGAGCAGCTTCGCGGCGTACGGCCCAGAGATGTACTGGCCGAGCTCGATCACCCGGATGCCGCTGAGCGGGCCGGCCTCGGGTCGGTGCATGTTCATCCGGTCGGGTCCTCTCGACGGGTTCGGGCTCGTGCGCGGGCTTCTGCACGGGCGGCGCTGGCGTCACACCACATCGATGACCACCTTGCCCCGAGGCGAGGCGCCGAAGCCGCGGTACGCGCCGACGATGTCGTCGAGCGGATGCCGCGAGCCGATGATCGGCGCGATCGAGCCGTTCTGCACGTGTCGCAGTGCGCGGCGCACGTGCTCGTAGTCGGCGCTCGCGACGCCGCGCAACTGCTTGCGCTTGAGGTACAGGTCACGGGCGTCGAGTTCGAGGCGGGCATCGACCGAGGCGGAGCAGAACACCGCGCGGCCGCCCCACCCGAGTGCCGCGACGCCCGCGGCGATCGTGGGGCCGTGGCCGCTCACGTCGATCGCGACGTCGAACGGCCCGGCCTCCTCGAGGCGAGCGGCGAGTTTGTCGGTATCGGCGGCGACGACACGCTCGACCCCGTCGGCGCGGGGGAGTTCGCTGCGCGACGCGGCGACCACCGTCGCACCCAGGAGCCGCGCGTAGGCGACGGCCGTGTGCCCGAGCGTGCCGCCCGCGCCCGTGACGAGCACGCGGTCGGCGGCGGTGACCGCTGCGGCGTCGAAGGCGTTGATGACGATCGGCAGGCTGTGGACGGTCGCGCTCGCGATGGCGGCGTCGAGGCCGTGGCGATCGAACGCGTTGCGCGCGGGCACGACCACGTACTCGGCCGCTCCCCCGTCGCGGTGCACGCCGAGCACGGTCTGCGCCGGGCAGTCGGCCTCGTGCCCGAGCGCGCAGCGCACGCAGTCGCCGCACGGGATGTTCGGCTTGACGACGACCGCCTGGCCGAGCCGACCACGGTCGACGCCCTCGCCGAGCTCGACGATGACACCGGCCGGATCGAGTCCGAGCACGCGCGGAAGCCGGGCGGCCCGCCCCGGGCCGAGGCCGGCGATGACGTTGAGGTCGAGCTGGTTGAGGCTCACGGCCTCGACGGCGATCACCACCTCGCCCGGCCCGGGGCTCGGGCGCTGCACGTCGGCGACGTGCAGGCCCGCGAGGCCGTTGGTCTGCAGTCGTGCCGCTCGCATCCGACCCTCGCTCCCGCTTCGGTCACGACCTTCGATGTCGTGATTTCTGGATACCGTATCCAATCTGCGACGACGTGTCCACTGCCTCACGGGCCGCCGCAGACATCCGATCGCCCCGAATCAGCCTGCACCCGACGTCGCGAATCTGCCCGGAAGTCGCCGAAATCCAACCGTGACCATCGGCTTCGCCCGGAATCATGGACAGCTCACAGGATTTTGGATACGGTATCCGTCAATTCGCACGAGGCTCCGCACTCTGCGGCAGGCCCCGTTCGAGACACCCCTTGAGAATGGAGAGTCATGCGCAGATCCATCCGACGATACGGACTGGTCGCGGTCGCCGGCGTCGCAGCACTCACGCTGCTGGCCGGATGCGCGGCCCCCGGCGGTGACGCCGCCGACGCCGAGCCCGTCACGCTCGGCGACGGCGAGCCCGGCCCCGCCGAGGACACCGAGATCACGGTCGCCATCCCCTTCCCCGACATCACGATGTACTCGATGTACGTGCTCGCGACCGACCTCGGCTACTACGAGGAGGAGGGCCTCACCGTCGAGGTCATCACGGCCGACAACGTCACGGCCGCGGTCGCGAGCGGCAGCGCCGACCTCGGCGTCGAGTCCACCGGCACCGTCATCGAGGCGATCCGAGGCGGCGTCGAGGTCGACCTGGTCGGCGGCCACTACTGCCGTCAGAACTTCGACTTCGCCGCCCAGCAGGGCATCACGGAGGTCGAAGATCTCGAGGGCACGTCGATCGTGCTCGCCGGCACCCCGGGCGACCCCGCCGAGTTCCAGCGCAAGCTGGTGCTGAAGGAGGAGGGCTGGGATCTTGACACCGTGCAGACCGAGGTCGTCTACCCCGGCCCCGGCTCCGAGTCGTGGACCGAGTTCTTCGTGAACGACCGCATCTCGATGCAGCCGTTCTACGCCGACGACCTGCCCGCGCTCGAGGAGCACGGGGCGAACGTCATCGTCGAGTCGCTGCGCAACTGGGCGAACGACGTGCAGGTGGCCGGTAGCGGCTGGGTCGCCGAGAACCCCAACACGCTCGTGCGGTTCCTGCGGGCGACCCTCAAGGCGACCGACTACATGACCGCACCGGCACCCGGCGAGTTCCCCGAGAACGTCGACTCGGTGCTCGACATCTACGAGGCCAACGACTTCGACGTCGAGCCCCTCCGCGGATCCGACAGCGTCTGGGTGCTCGACGGGCACCTCGCCTGCCAGAACCTGTACTTCGGCACCGAGGCCTGGGACACCACCATCGAGACGCAGCAGCTCGAGCCCATCGAGTTCGACACCGCGCAGCTCGTGTACCTCGAGAAGGCGCAGGAGCTGCTCGGCCTCGACAACGAAGGCCCCGCGACGCTGCCCTACCCCTGACCGCCACCAGTCGCACACGAAGCCCCCGCCGGAGCGCATGCCGACGGGGGCTTCTCCGTGTTCCGGATGCCGCGTGCTGCAGTTCGCCCGTCGGCCGTACGGTGGCCCTTGACAGGCCCAACGAAAGGCAGACCCGTGAAACTCCAGACCGTCAGCATCTTCGTCGACGACCAGCAGCGCGCCGCCGACTTCTACACGACCAAGCTCGGCTTCGCCATCGCGGCCGACGTGCCGATGGGCGCGCACCGCTGGCTCACGGTCGTCGATCCGGCGCGACCCGACTCGACCCAGATCTCGCTCGAGCCGAAGGACCACCCCGCCGTGAGCCCGTTCGTCGACGCGCTCGTGGCTGACGGCATCCCGTTCTGCGTGCTCGGCGTCGACGACGTGCAGGCCGAGTACGACCGGCTCGTCGCCCTCGGCGTGACGTTCACCCAGCCGCCCACCGACATGGGGCCGGTCATCATCGCCGTGCTCGACGACACCTGCGGCAACCTGCTCCAGCTCGCGCAGTTCACCGGCTGACCGCGCGGCGCCCCGACTGCTCGACCCTCACCTTCGACTGCGAAGAGCCCCGGCCGAGCGGATGTCGGCGGGGGCTCTTCGTTCGTCTCGGAGGCTTACTTCTTGCGGTGCGTCGCCTCGGTGATGTCGCTGCCGGTCGACCGGCCGGCGGCCTTCGTCTTCTTGTCGGCCCGCTTCTCCTTGAGCGTGCGGGTGGCCGCGGTTTTCGATGCGGACTTCTTGGGGGACTTGTCGGACATGGTGACGACCTTTGATCGGGAGCTCGAACGGCCCCGTGCGCGCAACCCTACGCGGCGGACCTCCCGACGCCGCCCGCTCGGGGGTGGTTCACAGGTCTCCGCCCACCGGCCCGTCGAACGGCGGAGCCGGCCCCCGCGTCGCGCATGACGCGGGGGCCGGCGGTCTGTGGGTCGGGCGCCGCCGCTAGCTGCGACCCATGATCTGCCGGTCGTCGTACCAGGGCGCGAGCTTCTTGCGCAGCACCGAGATGAGCGCGAGCGTGAGGTTCGCGATGATGACCATGACGATCACCATGGCGATCGCCTCGTCCATCTGGAACTGGTAGGCGGCGAACTCGAGCATGTGGCCGAGGCCTCCGGTGCCGCCGAGGAACTCGCCCAGCACCTCGCCGGTGAAGCCGAGCGCGGCCCCGCGCTGGATGCCGGCGAGGATGTACGGCAGCGTCGAAGGCAGGATCACCTTCCAGCCGAGCGCGACCCCGTTGACGCCGTAGACCCGGCCCGCGTTCACGAGCGAGGCTTGAACGGTGACCGCGCCCTCCATGGTGTTGAGGATGATCGGGAACACCGCGAGCAGGAACACCAGCGCGATCTTCGACTCGTTGCCGAGCCCGAGCACCAGGATGAACAGCGGCGCGAGCGCGACCTTGGGCGTCGAGTAGAGCAGCCACAGGAACGGCGCGACCGTGAAGCGCAGTACCGGCGACCAGCCCACGGCGAGACCGACGACCACGCCGACGACGACCGCGAGTACGAGCCCGATGAGCAGGTTCTGCATGCTGAACACGAACGCCTGCCAGAACTCGGGCTCGACGAGCAGCTGCAGGAACGCGGCGAAGACCGCGGTGGGCGGCGGCAGGAACGCCTCGGGCACGAGGTGCAGCCATGAGACCGCGGCCTCCCACACGAGCAGGATCGCGGCGATCACGCCGAGCAGCAACCAGGTCCAGCGGCTGGGGCCGCGGAGCCCGCGACCGCCGGCACGTGGGCGGCGCGGAGCCGGCGCGTTCAGCGCCTCGATCGAGACGGTCGCGGTCATCGTCGTGCCTTCCTGGTCCACGGCGCGACCCAGCGCTCGACGAGGGTCACGACGCCTGTCATGCCGACGCTCCAGCACACGACGACGCCGATCGCGGCGAACGCCTGGTCGGTCTGATAGGTGTTGGCGGCGCGGATGATGAGCGCGCCCATTCCGCTCGAGGAGCCCGAGAGCTCGGCGACGACCATGCCGATCGTCGCGAGAACGACCGCCTGCCGGAGCCCGGCGAAGAGGAACGGCACGGTCGACGGCAGGAAGACCCGCCGGTAGAGGTCGACCTGCGTGCCGCCGTAGACGCGCGCGGCCCGCAGCAGCGACGGGCTGGTCGTGCGCATGCCCGCGGCGATGTTCAGCATGATCGGGAACAGTGCGCTGACGACGACGAGGAAGATCACCGGGCCGATGCCGAAGCCGAACCAGGCCTTCGCGAGCGGCTGGTAGGCGATCGCCGGCGTCGCGTAGATGGTCCACGCGATCGGCCCGACGACCTTGTCGACCGGCAGCGAGGCGCCCATGAGCAGCCCCACCGGGATGCCCACGATCACGGCGATCGTGAACCCCGTGAGCCAGGCCTGCAGCGAGACCACGGCGTTCGCGGCGAGCGTGCCGTTGGCGACGATCTCGGCGAATCCCTGCGCGATCGCGAGCGGCGGCGGGAAGAAGACGGGGTTGATGAGCCCCCAGTACCCGACCACGAGCTGCCAGACGAGCAGCACGACGAACACCTCGACGGCGATGACGGCGGCCTTGCCGCCGGTCGAGAGGCCGCCGAGCCATTCCGCGACCCCGCCGCGGCCCGAGCGCGGGCCGCCGCTCGCGAACAGGACGCTCATCAGCTGCCGCCCACCGCAGCGGCCTCGGCCTCGGCCTGTAGCGCGTCCCACAGGTGGTCGCGCAACTCGAGGAACCTCGGGTCGGACTGCACGCTGCGCTCCGAGCGCGGGCGCGCCAGCCCGGTCTCGATGACCTCCTTGATGGCACCGGGGTGGCTCTTGAACACGACGATGCGGTCGCCGAGCAGAATCGCCTCCTCGATCGAGTGCGTGATGAAGAGCACGGTCTTGCCGGTCGCGGCGATGAGCTTCTCGATCTCGTCGCGCATGACCTCGCGGGTGAGCGCGTCGACCGCGCCGAGCGGCTCGTCCATGAGCAGGATCCTCGGTTCGGCGACGATCGCCCGCGCGAGGCCGACCCGCTGCTGCATGCCGCCCGAGAGCTCCTTCGGGTACGACGACTCGAACCCGCTGAGCCCGACCAGTTCGATGGCCTCCTGCACGCGCTCGCGCCATCCATCGCCCTTGAGGCGCTTCTGCATCTCGAGGCCGAACTTCACGTTGTCGAAGACCGTGCGCCACGGCAGCAGCGCGTAGTCCTGGAAGACCACCGCACGATCGGGGCCGGGGCCGGTCACCGGGCGGCCGTCGACGAGCACCTCGCCCGAGGTCGGCTTCACGAGCCCGGCGATGACGTTCATCACCGTCGTCTTGCCGCAGCCCGAGGGCCCGAGCACGGTCACGAACTCGCCCTCGTGCACGTCGAGGTCGACGCCCTCGACCGCGGTGAGCGTCGCCCCGGTGCGCGCGACGTGGTAGCTCACGGTGAGGTTCCGCACCGAGATCAATGGGGCGGATGCCGCGGGCTCGGCCGGTTCGGAATCGGCGGCGGTCGTCGTCATCGTCATGTCCTGTCTCTCCACATCGGTCGCGGTCGATCATCTGGGCCGGTCGAGGAGCACCCGACGAAGGAGGATGCGTATCGAAACCTGGCGACCAGGTCTCGAGAGCTGAGCACCGGGTTTCGATACGCGTCGCCGCTTCGCGTCGGCGCTCCTCAACCAGCTGGGTGAGACTAGGCCGCGGCCGCGTTCTCGCGCAGCTTCGGCAGCACCTCGGTGCCGAGGAGTTCGATCTGCTCGAAGAAGCGGTCGAACTTGAACCGGAAGTCGAACACGAGGTGCTCGGTGCCGATGGCCTCGAACTTGCGGATCTCCTCGACGGCCTCGTCGGGGCTGCCGACGATGAGCTGGCCCTCGAGGTCCTCGACCGTCTCGAAGCTGCCCGACTCGGGCTTGACCGTGAACCGCGCCTTGTTCGCCCAGGCGAGCAGCCCGGGGATGTTGACGTGCTTCAGCGCCTCTTCGCGGGTGTCCTCGATGGAGGTCGGCGGAATGACGGCGATGGTCGGCATCGGCCGGCCCGAGACATCCGTCATGTCGCGCATGGTCGCGATGCGCTTCTCCATGGTGCGCAGCGAGATGCGACCGGGCATCCAACCGTCGGCGTACTCGGCCGCGAGGCGTGCAGAGGCGGGGGTCGCGCCGCAGTACCAGAAGGGCACCGGGCCGCCGACGGGCTTCGGCTCGATCGTCACGTTCTCGAACGAGAAGATGCCGTCGTCGTAGGTGACGTCGTTCTCGGTGAACACGCGCTTCAGGATCTCGGCGTTCGAGCGCACGGCCTCGACGCGGTTCATGTCGCCCCAGCCGACGGCCTCGAACTCGTGGTCGAAGGTGCCGGCGCCGAAGCCGAGGATGAGGCGCGGCCCGACGAGCTGGGTGATCGTGCCGGCCATGAGCGCGGTCACGAGCGGGTGGCGGAACGGGATCAGCGATCCGGTGCCGAGCTCGAGCTTCTCGGTGACGGCGCCGATCGCGGTGAGCGTGGTGAGCGCGTCGTAGAAGGTGCGGTTCGGCTTCTCCATCTCGCCGTGCGGCTCGAAGACCAGGTGATCGCGCACCCAGACCGAGTCGAAGCCCATCTTCTCGGCGAGCTGGGAGCCCTCGAGGAGTTTCTCCTTGCTCGCCTCTTCGCCGAAGTGCGGCAGCAGCAGACCGAATTTCATGGTCACGTCCCTTCTGTTGCGGCCAGTTCGGCCGATCGTGCGGCCGGAGCGGCCGCGAGCTTCCCGAATCCGGGCTCGCCGACGACGACGCCGTCGGCGTACACGTCGTGGCCGCGCACGAGCGTGCGCTCGATGCGCGCGCTGATGGTGCGGCCGTTGTAGGGGGTCCAGCCGATCTTCGACAGCACGTCGTCGTCGGTGATGGTCCACTGGTGCGCCATGTCGGCGATCACGATGTCGGCGTCGGCGCCCACCTCGAGCGTGCCCTTGACGCCCGCGAGGCCGAACTTTTCTGCCGGCACCTCGGCCACCATCTCGACGACGCGGTCGAGGTCGAGCTCGCCCCGGTTCACGGCGTCGAGCATGAGCTCGTAGTAGTACTGGATGCCGGGGGTGCCGGTGTGGGCGCTCCACATCTGGGTCCAGCCGATCTCCTTCTCCTCGCGGGTGTGCGGCGCGTGGTCGGAGCTCGCGACGTCGATCGTGCCGTCGCGCATGCCCTCCCAGATCGCGAGGCGGTTCTCGTCGGGCACCCAGTACGACAGCGCGTACGGGCCGAGGGTCTGCACGTCCTCCCACGTGGAGAGGAACGGCGCCCAGTGGTTGACCTCGCACGTCACGTCGACGCCGTTCGCCTTCGCGCGTCGCACGGCCTCGATCGAGCGACGCGTCTGGATGTGCGCGATGTGCACGGGGCATCCGGATGCCTCGGCCAGGCGCAGCACGACATCGATGGCCGTGTCCCAGATGACGCCCTCGCGAGCGGCGTAGGCGGACGCGTAGCCCTCCGGCGTGTTGTCGCCGCTGGCGAGCACCGCGCCCTCGATGTAGTCCATGAGCTTCTGGTCGTGCGGGTGCACGATGAACCGCTTGCCGGTCGGCGCGATGCGGTCCATGATCTCGAGCAGGTGGCCGTGGTCGTGAATGCCGGTGCCCGACGGGTGCGGGTAGTCGCGGCCGGTGTCGACGACCATGTAGATCTTGAAGGCGTTGATGCCCATCTCGGCCATGGGCACGATCTCGTCGAACTTCGTCGGCGCGGGGTTGTGGTTCCAGTCGACGATCGAGCTCGAGGTGTAGCGCTCGAACACGTCGGTGAGCGTCTCGACGTCGACGGTCGGCGGCTTCAGGTTCGGCATGCCGAACATGGTCGTGACGCCGCCCGCGGCGGCCTGCCGCGACGTCGTGAGGATGTCGTCCTTGTGCTCGTAGCCGGGCTCGCGGGTGTGCACGTGCACGTCGACCATGCCGGGCAGCACGAGCCGGCCGGTCGCGTCGATGGTGCGCTCGGCGACGAGCGCGACGTCGCGGGCGACGACGCCCGCGACCTTGCCGTCGTGCACGAGCAGGTCACCGGCGACCGGGCCGCTCGGGGTGACGACGGTGCCGCCGGTGATCCTCAGGTCGATGCTCATCGCACGGCCTCCTCGAGTGCTGCCTGCACGGGTGCCTCCTGGTGTTCGGTGAGCTCGCCCGATCCGGGCGAGCGGGTGGTGCGGACCTCGACGTCGCTCGGGCGCACGTAGCGGTCGAGCCAGTCGACGATCAGCGGGGTGGTCTGCTCCCAGTAACGGTCGTAGGCCGCGTAGTGGGTGGTGTGCCGCTGCATGATGAGCTGCTTCGGCCCCTTCGCGGCGGCGTAGAGCGCCTCGGCGTGGTCGGTCGGCGTGGTCGCGTCGCCCTCGACACCGATCACGAGCAGCGGGGTGGTCAACCGTTCGGCGGCCGCGATGGGCTTGTAGGCGAGGATCTCCTCGGCGCACGAGAGCGGGATCGCGCTCGGGATGCGATCATCGACGTCGGCCTTGATCGTCGTGGCGCGGCGCTCGGGCGTCGGCACCATGATCTCCTCGCGCGGATGCACGAGCCGGCCGGCGCCGGTGGTCACGCGCAGGCGGCGGTCCTCGTCGAGGCTCGCGAGGAAGGCGAGCCACTCGTGCTCCTGGCGCATGCGGTGCAGCCAGTCGGTTCCGTCGGCGACGGGCACCTGGCTGACGGCGGCCTTGACGCGCGGGTCGACGTCGGCGAGCAGCACGGCGTTGCCGCCACCGGTGCCTCCGGTGCCGAAGACGCCGATCGCGTCGGCGATCACGTCGTCGCGCGTGGTCAGGTAGGTGACGGCGTTCACGAGGTCCTGCAGCTGGCGGGCAGGCGAGAGGATGCCGCGGTCGCCCTCGGAGTCGCCGAAGCCGCGGTAGTCGAAGATGAGCACGGCGAACCCGGCGGCGACGAGCGCCTCGTGGTAGCGCACGTAGAGCTTGGCGTCCTTCAGGCCGAGCCACCCGGGGCCCTGCACGATCGCGCGGTAGGGGCCGGGGGTCTCGGGCGTTCGCCAGATCGCGGCGAGGCGGTCGCCCTCGCTGTAGAACTCGACGTTCGTGGTGATCATGTGGTGCGGGTCCTCTCGGATCGGCGAAGCAGCGGTGCAGAGTCATCTTTGCGTATTCTGGATCCAGAATCCAGTATTGATTCCGAATCGATCGTCGCCCTAGGATGAACACGACCGCCGATCCGTCTTGATCGGTTGTGATGGCCCGGGATTGGGCCGTGAGTCCTCGACAGCTGTCGAAGTCCGCACCGAACCGTCCCGGAGGAACCATGCCCAATTCCCGCCATCATCGCCTCGCCGCTGCCGTTGCGGCCCCCGCCATCGCTCTGCTCCTCGCCGGCTGCGCGACCCCCACCGCCGCCTCGACCGGCGGTGCCGACCCCTCGGCGGAGGCCGCGGCATCCGCCTACCCGCTCACGATCGACAACTGCGGCACCGAGGTCACGCTCGAGTCCGCTCCCGAGCGCGTGCTCACGATCAAGTCCTCGACGCTCGAGCTCATGCTCGCGCTGGGCCTGGCCGACCGCGTGATCGGCTCGGCCTTCAGCGACGGCCCCGTTCCCGATGAGTACGCCGCCGCGGCATCCGGCATCGAGGTCGTCTCCGACAAGGTGCCGTCGCAGGAGGCGACCCTCGCGCTCGAGCCCGACCTCGTCTACGCGGGCTGGGAGTCGAACCTATCCGCCGAGGGCGCCGGCGAGCGCGACGACCTCGCGAAGCTCGGCGTGGCCAGCTACGTCGCCCCCGCCGCGTGCAAGGCCGAGGGGTACATGCCCGACCCGCTCACCTTCGACGAGGTGTTCCGCGAGTTCGGCGAGGCCGGCGACCTCTTCGGGGTTCCGGATGCCGCAGCCGACCTCGTGTCGGAGCAGCAGGCCGCCCTCGACGCGATCGAGCCGAACGACGGCGGCCTCACCGCCCTCTGGTACAGCTCGGGCGACGAGACCCCCTACGTGGGAGCCGGCATCGGCGCACCGCAGATGATCATGGGCGCGGCCGGCCTCGACAACATCGCGAAGGACGTGCACGACACCTGGACGTCGATGAGCTGGGAGGCCATCGTCGACGCGAACCCCGACGTGATCGTGCTCGTCGACGCCGCGTGGAACACCGCCGACCAGAAGATCGCCCAGCTCGAGGCGAACCCGGCGACCGCAGCCCTGCCCGCCGTGCAGCAGCAGCGGTACGTCGTGCTCGACTTCCCGTCGACCGAGGCGGGCGTGCGCAACGTCGGCGCGGTCGCCTCGACCGTCGAGCAGCTCGGAGCCCTGGGGTTCTGATGAACTCCGCCGGTCGAGGAGCGAGCGCAGCGAGCGTCTCGAGACCAGACGCCGCATCCCCGGATGCTGGGTCTCGATACGGCGCTGGCGCGCCTACTCGACCATCCGGCGTCACCGGAGCCGGGCGCGCCCTCGCCTGGGGCCTGCTGCTCACGGCGGTGCTCGCGGCATCCGTCATCATCGCGGTCACGATCGGCCCCGCGCCGATCGCGCCCACCGACGTGTTCGCGAGCATCGCCGCGCACCTGGGATTCGGCGAGCCGACCCTCTCGACCATCCGCGACGGCATCGTCTGGGAGCTGCGGATGCCGCGCGTGCTCACCGCCGCCGTGGTCGGCGCCGGGCTCGCGCTCTGCGGCGCGGTCATGCAGGCGGTCACCCGCAACACCCTCGCGGACCCGTACCTGCTCGGGCTCTCGTCGGGCGCCTCGGTCGGCGCGGTCGTCGTGATCGTGCTCGGCGTCGGGCTGCTGCTGCCGCTCGCCGCGTTCGCCGGGGCCCTCGCCGCGCTCGTCGCGACGCTCGGTCTCGCCATGGCGGCCTCCGCACGATCGGGTCGCGGCGCGCGCCTCGACCCCACCACCACGGTGCTCGCCGGCATCGCGGTCTCGAGCGTGTTCGGGGCGATCACGAGCCTCGTCATCTTCTGGAGCGCGACGGGCGACAGCTACCGCGAGATCCTCAACTGGCTGCTCGGTTCGCTCGCCGGCACCGACTGGACCTCGGTCGCCATCAGCGGCGTCGCGCTCGTCGTCGTGGGGGTGCCGCTCCTCGCGAGCGCGCGCACGCTCGACGCCTTCGCGATCGGCGAGGCCGGCGCGGCCGCGCTCGGCGTGCACGTCGCCCGCTCGCGCGTGCTGCTGCTCGGCGGCACGGCGCTGCTCACGGGTGCGCTCGTCGCGGTGAGCGGATCGATCGGCTTCGTCGGGCTCGTGCTTCCCCACGCCGTGCGGCTCGTGATCGGGCCGGGCCACCGCGCGCTGCTGCCGCTCTCCGCCCTGGCCGGAGCGATCTTCCTCGTGTGGGCCGACACCGCCGCCCGCACCCTGTTCGACCCGCGAGAACTGCCGGTCGGCATCATCACCGCGCTGGTCGGCGGGCCGGTCTTCGCCTGGCTGCTGTTGCGCACGAGGAGGACCGCATGAGCCTCGACCTGTCGCGCGTGCGCTTCGACCGCGCCGGACGCACGATCATCGACGGCGTCGACGCGACGCTGCCCCACGGCGCCCTGACTGCACTGATCGGGCCGAACGGCGCGGGCAAGTCGACGCTGCTGCACCTCATCGCCGCGGTCGAGCGTGCTCGGAGCGGCGAGCTGCGGCTCGACGGCGTCCCGCTCGACGGCATGCATCGACGGGAGCGCGCCAAGGTCGTCGCCCTCGCCGAGCAGCAGGCCGAGGTCGACGGACGGCTGACCGTCGAGGCATCCGTCGCCCTCGGGCGCACCCCGCACCTCGGCGCCTTCGGGGTCGCCGGCCCCCACGACCGTGCGGTCGTCGACGGCGCCCTCGCGGCAGTGGGCGCCGCGGAGTTCGCCGGGCGCACGCTCGACTCGCTCTCGGGCGGCGAACGCCAGCGCGTGACCCTCGCCAGGGCGATCGCGCAGGAGCCGACCCTGCTGCTCGCCGACGAACCCACGAACCACCTCGACCTGGGTTCGCAGTTCGTCGCCCTCGACCTGCTCGCCGGGCTCGCCCGCGACGGGCTCACCGTCGTCGCCGCCCTGCACGACCTCTCGCACGCCGCCGCCTACGCCGACCACGTCGTCGTGCTCGCGGCCGGCCGGGTCGTCGCGGCCGGGCCGCCGGCCGACGTGCTGACCTCCGAACTCGTGCACGACGTGTACGGCGTGCAGGCCGAGGTGCTCGTGCACCCACTGACCGGTCGTCCGCTCATCGCGGTCGCGAGCACGGCGGCCGATCGCCCGGCGCGGCCCCCGCTCGACGCCCGGCGCTGAGACCATCGACATCGCCGGGTTCATGACGCTGCACGCAGACCGCTCTGCTCGCGCGACACCCGATGTTGCGAAAGCGGATCCCTGAGTGCGGCACATCCTGCACAGGGAAGAGGGTGCCGACTCTCTAGCCGCGAGGAACTACATCTAGCGCGACACCCATTACCGATGGAGCGTGCCTTAGCCGCGCTTGATCGTGAGCAACGTCAAACCCGGGGCGCCGTCAAAGTGCTTATGGTTCCCTGTTAGAAGCGGCACGTCTTTGGCGATCGCACACGCAGCGATCCATCGATCTCCTACGTGATGGGCGTTGTTGCCGAACGGATGGCCGGCCTTCTGCGCAGCTGCGAGAAGCCGAGCATAGGCCTCGACGACAGCACGGTCTTCGTCGATCGTCGGCATAGCGTCGAGAATCGCGAAGAGGGCTTCCAATCGCTTCTCGCCCCACCCTGCTAGGTAGGCACCTGACAGCACTTCCGCCCTCGTCTGAAACGAGATCAGCGGCCTGCGCCCGGTAAGCGCCATGGTCCACGCAGCGACCGGATGGCCCTGCTTATCAACGACCTGCGGGGGCGTTACAAATAGTGCACTGAAAACATCGGTATCCAGAAGCGCAGCATCAACGGTCGCCACTCAGAGGCCAATCGCCTTCAGGTATGCCTCCGCCTCGTCCGACGTCAGTCCTGGAATTCCCCCCGGCTGCGCTCCCGGAGAGCTGGTCAGGATGTCCTCCAGAGAGACGACCGCGCGGCTCCCCATCGTGCCTGGAATCGGCTCTGCGGCTTCGATGACCGCCTCATGAAGCTGCAAGAGGCGGCCCTTTTGGTCCCACTCGGGCGCGCCCACGACCGCGACATATTGCCCAAGGAGACTTCCCACGTTTTCGTCGTTCGCCACGTTCGGGAGCGCGACCTTGTTCCCTACATCATCGGTCACCTGTAGTCGGTGAGTGTCTAGGTTTACGACGCGAAGACGTCCAACGAAGGCAACGGTCTCCACGTCTGATTCGACCTCGGCGACCCTCCAGGTTTCCTTGTGGGTCGCCGACGTCGCGAAGGTGCGCCGCACCCGTCCGCCAACCTTGAATTCCACTCTCGGGGCCGCTCTCTCAAGCGCGCTGCGCAGTTCGCCAGCAGCGACTGCCAACGTGTCCGTCATCCAGCCAGGGCGGTCGTCCGACGCAATTGACTCGACAATCGCTTCGAACTTCTCGTCGAACGCCCTCTCTTCGTCAAGGTCAAAGTCGAGAGCGCCCTCGTCATCGGCGCGCCGGGCGAGCAGCCTGGTGCTCCCTGGAGCGAGTCCGATGGTCAGTCGGGCGACCTTCCGCGTCCGCCTCGGTGGGCGCCCCACCGGCTCAGCATCGGTCTCAGCGCGACCCAGTTTGGTGGCGATCTCTTTGAGACTCTGAACGATCGCGATGAGGTGATCGGCCTCGAGTTCACCCTCGGGCGCAGTGCCATCAATCAGGCGGAATTCGAATTGTGTGGGCACTGGGATCACCTCCACCGCTTCCGATGCATCTCCACCTGGAGACCTTCCAGCCTAACGGCGGCGTCCGACAAGCATCGCCACTCCAGAGTATCGGCGCTAGGCCTCGCGAGCACAATGGCAGCGCGCTCATCGGCCCGTTGTCGGCCCACACAGGGATGGCTATGCGGCGAGGACGCGAAGTCTTGTGAACGCAGCAGTTGTCCACCGGTTTCGTGCTGCCGCTGCCTGCGATGTGAGGTGAAACGCACGACACGTTGAACACGGATGAACACCAACCTCGCGTCGCCTGACTGACGTCCCTTGGATCCTTCGCAGGACGAGGGCAGCGGCAATTGCTGTCGGGTATGGGTGCTTGGTGCAAGAGGGCATCGCCGCTCCTTCAGGACTCGAAAGGAAACGACGTGCTCCGGCTTACATGCCGACCGCATCTGAGACTGCCGCTTTACAAGCTCAGTCCCTGTGGGCTGCCTTCTAAGGTCTAAGCGCCGCCGCAATCCTGCAACGAAATTGCCTTGATCGCAACGCCCAGGAATCGCAAGGGCAGACCTCAGCGGTCGAACTCGTCCTCACCTGGTTCGACGGTTGCGAGCCGGTAGGGCCCGTCATGAAGCGGGCCGGCGCTCCACATAGCGATCGGTTTGCGGGTCACCTTTGCTCGCTTGCCAGTACGCTCACGGCATGGACACGGAGGCGCGCGCAGTACGAGAGGGTGTGGCTGCGTTCGCCTTGCTGGTCATACGAGGGGTGCTGCTCTGGATTCTCATCCCGGTGGGCTTCGTGCTGTGGCTGGTCATCTTCGGCTGGAGTGCACGCGTCGGCCTCGGCAACTTTCTCGGTTGGTTAGACCTGAATCTCACAGCCGCGCTGCAACGGGCCCTCGGCCTGCCAACCCGCACGACGGGTACTTTGCGGAAAGAGGAGTTCGTTCCGATGCGTCTCATGCAGATGGTGACGCACCGCATCCACATCGTCCGGGACCCGTTCTAGGGTCGAATGGCCCGAACCGGCGAGGATGCCGTCTGCATCCGCAAAAGGATGGCCGACTGGGCAACTGTTCCTAGCCACCGACCCAAACCGACGGTACCCGACCCCGACCAAGCCGAGTTCACCGCCACATGATCGGCCCGTCAATGTGTCAGCGCCATCACAAACCCAACAACGCTGATGACAATCCAGAGTGAACCAACCAGAGCAATCAAGCCGGGTGTCGAGCTGCGAGCTGTCATCGCGCCCAAATGACCGAACTGAGTCAGATAATTCTGGAAGAAGCCAGCTACTTCGTGTCGCCATACAATGACCGCGATCCCCCCGAGCAGGAATACCGCCGGTACCAATAGTGCAACATACTTCAATGCTCCGCCGTCCTTACCAGCTGCCGCTGTATTGAGCGCCTACAGAGCAATCGACTCCGGCCGCTCGAACCACATGTGGAGTACGACATTCCGACTTCCGCTCCGAGGCCTTCGATTGCCCGCAGGCGGATCCCTTTCGGACACCGACTGAGTAACGGTGCTTGAACCCGCGACTCTCTAAGCGTTCTCGGACCGGCTTGCGGGCGCCGTGGTTGGTCGGTCCGCTAACGCGACGAGGCCGCCGATGCAGTGGTGGTGAACCGCGAGAGTCCACGGATGAGGAGCCACACGCCGATTCCGACGTTTGCGACGCCTATGACCACGAGCGCGTTCCACATCAGCATCGGCGCAGGGATCACAGGTGCGCCGAGCAATTCGTTCGGGGAAGTACCAGTTCCGGCTGAGGCCAGAAGCCAG
The DNA here is from genome assembly GCF_001660485.1 of Agromyces aureus. Lineage (GTDB taxonomy): Bacteria > Actinomycetota > Actinomycetes > Actinomycetales > Microbacteriaceae > Agromyces > Agromyces aureus. The sequence continues at coordinate 4,131,946 of NZ_CP013979.1, forward strand.
ATGGTGACCGCGGTGATGAAACCCAACATGAGAGGAGCGAGCGTCGCGATCCACTTCTCCCATCGTCGCCATGCCGGGGAGAACCACATCAGGACGATGCCCCCCACCCATCCAACGAATGGCAGGAGCACCCCACCGAGTGCGATCGCGAACACGGTGACGATCATGTACGCCCGCGACCCGAGCGCCGAGTACACCGGCTCGTCCGTGGCCGCCTGTTCGCGCGCTTCGGCAGCGATGAACACAGGGTCCCCGAGTTCCTCGATGCGCTCGCGCGCGGCGCTCACATCGAGGGTCGCCAGCTCTTCCTCTATCCCGGCTCGAACGTCCGCGGCCGTTTCTGCTGGCACCCCGATCAGCGCATCGTCCAGCCGTTGCAGGTACCGGCGTACCTCGACTGGCTGATCAGTTCTTGTCATCATCGACCTCTCCGACCATCTCTGAGACGGCTCTGGTGAACGGTGCCCACTGCTGGCGAAAGCCGTCGAGTTCGGCTGAGCCTGCTTTTGTGACCTGGTAGTACTTTCGGACCGGGCCTGCACCCGAGCTCCGTTCGAATGCGGTGATGAGTCCCCGCTCGCGAAGTCGACCTAGGACCGGGTAGAGCGTGCCGATACTGGCGATCAGGCCTGGCTTCGCGAGCGTTTCAGCGAGCTGCCATCCGTACATGGGTTCACGTTCGAGCGCGCCGAGGATGCAGTACTCGACCACGCCCTTTCGCAGCTGGGCCCGAACGCCATCTATCATGCGACACAAGCTAGCATGCAATGCACGCTAGTGGAATGCGTATCGTGCCCCTAAGGGATGGTGGATTGCCGAGAGGCTCTAGCGTGCCGCAGCCTGTTAGCGTTCCGTCGTGACTGAGTTTCGCGAGCACCCATCGTTGGCGTCCGTCTGGGACGGTACGCGACTGGTGCCGATATCAGCCGCGATCGCAGCCGAAGAGTCGGTGTGGTTCGCAGTGCCTCCGGACCCGGATCTCCCGGACGCTCCAGTCTTGTGGGAGGCGTTGAACGCCTCGCGAACATCTGCGGATACTTTCGTCGTGTGCGGGTGCCCCGTTCTGTTCCCCGGAGTCGCGTTTGGGGACACCGTGCGCGTGATCGCCTCAGGCGAGGGGGCGCTTGTTGTCACCGAGATCGTCGCGCGCGGCGGGTATGACAGCGCACGGCTGTGGTTCGAGGACGGAGGGGTGAGTTGGCTTGAGCCGACGGAGCAGCTTGCGGCTGAAGGATGCATCGTCGACATCTACACCGAAAGGCTCGTCGGAATCTCCTGGCCGTCTTCCACCGATCTCCCGAAAACGCTCAAGCGCATGGAGGCCGAAGAGCTCCTCGTCTACGCCACCGAGTAGCCCAACCGAGAGACCAGCGTCTTCATCGACTCTGCCCGCACACCGGTCGGGGAGCGGATTTGAGGCGATCCCTCGATGAGACACGATGCGTGCGGGGAATGAGGTGCCCGTTTACCCTGCCCGATGAAAAGCGCCCGGAGGGGTGCGACTACCGCGACGAGCCAAGGCGGGGCCACCTCGGCTCGAGCTCCGAACTTCCGATACTTGACTTGGTGCCTAGTGCGCGACAAGTCGTCTGAGAACTGACAGGTCGCACGAGAACCTGCACCGCTTCGGGGATTGCCGCATCGGCCCGGGCGGTCTACCGTGAGGCATCGCACCGTTGTACCCAGTTCGGGGGACTCATGGACAACATCGTCGTTCGTCGCCGTGCACGCCGGAGCGCGGCCATCGCCGTCGCAGCCGGCCTCGCAGCCGCACTCATCGCCACCTCGGCACCGGCCTCAGCTGTCGTGCGACCATCGGCACCCGAAGCCTCGGCGCTGCAGACCTCAGCGCGGGTTACCGCATCGACCTCGACCGGGCGACCGTCCCCGGCGCCGACGGCGACTTCGACGGGATACGGCGGCGCGGTCTCGTCGGTCGACGCCTCGGCGAGCCGGGTCGGCGTCGAGGTGCTGCGCCTGGGCGGCAACGCGGCCGACGCCGCGGTGGCCACGGCGGCAGCGCTCGGCGTCACCGAGCCGTACAGCGCGGGCATCGGCGGCGGCGGGTACTTCGTGTACTTCGACGCCTCGACCGGCACCGTGAGCACCATCGACGGGCGTGAGACGGCGCCGGCGGGCATGCCGAACGATGCGTTCATCGATCCTGCGACCGGCCAGCCCTACCGGTTCACGCCCGAACTCGTGTCTTCGGGCGTCTCGGTCGGCGTTCCGGGAACACTGGCGACCTGGGATGCCGCACTCGACCGCTTCGGCACGAAGCGACTCAGCGCTGTGCTCGCGCCATCGATCCTGCTGGCAGCGATGGGATTCACGGTCGACGAGACCTTCCGCAACCAGACGCTCGACAACAAGGCGCGGTTCGCCGCGTTCCCCGATACGGCGAAGCTCTTCCTCCCGGGCGGCGATGCGCCGAAGGTCGGCTCGACGTTCCGCAACCCCGACCTGGCCAAGACGCTCGCGCTCATCGCCGTGCGCGGGCCCGACGCGTTCTACTCCGGCCGGCTCGCGGCCGAGATCGCCGACGTCGTGCAGCATCCGCGCAAGGACCCGGCATCGACACTGCCCGCCCCGGCGGGCACGCTGACGACCGCCGACCTCGCCGCCTACTCGGTCGTCGAGCAGGCGGCGACGCACGTGGATTACCGCGGACTCGACGTCTACGGCATGGCGCCCTCCTCCTCCGGCGGCACGACCGTCGGCGAGGCGCTGAACATCCTCGAGAACCACGACCTGGCGTCGGCGGAGGTCGGGCAGAGCCTGCACCTCTACCTCGAGGCATCCGCTCGCGCCTTCGCCGATCGCGGTGCCTACCTCGGCGACCCGGCCTTCGTCGACGTGCCCACCGAGACCCTGCTCAGCCAAGAGTTCGCCGACGCGCGCGACTGCACGATCGACCCGGACACCGCCTCGGCCCGGCCCGTGCCCGCCGGCGCCCTCGACGCGGTCGGCTGCGAGTCCGTCGCGTTCGAAGAGGCGGCCGACACCGAGAACGTCTCGACGACGCACCTCTCGGTGGTCGACAAGTGGGGCAACGCGGTCGCCTACACGCTCACGATCGAGCAGACCGGCGGGTCGGCCATGACGGTGCCCGGCCGCGGCTTCCTGCTGAACAACGAGCTGACCGACTTCAGCACGGTCTACAACCCCGCCGACCCGAACCGCATCGAGCCGGGAAAGCGGCCGCGCTCGTCGATGTCGCCCACCATCGTGCTCCAGGACGGCGACGTGCGCTTCGTGGTCGGCTCGCCCGGCGGGGCCACGATCATCACGACGGTGCTGCAGATCCTGATGAACCGGATCGACCTCGGCATGACGCTGCCCGAGGCGGTCGCAGCGCCCCGGGCCTCGCAACGCAACGCGGCAGCCACACCCGCCGAGCCCGAGTTCATCGCCGCGTACCAAGACGACCTGGCGCCGTTCGGTCAGGTGCTCGTGCCATCGGGCGACCAGTTCACGTCGGCCGCGCAGATCGGCGCCGCGGCGGCGATCGAAGTCGATGAACGTGGGCTCATGACCGCTGCGGCCGAACCGGTGCGTCGGGGCGGCGGCACGGGCCTCGTGGTGAGACCGGTGCGCACGCCCCGCTGACCCCAGAGGGGCGGATGCCGCGGGGCGCCCGCTCGCATCGGCCCGGCCACCTCGCCCCGACTCAGAAGGACCAGGCATCATGACGAGGCAGCGGGCTTCGCTCGCCGACCTTGTCCTGGGCGCGCTCGCTCTGCCACGATCGGAGCCGTGACTCGACCCGATCGACGCCGTCTCGGCGTCGCCGGATGCCTCGCCCTCGCCGCGGCATCCGTCAGCCTCCTCACGTCGTGCGCGACGACCTCGACGGCCGCCGAACCCTCGGAGTCGGCGCCCCCGCCCGCTCCGAGCACACCGGCGGAGCTGGCCGCCTCGATCGTGACGATCGAGATGCCCGACCTCGCGCCCTACCCCGAGCCCGATCCGCCGCTCACCGATGCCGAGTCCGAGGCGAAACGCGTCGCGGATGCCGACGCACAGTGGCAGGGCGTGCTCTCCACCTACCCGGATGCCGTTCGGCCGCCCGACCCGTTCGCGGGCTACCTCTCCGACGAGGAGCGGAAGGACCCGCTTCGCGCCTGTCTCCAGGCCGCCGGGGCGGCGCTCAGCGAGGGGTACGCGCTGGACCCCGACGCGCCTCCCACGCTGGGGTGGTCGACCTCGAACGAGGCCCAGAGGATCGGGGCCTACGCCTGCGACCAGACGCACCCGGTGAAGATCACCCGGCCGTCGGCGAACGACGCCGAACTCGGGTGGATCTACGACTACATGGTCGCGTTCTTCGCTCCGTGCTACGAGGCCAACGGCATCGACGTGTCTCCTCCTCCCGGCCGCGACGTCTGGGTCGAGACCTACCCCGGCTACGTCTGGTTCCCCACGTACTCGGACGACCCTCGATTCCGCGACATGACGCTCGAGCTCGAGACCGCGATCCGCACGGCGTGCCCCGACCCCGACACGTACCTGCAGGAGCATCCCGGGATCCGGTGATCGGCCACCGGCCGGCCGGTGCGATGGCCTGGCGGGGTGACGGGCCGGGCAGCGCGATCAGGCTGACGGATCGAACCCCGCCAGTGTGCCGTCGGCGGGCGGGTACTTCGCGATGAGGCTCGCGTCCTTGCCTGCGTACCCCTCGGAGGCGAGGCGCCGGAACTGTTCGAGCGCGAGTTCGGCCGCCGGGATGTGCAGCCCGGATGCCTCGGCCGCCGCGACGGCGAACGAGAGGTCCTTCTCGGCGAGCGCGGCCGAGAACGTCGCGTCGAAGTTGCGGTTCGCGGGGCTCGTCTCGACGACGCCGGGAGCCGGATACCAGGTGCGGAGCGGCCAGGAGTCCCCCGACGACGCAGCGGCGACCTCGTGGAACCGCGCCGGATCGAGGCCGAGCGATGCGGCGAGCGCGGCCCCCTCGGCGACCCCGAGCAGCGAGGCGAAGAGCATGAGGTTGTTGGCCAGCTTCGCCGCGATGCCGAGCGTGGGCCCGCCGAGGTCGAAGACGTGCGCCGCCATCGGTTGCACCAGCGGGCGGGCCGCCGCCACGGCGTCGGGCTCCCCGCCGAGCATGAAGGTGAGCGATCCGCGCTCGGCCCCGGCGATGCCGCCGGAGATCGGGGCGTCGACGAAACGGAACCCCCGAGCCGCCGACTCGGCGTGGCACCACCGCGACGTGTCGATGTCGACCGTCGAGGTGTCGAGCAGCAGCGCGTTCACCGGGGCCGTGGCCCAGACGCCCGCGGTCGCCGCGTAGACGTCGCGCACGTGCTCGTTGCGAGGCAGCGACGTGAAGACGGCGTCGACACCCGCGACGGTCTCGGCGATGCTCTCGCACACGCGAACGCCGCGATCGGCTGCGACCAGGCACGCCGCCTCATCCAGGTCGAAGCCGCGCACCTCGTGCCCTGCCGCGACCAGATGCGCTGACATGGGCCCGCCCATGTGCCCGAGTCCGATCCATCCGATGACGGCCATGGCCCCTCCTCCGACGTCGCTGTCGCCGCGTTCGCCCGCGTCTCCCACGCTACGCCCGGGACGCGCGACAGGGCGCCCCGGTCGTCGAACCGGGGCGCCCTGAGCTCGTCCGCCTTCGCCGGCCGCAGCGGCGCGCGGCGCGCGGCGCTACTTCGCGGCGCGGGCGCGCAGCCGCGGCGCGAGGTCGCGCTCGAACAGCTCCAGGAAGCGGCGCTGGTCGTGCCCGGGCGCGTGGAACACGAGGTGGTTGAAGCCCCAGTCCATGTACTGGCCGATCTGCTCGACGACCTCGTCGGGGTCGGTGCCCACGATCCAGCGCTTCGCAATCGTCTCGATCGGCAGGGCGTCGGCGGCGCGCTCCATCTCGACGGGGTCGGTGATGTCGTGCTTCTGCTCCTTCGAGAGCGAGAGCGGCGACCAGAACCGAGTGTTGTCCAGCGCGGTCTCGAGGTCGTCTTCATACGAGAGCTTGATCTCGATCATGCGGTCGTACTCGTCGAACGTGCGACCGTCGGTGCGGGCCTCGAGGCCCTCCTTGACCGCGGGCATGAGCTGGTCGGCGTAGAGCTCGGCGCCCTTGCCCGAGGTGCAGATGAAGCCGTCGCCCGCGCGCCCGGCGTACTTCGCGACCTGCGGCCCGCCGGCAGCGATGTAGATCGGCACCCCGCCCTCTGGCCGGTCGTAGATCGAGGCGTCGTGGGTCGAGTAGTACTCGCCGTCGAAGCTGACCTGGTCTTCATCGCTCCACAACGCACGCATGAGGCGCACCGACTCGCGGAGGCGCGCGTAGCGCTCGCGGAACTCGGGCCACTCCTGCTCGCCCGCGCCCTGGAAGCCCGTGGCGATCTCGTTGAGCGCCTCGCCCGAGCCGACGCCGAGGATCACGCGTCCGGGGTAGAGCACGCCCATCGTCGCGAACGCCTGCGCGAGCACGGCCGGGTTGTAGCGGAACGTCGGCGTCAGCACCGACGTGCCGATCTTGATCGTCGAGGTGCGCTCGCCGACCGCCGCCATCCACGCGAGCGAGAACGGCGCGTGCCCGCCGGTGTGCCGCCACGGCTGGAAGTGGTCGCTCGTGAACACCGACTCCATGCCGTGCGCTTCGGCCGCGACGGCGATCTCGACGAGCTCGCGCGGGTCGAACTGCTCGGCGCTGGCCTTGTATCCGAGGGTGAGGGTCATGCTGCTCCCTTTCTGGTGGAGTCGGTTGTCGTACGTCGGGGTGCGGCGAGAGCCGCAGCGGTGTGCGCGCCGAGCCCGAGTCGCACGGCGGCGTCGAGGGCGTCGACCGTGTCGACGTCGCGGCGCATGCGCTCGGCGAGGGCCGTCGGCACCTCGTGCGAGAGGTCGTGGAAGCCGAGCGCACGGTGCAGCATCGCCGAGTCCGCGCCGAACGCGGGCTCGAAACGAGTATGCGCGGCGGCCGTCGCGAGGGTCGTGCCGGTGCCCTCTGCGTCGGGCATGAAGGCGAGCGGATGCCGCGACGCGGCGTCGAGCGAGGCATCGAGCGCTTGCGGGGTCAGCGCGGGCAGGTCGCCGAGCAGCACGGCGATGCCCCGGTGGCTGCGGGCCGAGCGGCCCCCGTCGGGGCCGGAGTCGCGTTCGGCGGCGGCGATGCGTCGGGCCTCCGCGATGCCGTGGCGGATCGCCGCCGAGAGCGAGCGCGGCTCGGGCTCGGCAACGACGACGACGCCGTCGGGCACCTCGTCGACGTGCCCGCTCAGGTCGCCCACGACGATCACGCGGGCCACGCGTTCGGCGGCGAGCGCGGCGTCGATGGTGTCGAGCACGAACGCCCGGGCGAGGTCGGCGCGGGCCGTGCGATCGAGCGAGGGTGCGAGCCGGGTCTTGGCCTCGGCGAGCAGCTTCACGGGCACCACGACGTCGAAGGCGGTCAGCATGTCGTCGCCTCCGCCACCGGAGCCGCCGCCACCGGAACCGCCGGCGAGACGCGCGACCGCGTCATGAGCGCCTCGGCGCGTGCGGCCGCGACGCCCTCGGCGTAGCCGGAGGCGAACCCCTCGGCGTGCCCGACGGCGCGTCCGCGGGCGAAGCCGGCCTCGTGTCCGTCGCGGCGTCCGAGCTCGACGGCCTCGTCGGTGCCGAGCCGGAACAGGTCGCGCTCCGACGGTCGCGCGATCGAGGCCGCTCCGGGCAGGTCGAGCGGTCCGACGGCGCGCGCGAGGCCCGAGACGACGGCCACGGGGCATCCGCTCGCCTTGCCCTTGACGAGGTCGCCGGCGCCCGCGAGCTCGTCGGCGAGGCAGGCCATGGTCACGGTGAGGGTTCGGCCGGCGGCGTCGGTGCCACCGCGCAGGTCGTCGACCACGTGCACGCCCGCCGCGCCGATCGCGACATCGGTCTGGCCCTCGCGCCACGGCCGGCCGAGGGTGTCCGAGAGGATCACGCCGATCGCGAGCCCGGTGAGCGAGCGGATGCCGGTGGCGAGCGCCCGCGCCGACGCGTCGGGGTCGAGCGGCAGCAGCAGCACGGTGCCGTCGGCGGTGTTCGATGCGTCGACCCCCGCTGCCGCCGCGACCATGCCCTGCCGGTTCTCGACGATGCGGGTGACACCGCCCTCGTGGGCACGGGTCGCGACGACGCGCACGGTCTCGTCGGTGATGGCCTGCTCGCGATCGGCCGCGTGCACGATGCGACCCTCGGCCTTGGACACAATCTTCGAGGTCACGACGAGGATGTCGCCGTCGCGCAGTCCGCCGGCGCGGGCGGCGGCCCCGGCGATGAGGTCGACAAGGTCGTCGCCGGGGCGCACCTCGCCGATGCCGGCGAGCGCGCGCACGGCGAGGGCCTCGGCATCCGTCGCCTGGTCGGCAGCCTGCGGTTCGGTCGCGAACGCGATGCTCATCGCACGAGCCTCGGCAGCACGTCGCGCCCGAAGACCTCGAGCCACTCGCGCTGGTTGCGCCCGACGTTGTGCAGGTAGATGCGGTCGAACCCGAGGTCGATCAGGCGCTGGATATGCGCGCGGTGCACGTCGGGGTCGCTCGAGACGGTGAGGCGGCCCGTGAAGTCCTCAGGGCGCACCGAGCGGGCCAGCTGCTCGAACTCGAAGGGCGAGCGGATGTCACCGCGAGCGAAACGCATGCCGGCGATCGGCCACTCGCGCAGCGCGTTCGCCATCGCCTCCTCGTCGGTCGGCGCCCACGAGAGGTGCAGCTGCAGCACGCGCGTGAGCTTCGAGCGGTCGCGTCCGCCTTCGCGGGCGCCCTCGTCGAACTTCGCGAGCAGCACGCGCAGGCGCTCGTCGTCGGCGCCGGTCGTGATGATGCCGTCGACCTGGCGTCCGGCGCGCTTCGCGGTCACCGGGCCCTGGGTCGCGACGAAGATCTCGGGGGCGACGGGCGGCATGGTCCAGAGCCGGGTGGTCTCGAGCTTGAAGTGGGGGCCGGCGTGCCGCACCTCGCGGCCGGCGATCGACGCGGTGAACAACTTCTTGATCACGTCGACGGCCTCGAACATGCGGTTGATGCGCTCGTGCGCCTCTGGCCAGTACTCGCCCACGATGTGCTCGTTGAGGGCTTCGCCCGAGCCGATGCCGAGCCAGTGCCGGCCGGGGTACATCGACGCGAGCGTCGCGCTGGCCTGTGCGACCATCGCCGGGTGCCAGCGGAACGTCGGCGTCGTGACGCCCGGGCCGAGGTCGCCCGTCGTGCGCTCGCCGAGCGCGGCGAGCACGCTCCACACGAACGAGGACTCGCCCTGCTGCGGCAGCCACGGCTGGAAGTGGTCGGAGGCCATGACCCCCGTGAAGCCGTGCTGCTCGGCGAACGCGGCGAGCGCCACCGCCTCGGCGGGCGGGAACTGCTCGAGCATGGCGGCGTATCCGATGTGCACTGACACCCCTCCATCCTCCCGCTCCCGCGCGGGGCCTGGGCACGCATTCGAGAATTCTGCGGGCCCGTTCAGGTCGTCGGCATCCCGACAAGGTTCAGTATTTCGGATTCTGGATCCAAAAAGCAATACGCGAGCCGGATGCTTTCGATGGTCGAGGAGGCACGCCAGCGCCGTCTCGAGAGATCCGACTCCTGTGCGGGCCGGGTCTCGAGACGCTTCGCTCCTCGACCGGCGGGATCGGTCAGCGCTGCGCGCGCCCCCGCGACGCCGGCGCCGCGGCATCCGTCGCCGTCGACTCCGCCTCGAGCAGCTCGAGCACGGCATCGCGAACGCCCACGAGGTGATCGCGCAGCACATCGACGGCCCGGTCGACCTCGCCCGACGCCACGGCCTCGATGAGCTGCTCGTGCGTGTGGCTGTGCTCGGCGTCGCCGACGAGGCGCCATCCGAGCACGTAGCGCCCGACCTTGAGTCGCAGCTGCTCGATCATCTCCCAGAGCACGGGGCGCTGCTCGGCGTCGTAGAGCTCGGCGTAGAACTCGGTGCGGGCGTCGACGAAGTCGGAGCCCTCCTGCTGCCGGTCGGCGGCCTTGCCGAGCTCGCGCAGTCGCGCGACGCGCGCGTCGGTGAGGGCGGCCATCGTGAGCCGCAGCGCCTCGACCTCGAGCAGCACGCGGATGTCGTAGACCTCCTTCGCCTGCGCCGGCGAGAGCGACTTCACGACCGCGCCGCGGCGGTCGTGGAACTCGACGAGCCCGTCGGCCTCGAGCTGGATCAGCGCCGAGCGCACGGGCAGCCGCGAGACGCCGATGAGCTCGGCGAGCGTCTCCTGCCGCAGCTTCTGACCCGGAAGCAGCGCGCCGTTCAGGATCGCGTCCTTGAGGATGTCGTAGACCATCACGCCGACCGAGCGGTACCCGGTCGCGTGCTGGCCCGCGAGCTGCTTGAGGGCGGCGGCTCCGCCGTCGGCCGAGGATGCCGGTGCTGCGGTGCCGCCCACGGGCCCTGCGTTCTGCGCGCTCATGGATCCTGAACGTAGCGGATAACCGCCCCGATCACCCGGTTCTGGATCCAAAAACCACGAAGTGCGTCGAAGCGCTACAGGTCCCCGTGCGACGATTCCTCGTTCTGCGACTCGTCGAAGCCGTCGCGGTAGCCGTTGTCGTACGCCTCGTCGGCTCCCACGCGGAACAGGTCGCGCTCAGCCGGACGCTGGATGCTGCGGGCTCCCGGCAGGTCGAGCGCGCCCACGTAACGCGAGAGGCCGCGCACGACGGCGACCGGCACCCCCGCGGACTTGCCCTTGACCAGCTCGCCCGCGCCCGCGATCTCGTCGGCCACGCACGGCATGGTCACCGCGAGCGCCTTGCCCGAGGCATCCGTCGCCCCGCGCAGGTCGTCGAACACGTGCACGCCGGCCGCGCCGATCGCGATGTCGGTCTGGCCTTCGCGCCACGGGCGGCCGAGCGTGTCCGAGAGGATCACGCCGATCGAGAGCCCGGTGAGCGAGCGGATGCCGGTGGCGAGCGCCCGCGCCGACGCATCCGGGTCGAGCGGCAGCAGCAGCACGGTGCCGTCGGGCGCGTTCGACGCGTCGACCCCGGCCGCGGCGCCGATGATGCCCTGGCGGTTCTCGACGATCCGCGTGACGCCGCCCTCGTACTCGCGGGTCGCGACCACGCGCACGGTCTCGTCGGTGATGGCCTGCTCGCGGTCGTCCGCGGCGACGACCCGCCCCTCGGCCTTGGACACGATCTTCGAGGTGATGACGAGGATGTCCCCCTCTTCGAGGCTCGTGGCCCCGACGATGATCGCGGCCAGGTCGGCGCCCTTCGCGATCTCGGGGAGGCCCTCGACGCCGTCGACGCTGAACCCCATGGAATCCCCCGATCTCGCGCGGCGCCGCCCGGTCTTCGCGCCTCGGACGATCTTCGCAGGTCGGCGGCCGACGCGGCCAGCGGCGCGCGCCCGCTGCGGCCGCATTCGCACGGGGCACCCGAGCGCGCAAGGACTTGCGGACGCGGCATCCGCCCCGCCTACGATCGAGCCATGGAAGCCCACATGGACGTCGCGCCCGGCGACGGACGCAACGAGACCGCCAACCAACGCAGCGACCGCAACTGGAACGAGATCCTGCAGGAGCTGCGGGTCGCGCTGACGGGCACGCAGCTCATCGGCGGCTTCCTGATCGCGGTGGCCTTCCAGCCGCGCTTCGACGAGCTGGACGAGTACCAGTTGCGCCTGTACCTCGTGCTCGTCTCGCTCGCGGGGCTCGCGACGGTCATCGGCCTCGCGCCCGTGACGCTGCACCGCGCACTGTTCCGCCGCAAGGTCAAGGAGCGGCTCGTGCTGACCGGCAACCGGCTGCTCGTGGCGCACCTCGTCGTCGTCGGGCTGCTGCTCGTGGGCGTGACCTCGCTCGTGTTCGACGTCGCCGTGTCGCGCCCGGCCGGATGGTGGGCGCTCGGCATCGGCGCGGTCATCGTGTTCGGGGCCTGGGTGGTGCTGCCGCTGCTGCGCGCCGCGGCCGATGACGACGACGAGCGCGACCAGTCCGCCTGAACGTCGGTGTCGCACGCCGACCGTAGGCTTGAGCTCATGCGCATCGCCACCTGGAACGTCAACTCGATCCGCACCCGCGTCGAACGCACGGTCGACTGGATGGTGCGCGAAGACGTCGACGTGCTCGCGATGCAGGAGATCAAGTGCAAGCCCGAGCAGTTCCCGCACGAGGCGTTCGAGGCGGCCGGCTACGAGCTCGCGATCCACGGCCTGAACCAGTGGAACGGCGTCGCCATCGCGAGCCGCGCACCGATCGAAGACGTCGCGATCGAGTTCCCCGGCATGCCCGGGTTCCTCAAGGGCCACGAGGGCCCTGACCAGCCGAAGGAGGCGCGCGCACTCGGCGCGACCATCGACGGCGTGCGCGTCTGGAGCCTCTACGTGCCCAACGGCCGCTCGCTCGACGACCCCCACTACACGTACAAGCTCGACTGGCTCGCCGCGCTCAGCGAGTACACGCGCGCCGAGACCGCGGCGCACCCGACCCGCCCGTTCGCGCTCATGGGCGACTTCAACATCGTGCCGTTCGACCACGACAACGGCGACCCCACCGTCATCGAGGGCGTCACCACGCACGTCTCGCCCGCCGAGCGCGAGGCGTTCTTCGCGTTCGAGGGCGCCGGTGTCACCGATGTCGTGCGACCGCTCGTGCCAGAGGGCTTCACCTACTGGGACTACAAGCAGCTGCGGTTCCCCCGCAACGAGGGCCTGCGCATCGACTTCATCCTCGGCTCCGAGGCATTCGCGCACGCCGTGACCGGTGCGTCGATCCACCGCAACGAGCGCAAGGGCACCGCCCCGAGCGACCACGTGCCCGTGCTCGTCGACCTCGACCTGGGCGGCGACGACGACGAGTTCGATCGGCCGATGTTCCTCTAGGTCGCGCTCCTACCGCATCGCCGCTGCGCTGGCCACCCCCGGCCGTCAGCCGACGGCATTCGGGGCTTCGATCTACGCTCGAGTGGTGACGACCTCTCCCCCACGCGTCGTCGGCGACCCGTTCGACGGGGTCACGATGGCCGAACGCTACCGCCTCGACGGACTCATCGGCCGCGGCGGCATGGCCAGCGTGTACCGCGGCGAAGACCTCGTGCTGCACCGGCCCATCGCGGTCAAGGTGTTCGGAGCCGCGACCGAGGGCCTCGACGATCGCGACCGCCGCACGTCCGAGATCGCGCTCCTCGCGAGCCTCTCGCATCGCGCACTCGTGCGGCTCTACGACGCAGCCCACGACGAAGGCACCGGGCGGGAGTTCCTCGTCATGGAACTCGTCGACGGGCGCGACCTCCGCGAGACCCTGCGGTCCGGCCCACTCACGCCGGCGGACGCCTCGACCTTGCTCGCCGACCTCGCCGAGGCGCTGCACGTGATCCACGATCGCGGCATCGTGCACCGCGACGTCAAGCCCGCGAACGTGCTGCTGGAGCCGGCGCACCTCCCCGGGCGCGCGTGGAACGCGAAGCTCGCCGACTTCGGCATCGCCCGACTCGTCGACGACGCCCGCCTCACGAGCACGGGCCTGCTCGTCGGCACGCCCGGATACGTGAGCCCCGAGCAGGTGGCCGGGGCCGTGCCGGCACCCCCGGCCGATGTCTATGCGCTCGGGCTGCTCGTGCTCGAGGCCCGAACGCAGCAGCAGGCGTTCCCCGGCCCAGCAGCCGAGTCGGCGAGCGCCCGACTCGTGCGCGACCCCGCCGTTCCGGCCGAGCTCGGCGACGACTGGGTCGCGCTCCTCCGCGCCATGACCGCCCGCGAACCCACCGACCGCCCGTCCGCACTCGAGGTCGCGGTCGCGGCCGCCGCGCTCGACGTGTCGGATCGTGGGGCCGGCGCGACCGCGGTCACGATCGCATTCGGCGACGTCGCCGAGACGCCGACCGTCGCGATGACGGGAGCCGCGGCATCCACCGACGACTCGCCCACGGTGCGGATGGCGAACGCGCCCCGTGCCGAGGCCTCCGGCGCGCAGCCGACACGAGTGCCCACGGAGCGCCGCACGGCACGGCGAGGTCGCGTGGCCGTCATCGTGCTGCTCGTCGCGACGGTCGTGACGACGCTCTGGGTGCTGCTCTCGCCCCTCGCCGCACCGCCGGCGACCACCCCCGAACCGCTGCCGAGCGTACCGGGAGAGCTCGGCGTGCACCTCGAGCAGCTCGACGAGGCGGTGAACCCGTGATGCGCCCGAACCTGCGGTCGCGCTCGACGGCCCTCGCGACCCTCGTGCTCGTGCTGGGCCTGAGCCTCACGTCGTGTGCCCCGTCGAACGACACCGCCGCCGACCTGCACGCGTCGGTCGTCAGGGTCTCCGAGCGCGCGGCATCGGCCGACTACCTCGGTGCCATCGCCGAACTCGACCTGCTGGAGGCCGACGTCGACCAGGCCGCCGCCGACGGCGGACTCGACGGCGCGCAGGAGCAGGAGATCCGCGAGGCCATCGCCCTCGTCAGAGCCGACCTCCAGACCGCCGAGATCGCCACGACGCCCGTCCCGACCCCCGTCACCGACGACTCGGGGGATTCCGACGACTCCGGCGATTCGGACGACGCCCCCGGCAACAGCGGCGACAACAAGGGCAGGGGAAACGGCAAGGACAAGAAGGACAAGAAGGACTGACCGAGACATCCGTCGCGGCATCCGGCACCATGGAGCCATGACGCAGGCGAACCCCGACGACATCACGCTCGACCCGAAGTCCGACGACGAGGTCGTCGCCTGGCTGCCCGTCGCGATGCGCGAGTACGAGGAGTCGCGGCTCGAGGCGGGCGACAGCGCCGATGCCGCGGACACCGCGCGCGCCGAGTCCGAACGACGGTTCTTCCCCGACGGGCGTCTGATCGACGGGCACCAGCTCTTCACGATCCGCCTCGCGGGCGAAGACGTCGGGTGGTTCTGGCTCGGTCCGTGGAACGGCACTGGCGTCGAGGACTGGTGGATCTACGACATCCGCGTGTACGACGAGTTCCAGCGCCGCGGCATCGCGCGCATCGTCATGCAGCGCGCCGACGGGATCGCACGCGAGGGCGGCGCGAAGAGCCTCGGGTTGAACGCGTTCGCCTACAACGTTCCGGCCATCACGCTGTACGAGAGCCTCGGTTACCTCACGGCGTCGCTGCACATGCGCAAAGACCTGTGAGGCGCAGACGATTCGCGGCCGGCGTTCAGACTGCGGGCGTACGGTCAGCGCATGAACCCGGAATCCTGGCTCGCCGTCATCTGCATCTCGGCCCTCGTCGGCCCGATGCTGCTCGGCCTCGTCGCCCTGCGGCGCCGGCCCCAGCCGATTCGCGTGCGATCCGACGACGCTCAGCGTCGGCCGGTGAACCGCTCCATCGAGCGGTAGACGCCGAAGCCGTCGCCGACGACGCGGTCGAACACGCGCGTCGGCAGCAGGCCGCGCAGCGCCCGTGAGACGCCGACGCTCCACGGCAGTTCGAGCCGCGGCGCGCCCTTGAGCATCGCCCGCCAGACGCGGTCGACGACGTACCCGGGTTCGAGGATCGGCGCGAGCACCGGCCCGCGCGCGCCGGCGAACATGCCGGTCGAGATGTAGCTCGGGGTGACGGTCGTGACCTTCACGTTGCCGTGATCGGCCTGCTCGAGCTCGATCCGCAGCGAGTCGCTCCACCCGATGAGCGCGGCCTTCGATGCGGCGTACGTGGCCATGCGAGGGTTCGCGAGGGTGCCGGCGGCCGAGGCGATGTTCACGACGCGTGCGGCGCGGTACGCGTTCGCGATCATGCCGGGCAGGAACTCGCGGGTGACGTACATGGGGGCGAGCGCGTTGACCTGCATGGTCGGGCGGGTGTCCTCGCCGTTGTCGGTCTGCCAGAAGTACTCGTTGCCGCGCACGATGCCGGCGTTGTTGATGAGCACGTCGGGATTGCCGACCTCGCGGCGCACCTGCTGGGCGTGCTTCGCGATCGAGCCGAGGTCGGCGAGGTCGACGACGTAGGAGTGGATGCGGGTGCGGCCCTTCGAGATCGCCCCGAGTTCGTCGACGGTGCGTGCGAGCGCGGCGGCGTCGCGATCCCAGAGGGTGACGGATGCCGCGTGCTCGGCCACGGCCCGCTGCGCGTACATGCGGCCCATGCCGCCCGCGGCGCCCGTGATGAGCAGCCTGGCTCCGCGCACGGTTCTCGTCATCCGACCATTGTCCCGCACGCGGACGAGCCCGGGACCCGGACCCGGGCCGCACCCAGAGCGTGTCAACATGTTGATGAAATGCCTGTCAACCTGTTGACATCCAACGTGTCAACCGGTTTACTCATCACATGAGCGCCGAACCGAACCCCCGACCCCAACCCGGTGGCCCGCTCGGCGACCGCGTGACGGTCACCCTGCACTACCTCGTCGACCGCATGGACCGCTTCGCCGACCAATTGCTGCAACAGCGCTTCGGAATGAGCTACAGCCAGTTCATGTTCATCGCCGTGCTCGCCGATCTCGCGCCGCCGCCCGACATCACGACGCTCGCGACCTGCCTCGGGGTCAGCAAGGCCGCCGTGAGCAAGCGGGTGCCCGCGTTCGTCGAGGCCGGCTGGGTGCAGACGCACACCGACCCCGCGAATGCGCGTCGCGTGCTGCTCTCGATCACCCCGAAGGCCGGGCGTTTCCTCGCCGAGGCCCTGCCGGTGCTCGATGCGTCGTTCACCGAGACGTTCGACGACCTCGCGACCGTCGACCTCGCCGCCCTGCACGAAGACCTCAAGACCGTCATCCGCCACCTCGACTCCAAGGAGCACTGAACATGACGAACCGCACCGTGGCGAACACGCTCGTGATCATCGGCCACCCGAACTCGGGCAGCTTCAACCACGCCCTCGCCGAGCAGTACGCCGCCGGCCTGCGCGCGGCATCCGTCGACGCCTCGACCGGCGGAACGGCCGACGGCTCGCACGTGCGGGTCATCGACCTCGCCGAACGCGAGTTCGAGCTGCTGCCCTCCGACCGCGCCGACCTGCGCGCCCCCGACGGCGACACCTCGCACCTCGAGCCGCGCATCCGCGCCTTCATCGACGACGTCGCCTGGGCCGACCACCTCGTGTTCTTCTTCCCCCAGTGGTGGGGCACCTACCCCGCCGTGCTGAAGGCGTTCCTCGACCGGGCGGTGCTCTCGGGCACGGCGTTCAGGTACGGCCGCGGCCAGATCTCGACGCGACTGCTCACCGGCAAGACCGCGCGCATCGTCATGACCATGGACTCGCCCATCGCGTGGAACCGGTTCGTCTACCGCAACGCTGCCGAGACCTCGCTCAAGCGGGCCACCCTCGCCTACTGCGGCGTGCGCACCATCGGCATCACCCGGTTCACGCCCGTGCGGTTCTCGACCCCCGGGAAGCGCGCCGCCTGGCTCGAGTCGGTTCGCCGGCTCGGAGCGACGGATGCCTCGAGGGCCCGCCGTCGTCAGCCCGCGCCTGCGCCCGTCGCCGCGGGTGCCCCGGCTGCCGCCGGTTCCGGCGGCGCTGCGGGCGAGTAGGCGACGCCCGACCGAGACGCCCCGCCGACCTCAGGACTCGCGCGCCGCGTCGGCCTTCGGGATCAGCGGCAGCACGGCCGCAGGCGCGATGGCGATCGCGACGAAGGCCAGCGGGTAGCCCACGAGCGTCACCAAGCCGCCGACGAGCGGCCCGACCATGGCCGCCACGACGTACTGCCCCGTGTTCTGGATGCCGAACGCCTTTCCCGCCCATGACGCGCCCGCCGCCTCGGCGACCGAGGTGAAGGCGAGTCCGTTGTCGGCGACGCTGATCAGGGTCGCGACGATGAACGCCGGCCCCGCGACGACGCTCCAGCCCGGCAGGCCCGTCGCCCCGACGACGAGCATCACGAGGCATCCGCTCACCGCCACCCAGCGGAGCACGCGAACGCGACTGCCCACTCGGTCGCTCAACTCGCCGACGCCGATGCGGCCGACGGCACCGATGAACTGCGCGACGCCGATCAGCAGGCCCGCGGCAGGGGCGCTCCACTGCATCTCGGCGACGAGCCAGACGATGCCGAAGATCGAGAGGGCGAACTGCGGCACGACGAGCAGCGCCGAGACGAGGTGGATGCGCCAGAGGAACGAGCTCGCTCGGTACGGGTTCGCAGCGGGCCGTGCGTCCGGCTCGACTCCGATACCGGGCGGCGCCGCGACCGGCCGCACCGGGTCGGCGAGGCCCACCGCACAGAGCACGGCCAGCGCGGCGTTCAGCACGAGGGAGAGCGCGACCGCCGCGCCGATGCCGAACTCCGCGGCCAGGCCGGGCACGGCCAGCGCCGCGACCGTGACGCCGAGCGGCTGCGACATCTGGCGGATGCCCATCGCGAAGCCGCGCCGCTCCCGTGGGAACCAGCCGACCACGACCCGCCCGCTTGCGGCGTTGGTGCTCGCCGACACCGCCCCGCCCAGGAAGAAGAACACCCAGAGCGTCAGGATGTCGCCGGCTGCGGCCGCGCCGACCGCCGCGACGGCGGTGAGGGCGAGCCCGGTCGTGATGACCCGGCGTTCGCCGAAGCGATCGGCGAGGGCGCCCCATGCGACGAGCGTGAGCACCATGCCGATGGTCGGCGCCGAGGCCAGCAGGCCCGCCTGCACGAGCGAGATGCCGCGTTCGGCGTGCAGCAACGGAATGAGGAAGGCGGGCGTGCTAACGAAGACCGTGCCCGCGGCCTGCGCCGCGACGCCGAGCGCGAGCATGCGCCAGGCGCGCCTCGGAATCACGGTCGGTCGCTGGAGCGTGGTCGTGTTCACGGCCTGTCCTCTCTGGAGCTGGGACGAAGTATGGGATACGTTAGTGCGTACCAACTTGGTATCCCAAACTCACGGAGGTTCCGATGCCCGCATCCGTCATCGGAGCACCGCTCTACGACCGCCTGCGCGCCGGCATCCTCTCCCTCGACTACGTCCCGGGCGAGAAGCTGACCGAGCGCGGCCTCGAGGTCGACCTCGGAGCCTCGCGCACGCCGATCCGCACGGCGCTCCTCCGACTCGAGGTCGACGGACTCGTGCGCCGCGAGGGGCGCGGGTGGAGCGTCACGCCGATCGACCTCACCGAGATCCGCGCGCTCTCGGAGTACCGCGAGGCCGTGGAAGCCGCGGCCGTGCGCCTGGCGGCCGCCCGCGCGACCGACGAGGACCTGCTCGCACTGGCCGCCGCGACCACGGCGTCGGCGTCGGCGTCGGCCGAACCCTCCGGCCGGGCCGGCGAGGATCGCAACGAGACCGACGAGACCGAGGAGGCGGGCATCCGCGCGGGCAGCGACTTCCACGCCCTGCTCGCCCAACTGTCGGGCAACCCGTTCATGGCCGAATCCATGCACGGCGTCATGACGAGACTGCTGCGCACGCGCTGGCTCGAGATGCGCACACCCGAGTCGCGGGCGCATGCGCGCGACGAGCACCTCGCCATCGTCGCCGCACTCCGACGCCGCGATGCCGACGGCGCCGCCGACCTCGCCGTCGCCCACGCGCGCGGCACGGCTGAGCGCACGCTCACCCTCCTCACCGAGGAGCGTCGGCGCCTCCGCGGTCGCGGCTTCGCGATCATCGAGAGCGAACCGTCGACCGCCCATCTCGACGCCGTCTGACCGCCGCCGGGCGGTCCAGGCCGGCCCCTGGCCGCGCCCGAATCGGCACGGCCGCATCGAAGATCCCGCCGCTCGCCGTGCGATCCGGCATGCCCGATCGCAGGAACTTCGAGGTAGCCGGGCGTCATCCGAGATCCCGCCGTGTTACGCCCCGGGTCGCCTCCGCCTGACAGCGCGCGCCCTGCTGGATACCGTCGGAGAACCCCCACCAGCCGACGCACGTCGAGGAGACGCCATGGCCGCGGCATCCGCCACCGCTCCCGCAGTGTCGTCCGACGCGCAGTCGGGCTCGAAGCGGGCCGCTCGCACCTTACCCGGCACCGCGGTCGCGGCGGCCGGCACCGCGATCGCGGCACCCGTCTCGCTCCAGGGCATCGGCCGCGCGTTCGCGTCGCAGGGCGGGCAGCGCCAGGTGCTCCGCGACATCGACCTCGAGATCGCGGCCGGCGAGATCGTCGCGATCCTCGGGCCGAGCGGATGCGGCAAGTCGACGCTGCTGCGCATCGCCGGCGGCCTCGACCGCCCGACGCAGGGCGAGGCGCTCATCGGCGGCGAGCCCGTGAAGCCGTTCGACGCGCGCTCGGCCGTCGGATTCCAGGAGCCGCGCCTCCTGCCGTGGCGCACGATCGCGAACAACGTCGCGCTCGGCCTGCCCCGCGGCACTCCGCGCACCGCGGGTCGCGAGCAGGTCTCGCGCCTGCTCGACCTCGTCGGGCTCGCCGACTTCGCCGACCACCGCCCGCGCGAGGTCTCGGGCGGCATGGCGCAGCGCACGTCGCTCGCCCGCGCACTCGCGCGCAACCCGGCCGTGCTGCTGCTCGACGAGCCGTTCGGCGCGCTCGACGCACTCACTCGCCTGAAGATGCAGGACCTCCTGCTCGACGTGCACGCCGCCGAGCCCGCCACCATCCTGCTCGTGACGCACGACGTCGACGAGGCGCTGCAGCTCGCCGACCGGGTGATCCTGCTCGGCCACGACGACGACCCCGCTGCGGCTCCGGGCGCCATCGTCACCCAGACGATCGTCGTCCCGGGGCACCGCCCCCGCGACCGCGGATCCGCAGAACTCGCCGAGCTCCGCGGGCGCCTGCTCGACGGACTCGGCATCGACCGGCACGGCGCCGCCCGCGGCATCGAGACCGGCACGACCATCCCCCACTACCCGTACTGACGCCCAGCCGAGCGCGCCGAACCGGCGCACCGACACGCACGCACCCGACGCACCGCCCACCCGACGCACCACCCGTCTCGACGCACACAGCACGCGCGTCGCACCCCAGAGGAGAACCCATGTCCCGCACCACACCGTTCCTGCGATCCGCGCTCGTCGCGGGCGCCGCCGCCGCCGCGCTGCTGCTCTCGGGCTGCGTCGCCGGCGAGGGCCAGGCCGCCGAGCCCGAGCCCGCCGAGACGGGCGAGGCCGTCTCGCTCGAGGGCCAGACGCTCAACATCGACTTCGCGACGTACAACCCGCTGAGCCTCGTCATCAAGGACCAGGGCTGGCTCGAGGACACCGGCCTCACGGTCAACTGGGTGCAGTCGGCCGGCTCGAACAAAGCCAACGAGGCGCTGCGCGCCGGCGCGATCGACGTGGGCTCGACGGCCGGCTCGGCCGCGCTGCTCGCACGGTCGAACGGTTCGCCGATCCAGGTCATCGACATCTTCTCGCAGCCCGAGTGGGCCGCGCTCGTGACGGTCGACGGCAAGGGCATCGAGTCGGTCGACGACCTCAAGGGCAAGCAGGTCGCCGCGACCAAGGGCACCGACCCCTACTTCTTCCTGCTGCAGTCGCTCGAAGCCGAGGGCCTGGCCCCCGAGGACATCACCGTGCAGAACCTCCAGCATGCCGACGGCTGGGCTGCACTGCAGAACGGCTCGGTCGACGCGTGGGCGGGCCTCGACCCGATCATGGCCGGCGCCGAGGAGCAGGGCGCCTCGCTCTTCTACCGCAACGTCGACTTCAACTCCTACGGCTTCCTGAACGCGACCGAGTCGTTCATCGCCGACAAGCCCGAGGTCGCGCAGGCCGTCGTCGATGCCTACGAGCACGCACGCGCGTGGGCTGAAGAGAACCCCGAGGAGACCGCCGCGATCCTCGCCGAGGTCGCCGGTCTCGACGAGGCCGTCGCCACGAAGGTCATCACCGAGCGCACGAACCTCGACGTCGACAACGTTCCCGGCGACGCGCAGGTCGCGGTGCTCGAGAAGGTCGGCCCGATCTTCGTCGAGCTCGGCGACGTCGCCTCGCAGCAGCAGGTCGACGACGCGCTCGACACCCTCATCAACGACGAGTTCGCGACGGCTGCAGACCCGTCGCGCTTCGAGTAGGAATCCCCTGAGATGACGGATGCCTCGCGCACGACCCGAGCCGACGAGCGAGCGGATGCCGCGGCCGACGCGGTGACCTCGGTCGACCGTCGGTTCGGCTCGCCCGTCGCCGACGGCGGGCTCGCGATCGCGACCGCCGGACCGCTCGGCTCGTCGGGAATCGACCGGCCGCGCGAGGCATCCGTCTCCCCTGCTTCACCCGGCGCCCGTCGCCGTCTCGTCGACCGCCGCTGGTTCGTGATCGTCGGCGGCGCGATCATCCCGCTCGCCCTGCTCCTCACGTGGCAGTTGGTCTCGACGAGCGGGCTCGTGCCCGTCTCGATGCTGCCGAGCCCCGAGATGGTGTGGCTCGCGGCCGTCGACCTCGCCCAGCGCGGGCTGCTCGGCCTCTACGTCGCGATCTCGACGCAGCGCGTGTTCATCGGCTTCGCCGCCGGCGCGGCGATCGGCCTGCTGTTCGGCGCGGTCGTCGGCCTGTCGAAGCTCGGCGACATCCTGCTCTCGCCGACGCTCGGCGCGATCCGTGCGGTGCCCTCGCTCGCGTGGGTTCCGCTGCTGATCCTCTGGTTCAAGATCGGCGAGGAATCGAAGATCATCCTCATCGCGATCGGGGCCTTCTTCCCGGTCTACACGATCGTCGCCGCGGCGCTGCGGCACGTCGATCGTCAGCTCCTCGAGGCGGGGCGTGCGTTCGGCCTGCGCGGCATCCGCCTGTTCACCGCGGTGCAGCTGCCCGCGGTCGTGCCCTCGGTCATCTCGGCGCTGCGCCTCGCGCTCGCCCAGGCCTGGCTCTTCCTCGTGGCCGCCGAGCTCATCGCGAGTTCGATGGGCCTCGGCTTCCTGCTCGTCGACTCGGGCAACAACGGCCGCATCGACCGCATCTTCCTCGCGATCATCCTGCTCGCCGTGCTCGGCAAGCTCACCGACGCCCTGATCGGCCTCTTCGAGCGCTGGGCGGTGCGCAAGTGGGCGTGACCGACGAAGCCGGCGCCCGGCCGACGATCTCCGGTCTCCTCGAGGAGCACCGGCGCTTCCCCGCTCCCGACGCCTTCGCCGCGCAGGCGAACGTCACGGCTGCCGACGCCGACGCCCTCCGAGCGGCAGCGGACGCCGATCCGGTCGCGTTCTGGGAGTCGCAGGCCGCGCGCCTCGACTGGGCCGAGCCGTGGCACACCGCCCACACGTGGCATCCGGCCCTCCCCACCGAACGGGCCGACGAGACCGGCGAGCTCAGCGTGCCGCGCGCCGAGTGGTTCGCCGGTGGGCGACTCAACGCGAGCGTGAACGCCGTCGACCGGCACGTCGCGGCCGGGCGAGGCGACAAGGTCGCGTTCCACTTCGAGGGCGAGCGCGGCGACCGTCGCTTGATCACCTACGCCGAGTTGCAGCGCGAGGTGGCGAAGGCCGCGCACGCGCTCACCGAGCTCGGCATCGTCGCGGGCGACCGCGTCGTCGTCTACCTGCCCGTGCTGCTCGAGACGGTCATCGCGACGCTCGCGATCACGCGCATCGGCGCCGTGCACTCGCTCGTGTTCGGCGGCTTCTCGTCCGAGGCGCTGCGGTTCCGCGTCGAGGACACGAGGGCGAAGCTCGTCATCACGACCGACGGCCAGTTCCGCCGTGGCACGGCCGTGCCGGTGAAGGCGGCCGTCGACGAGGCCGTCGCGGGTGTGGCATCCGTCGAGCACGTGCTCGTGATCCGCCGCACGGGCGATGAGACCCCCGATCTGCCCTTCACGGCCGGGTGCGACGTCTGGTGGCACGAGGTCGTCGACCGCCAGCCCGACGTGCACGAGCCCGAGAGCTTCGACGCGGAGCATCCGCTGTTCATCATCTACACGAGCGGCACGACCGGAAAGCCCAAGGGCCTCGTGCACACGACGGGCGGTTACCTCACGCACGTCGCGTACAGCTACTGGGCCGTCTTCGACGCGAAGCCCGACGACGTCTACTGGTGCACGGCCGACCTCGCGTGGGTCACGGCGCACAGCTACGTGCACTACGGCCCACTGCTGACGGGCACGACGAGCGTGATCTACGAGGGCACGCCGAACACCCCGCACCCCGGCCGCCACTTCGAGATCATCGAGCGCTACGGCGTGACGACTTACTACACGGCGCCCACGCTCATCCGCTCGCTCATGACCTGGTTCCCCGAGGGCGTTCCCGGCCCGGATGCCGGTGGCCACGACCTCTCCTCGATCCGCCTGCTCGGCTCGGTCGGCGAGGCGATCAACCCCGAGGCGTGGGTGTGGTTCCGTGAGCAGATCGGGGCGGATGCCGCACCCATCGTCGACACCTGGTGGCAGTCCGAGACGGGGGCCGCGGTCATGGCGCCGCTGCCCGGCGTCTCGACGCTGAAGCCGGGTTCGTCGCTCCGCGCGCTGCCCGGGCTCACGACGCGCGTCGTCGACGAGCAGGGGGCGGATGTCGCAGCCGGCCATGGAGGTTACCTCGTCGTCGACGGCACCTGGCCGGGCATGGCGCGCACCGTGTGGGGCAACCCCGAGCGGTACCGCGACGCCTACTGGGCCCGCTTCGCCGACCGCGGATACTTCTTCTCGGGAGACGGCGCGAAGGTCGACGCCGACGGCGACATCTGGCTGCTCGGCCGCGTCGACGACGTCATCAACGTGTCGGGGCACCGGCTCTCGACCATCGAGATCGAGTCGGCGCTCGTCGCCCACGCCTCGGTCGGCGAGGCCGGGGTCGTCGGCGTCTCGGACGCGACCACGGGCGAGTCGATCGTGGCGTTCGTCGTGGCATCCGACGCCCTGACCGGCACCGCGGAGCGATCGGATGCCGCGGCCGGGCGTGCTGCGGAACTGCGGGCGCACGTGGCCGCCGCCATCGGCCCGATCGCGAAACCGCGGGAGGTCGTGTTCGTCGCCGACCTGCCGAAGACCCGCTCGGGCAAGATCATGCGCCGCCTGCTCGTGGATCTCGCGGAGCGCCGCCCGCTCGGCGACGTGACCTCGCTGCAGGACGACCGCGTGCCCGGCGCGATCGCCGACGTGCTCGCCGGCTGAGCCCCAGCGGCCATGACCTCGCACGTCATCGCGTGACGTGCCGGCAGAACTCCCCATTGACGGCCGACGACCAGACCTGCCACGCTGCATTCCGGCGATCACAGCCGCACCGACCGAGAAGGAACCCTGAAATGTCTGACCTGCCTCCCGCCCCCGTTCCCCCCGCACAGCCCGTCGCGCCGGTCGCTGCCTCCGAGAAGTGGAACGTCCTGTCGATCGTCGGCTTCGTGCTGTCGATCATCGGCTTCAACGTCGTCGCCATCGTGCTCGGCTTCATCGGCCTCAACCAGGTCAAGAAGACCGGCGAGCGCGGCCGCGGCCTCGCGATCGCCGCGATCATCATCGGCTTCGTGTCGATCGTGCTCGGCATCATCCTGACCATCGTGTTCTTCTCGGCCCTCGCCGCGACGGGCACGCTGACGGACACCTCGTACTGAGCCGTCCGCACGCAGAAGCCCCCGCCCGGCGCATCCGGGCGGGGGCTTCGTCGTCTTCGCTTCGCTACGCGACGACCGCCGCCGCGCGCCGCCCCGAGGGCAGCAGCAGTCCGATGACCGCCGAGGCGAGCAGCACGGCCGCGCCGACGGCGACCGCGGGCTGGGCGCCCACCGTGTAGAGGTCGGGCACGAGTTCGCCGCCTGCCCCGGTGAACACGGCCGTCGAGACCGCGATGCCGAGTGCGACGCCGACCTCGCGGAGCATCGAGTTCGTGCCGCTCGCCTTGGCGTGATCGACCGGCGCCATGGTCGCGAGCACCGCGGTGGCCGACGGCGCGAACACGAGGCCCATGCCGACGCCGGCCACGATGAACGGCACGACGTACGACGCGTACTCGACGCCGGGCTCGAGCAGGGTGGTCAGCCAGAACAGCGCCCCGCCGAGCAGCGCGAGTCCGGAGACGATGAGCGTGCGGGTGCCGACGCGGGGCGCGAAGATGCCCGCGAGCGGTGCGACGACCATGGGTGCGAGGGTCCACGGCGACGTCTGCAGCGCCGCCTCGAACGGGCTCGCGCCCTGCACGACCTGCAGGAACTGGATCAGGATGAAGATCGATCCGAACGCGCCGAAGCTGAAGCCGAAGCCCACGACGTTGGCCACCGAGAAGCTCCGGTCGCGGAACAGCCGCAGTGGCAGCAGGGGCGCCGAGGCGCGGGTCTCCCAGAACACGAAGGCGAGCAGCAGCGCACCGCCGCCGATCAGGCCCGCGAGCACCTCGGCGCTGTCCCAGCCCGCCTCGTTGCCGCGGACGATGCCGTAGACGAGTGCGAGCAGGCCGAGGCCCGAGAGCAGCAGGCCGACGACGTCGGCGCGAAGGCGGGCGCCGAAGCTGTTCGGCAGCGCGAGCAGCGCCAGCAGCACCGAGACCACGCCGATCGGCACGTTGATCCAGAAGATCGCCTGCCACGACCAGCCCTCGATGACGGCGCCGCCGATGAGCGGGCCGACCGCGACCCCGAGGCCCGCAACGCCGCCCCAGATGCCGA
The DNA here is from genome assembly GCF_001660485.1 of Agromyces aureus. GTDB lineage: Bacteria > Actinomycetota > Actinomycetes > Actinomycetales > Microbacteriaceae > Agromyces > Agromyces aureus. Next base: position 4,158,284 of record NZ_CP013979.1, read on the forward strand.
TCGCGAGCGGTCGACGGGCCAGCGAGACCGAGCCCGCGAGCAGCGTGAGCGAGAGCGGCATGATGGCGGCGGCGCCGAATCCCTGCGCGGCACGGGCCGCGATGAGTTGGCCGGGGTCGGTCGCGAGGGCCGCGAACGCGGAGCTCAGCGTGAACACCACGATGCCGATGACGAACACCGTGCGGCGCCCGTAGCGGTCGCCGAGCGCCACGGCCATGAGGATCGTGCTCGCGAACGCCAACGTGTACGCGTTCATGAACCACTGCAGCTCTTCGACGGACGCCCCGAAGTCGGCGTGCAGCACGGGCAGCGCGTTCGTCATGACGAGGTTGTCGAGCGTCGCCATGAACATCGGCAGTGCCGAGGCGAGCAGCACGAGCCAGAGCGCGCGCGGGCGGCGGGCGGATGTCTCGGGGGCGCCCTCGGGCCCGCGGCCGGCAGGGTCGCCCGCGGTGCCGCGCGGCCCGCGCGCGGCATCCGTCGTCTGGTCTTGGATGGTCGGTTCGGCCGTGGTGGACATGGCGCGACTCCTTGGATTCGAGGTTGTTGTTATCGGATGATTACTTACGACTCTTGCACTGTAGTAATCGACTGATAACATGTCAAGCATGAGTCCCGAAGCCGCCGAAGTCCTCGAAACCGCCGCCCCGGCGGGCCGCATGAGCGCCGCCGACCGCCGCGAGCAGATCCTCGTCGCGGCCACCGCGGTGTTCGGCGCGAAGACCTATGTCGGCACGACGACCGACGAGATCGCCCGAGCGGCAGGAGTCAGCCAGCCCTACGTCGTACGCCTCTTCGGCACGAAGCAGAAGCTCTACATCGAGGTCATCCAGCGCGCCTACTCGCACCTGCTCGAGGCATTCGCGGCCGCGTTGCCCGGCCCCGTCGACGAACGCGCACCACGACTCGGCGCGGCCTACACGGGCCTGCTCGCCGAGCGCGGCATGCTGCCCGTCATCGCCGGATCGACGCAGATGGGCGGCGAGACCGAGATCGGCCAGGTCGCGCGCGACGGCTTCAGCAGCCTCTGGCACTTCATCCGTGTCGACGCCGGCTTCTCGGCCGATGAGACCCGGGGGTTCTTCGCCACCGGCATGCTCATCAACGCCGTCGTCGGCCTGCGCCTCACCGGCGACTACGGCACGGGCGTCAGCGCCACCGAGGTGCTCGACGAGTGCTTCCCCGACGCGCTCGAGAAGGTGCGCACGTTCCTGCCGAAGGTCGGCGAGCCCTGGTGAGGCGAGCGGCTCAGCGCAGCGCGCGGTAGAAGGCGCGCTCCGCGGGCGAGAGGTGCTCGGTCGCGTACGACAGCATCGTGCGCGGCATCCGCGGGGCGCACTCGTCGAGGAACCCCGTCAGCAGCTCGCGGTCGACGCGCTTGCCCGTCTCGCGCAGCATCCACCCGACGGCCTTGTGCATGAGGTCCTCACGGTCATCGACCAGCGTCGGCGCGAGGCGCAGGATCGGCCCGGCGTCGCCCGCCTTGATGAACGCGAAGGTCGCGAGCACGGCGACGCGCCGTTCCCAGAGTGCATCGGATGCCGCGAGCTCGTCGAGCAGCGTCAGGTCGCCGTCACCGGCGCCCGGGCCTCCCGAGCGCAGGAACTCGCCGACCAGGTATTCGGCGGAGGTGTCGACGAGGTCCCAGTTGTTCACGTGCCCGGCTCGCACGGCGTCGAGGTAGGCCGCGTGGATCTCGGCCCGGGCCGCGTCGTCGCGCATACGCACCTTGCCCGCGGACTCGAACTGCCGCACCAGCACGATGAGGGCCGCGAGCCGATGCTCGTGCACCGGGCTCTCGAGCAGGGCGGATACCTCGGCGAGCGGCATCCGCTCGAAGCCCTTCACGATGGCCCGGGTCACCGGCACCCGCACGCCGACGAACACGTCGCCCTCGCCGTACTGGCCGGGGCCGGTCTTGAAGAACCGCTGCAGGAACTCGGCGTCGATCGGGTCGCCTGCGGCATCGATCGCCGCGGCGAGCGCGCCCGCCGTCTGCCCCGAGTCCTCGCGAGCCACGATCGATCCGGCATCCTCCATGCTGCGGATGCTACCCCGCACCCACCTCGTCAGGCGTCGCGCACGCATGCTCCATGCGTTGGCGATCCGTTCTGCGTTTTCGAGCCCCGACGCAACAATCGTGCGCCGGTTCTCAACCAATCGCACCCGAATGCCTTCTACCCTTGAACGGTGCGGCGATTCTCACCGCACGTCGAGTGCCGATCGGCACGCATCCCGAGGAACGGAGGTTCATATGTCGAGCACCACTGCCGACCCCATCATCGGAGAACCCGAGGTCCTCGAAGACGAGATCACCGCTTCCAACATCGCCCTCGCCGACGGCGTCGAGACCGACCCGGCCTGGCTCGCACTCAAGGCCGCCGCCACCGAACTGCAGGGCCTGCAGGGCAAGGACGGCTCGGTCGGCGAGGCCGACGACCACGCCCGAGCGGGCGACCTCGTCGACGCGATCGTCGCGTCGATCGACGCGATCGCACCGCGGTTCCCCCACGAGCGGGAGTACCTCGCGGCATCCGTCGTCGACTTCCGCCGCTGGCAGGCCGAGGCGTTCGGCGTGCCCGACTTCCTCGACTCGCTCCTGGCCTTCCAGCCGCAGCGGCATCGCATCGACGGCATCCGCCACCTCGTCGTGTTCCCGATGGTCACGCAGAACGGCTCGCCCGACCGCCACGTCGAGGCGCTCGTCGTCGAGACGATCTGGCCCGAATTCATCGCCGAGCTCGAGGCCGGCGACTACGGCAACAAGCTCTTCGTGAGCCTGCGGCTCGTCGACTTCACGCCCGGCTACGACACGAACTCGGCGGTGCTGTTCCCCGAGACCGTCGCGATGCGCGAGATCCCGCCGTTCACGTGGGGCGCGATCTTCCAGGACCGCGAGGCGGCGCGCTACCGCAGAGTCGTGCGCGCGGCATCCGAGATCACGAAGCTCGACCTGCCGGCCGACGCCGCGGCACTGCTCGACGACCAGGAGCTCGCCGAGCGCACGTTCGTGATGTGGGACATCATCCACGACCGCACGCACATGCGCGGCGACCTGCCGTTCGACCCGTTCATGATCAAGCAGCGCATGCCGTTCTTCCTGTATTCGCTCGAGGAGCTGCGCTGCGACCTCACCGCGTTCCGCGAGTCGGTCAAGATCCAGCGCACGCTCGACGCCCGCCTCGCCGCGGGTGAGACGCTCACCGACGTCGAGGAGCAGATGCGGTCGACCGGCAAGCTCGTGCAGTACGCCGTGATCTTCGACCGCATCTTCCGCTTCGCGATCACCGGTTCGCGCGTGCGCAACTACGACGGGCTCGGCGGCCAGCTGCTGTTCGCGTGGCTGCACCGCAAGCACGTGCTCGAGTGGACCGACGTGAAGCTCACCTTCGACTGGGCCGCCGTGCCCGACGCGGTCGTCGAGCTGGGCGACGCGATCGACGAGCTCTACTGGAAGTCGATCGACCGACCGAAGACCGTGCACTGGCTCGCCGCGTACGAGCTCGTGACGAGCGTCGTCACGCCGAACCCGGCGTCGATGTGGGCCGAGGGGCTGCCGCGCGAGGTGCTCGCCGGCCCGCCCAAGGGCTACACCGACCTCGTCATGGACGACGAGTTCCCGCTGTCGATGTTCTTCGAGGCGCTCGACAAGAAGATGAAGCCGGTCATCGAGTCGACGGTCGGCATCACGGGCGCGACCGCCTGACCGCCCCATCGGTGGTCGAGTAGCGACGAAGGAGCGTATCGAGACCCGCGCTCGCGACCTGGTCTCGATTCGCTTCGCTCCTCGACCACCGGGCCGAGAGGAGAATGACGACATGACCGACCAGCCCACCGAACTCGAAGGCCGCACCGTCCTGATCGCGGGGGCCACCAGCGCCTCCGGCCGCGCCGTCGCGCAGGCACTGCTCGACGCGGGCGCTCGCGTGGTCGCGGTCGGCAGCGATCAGGCGCGCATCGACGCCCTCGAGGCCGAGATCCCGGGTGTCGTCGGCGAGGTGGCCGACCTCACCGACGGCGACGACGTGCTCGAACTCGCGATGCGCGTGCACGCGAGTGTCGGCGACGTCGACGGCGTGATCCACCTCGTGGGCGGATGGCGCGGCGGCGGCGGCATCGCCGGCCAGACCAACGAGGACTACGAGTTCCTCGCGCGCTCGTTCACGGCGCTCCGGTACGTGAGCCGCGCCTTCTACGACGACCTCGTCGCCTCGCCCGCGGGCCGCGTCGCGATGGTCTCCTCGACCACGGTCGACGCGCCCACGGCCGGCGGCGCCAACTACACGGCGGTCAAGGCCGCGAGCGAGTCCTGGATGCGCTCCCTCGCCCAGGGTTTCGCGAAGGCCGACGCACCGGCCGCGGCCGTGACGTTCCGCGTGAAGTCGCTCGCCGGACTCGAGGGTGTGCTCGCGGCCTCCGTCGTCGAACTCTGGAACACGGATGCCGCGGCCGCGCGCGACCTCAACGGAACCGTGGTCGAGCTCACCGCGTAGGCGACCCGCTTCGCGGCACCCGCGCCTCGGCCGCACACGAACCGGCGGTCGAACGGCCGGCCGCACCCGAAGGGCCGGTCGCAACCTCGCGCAGGACTCGTCGACGGGCCTCTTTCATGGTCGATCGGGAACGGGGTCGAGCACGGCATCGAGCAGCTCGGCGAGCGCGAGCTCGACCTCCGACGGCGCGAGCCCCCCATCGGCGCGAAGGATGCGCCACGTCGTGGCATCGCAGACGGCGACCACCTGGGCCAGGCGGCGTGCGCGCACGGGTTCGTCTGCCGGAAGCCGGTCGGCGAAGACCCGGCGGCACCAGTCGACGTGGTACGCCCGGCCGCGAATCGCCAGCTCGGGCAGGCCCGGCACGAGCGAGGCCTCGGCGTACATCTTGAGGATCAGCGACCCGTAGCGCTCGTAGTGCTGCACGAGCGCAGCGAGCACCGCGGCCGGCCCGGGATCGGCGACCAGCTCGCGGGCTTCGACGATGCGCGCGAGCTCGCGCTCGACGACCGCGACCATGAGCCCGGACTTGCCCCCGAACCGGCGGATGACGGTCTGCACGGTGACCTCCGCGTCGGCCGCGACGTCGTCGAGCCGGATGCGCTCGTAGGGCGATTCGGCGAACCGCTCGAGCATGGCGTCGAGGATGCGTTCTCCGGTTCGCTCGGCCGACTCGGCGCGGGCCGACATGCGGTACGAGCGCATCGGCTCTCCCGTCGCCTGCTGGGACCCCCCTCGACTTTTCATGTGACTCAGGTTAACATCATATTCATGTCAGTCTCACTCACATCAAATGAAGAACTCTTGGTCGTGCCGAGCCGTCTGGGGGACCTCTCCGTGCGAGCGGTGGGCGCGGTCGACGGACACCCGACCGTGCTGTGGTCGTCGATGTTCGTCGACAGCCGCACCTGGGATCGCATGCTGCCGACGCTGCTCCGCAAGGCGCCCGACCGCAGCTACCTGCTGATCGACCCGCCCGGACTCGGGCGCAGCGAGGCGCTGCACCGCCGAAGCACGATCGCCGAGGCGGCCTCCGCCGCTCGCGACGCGCTCGACTCCCTCGCCGTACGGCAGCCCGTCGACTGGGTCGGCAACGCCTTCGGCGGTCACGTCGGCTACGAACTCGCGGCGCAGCCGGGCCTGCTTCGGTCGCTCGTCGCGATCAGCGCACCGGTCGAGCCGATCGCGCCCGCGCTTCGCCGGAAGATCCAGCTGCTGAAGCCGCTGCTGCAGGCGTTCGGCGCCGTCGGCCCGGTGCGCGCCGCGGTGATCGAGGCGATGCTGACGGATGCCTCGGCAGCCGACCCGGCGATCCTCGGCGTGGTGATCGAGAGCCTCGACCGGCCGTCGAGGGCCAGCATGGCCCTGGCCCTCCGCTCGTTCATCCTCGACCGGGTCGACGTGTCGTCGCTCCTGCCCCGCATCGGCGTGCCGAGCCTCTACCTCGCGAGCGATGACCGCGGCGATTGGTCGCCCCACGATGCCGAACGTGCCGCCTCGCTCACCCCGAACGCACGAGCGCTGACGATCGCCGGCGCCCGCACCCTGGTGCCGCTCGAGCAGCCCGACGCCGTCGCGCAGCAGCTGCTCGCGTTCTGGAGCGACCTCGCAACGAGTGACCGGTAGCCGAACGCGGTCAGTCGAACGTGCGGTACCCGCTCGAGCCGAGGCCGGTCGCCCAGCACCCACCGCCGGCGTTCGTATCGGTCGTGTCACCGAAGGCCGCGAGGTTCCACTGCGCCTTCGCCATCTCACTCAGCCCTGACGGGCGCGCGGGCGATCCGTCGGGCGAGTCGAAGGCGGGGTTCCAGTACTCCCAGTAGCGGTACTCGTAGCCGAGTTCGGCCATGCACGAACGCACGGCCGCCTGGAACTCGAGCCAGTTCTCGCGCTCGGTCGGCACGTCGGGCGCCGGGGCCGCGGGCACGGGCGCGCTGAGCGGCGTGCCGGCCGCCTCGGCAGCCGCGGCCGCGTTCATCGCCTGCGCGCGGCATCCGTCGTCCGCGTTCGCGGAGCCGCGAAGCGCGTTCGACCAGGCCGTCGCCTCGTCGGCCGTGAGGCCGGCGGGCTGGGGGCTGCCGCCGAGCCACCACTGCCAGTCGAGGTACTCGAACCCCGCGTCGGCCATGCATGAGCGCACCACGGCTTCGCGGCCGAGCCAAGCCGCCTTCTCGTCATCGCTCACGAAGGCGGGGTCGCCGGGCGTCAGGTACGGGTTGTACTCGGGCGACAGCGGATCGCTCGGATCGCGCGGCTCGGGCCCGTCCGGTGCGTCATCGACGGGAGGGGGCGGCGTCGGGGTGGGCGCGGGCGTCGCGTCGGGCGTCGGCACCGGTGCGGGGGGCGGGGTCTTCGCGGGCGCGCGGCCCGACCGGTCGCCGCCCTGGTCGCTCGCCCCGTCGCCGATCGGGCGCACGCCGGAGGCATCGGTGCCGATGTCGCCATTCGAGGTGCCGCTGGGGCCGAGCACCTTCGCGAGAAGCACTGCAGGGGACGCATCGTCTCCGCCGGCCGCGTGCACGCCGGCCGTCGCACCCAGTGCGCAGAGCGCCAGCACGCCCGCTGCGCCGATGCCGAGAACCTTGGCGCTCGGGCCGCGTCGGGCCGGCGTTCGGGCTCGGTCGGGCCCCGTACCGTCGGCGGTGCGGGTGGTCGACGCCGCTCGGCGGCGAGTGATTCCACGACGCAGTGACATCATCCGATCCTACCAACGCCCCCCGTTCGGGGTACAGCCCGGCACAGGGCATGCTCAGGTCCACCGAAACCGCGGCCAGACCGGGCAAGATCCTCGCCCGACCGGCGCCCGGGCGATACGCTCACGGCATGGTGCGCACCCTGGTGAATCTGGCGATCTTCCTCGCGACGGCGGCGATCGCGCTGCTCCTCGCCTCCCTGCTCATTCCCGGCTTCCACCTGGACCCCGCGGGCTTCGTCGTGGCGATCCTCGTGTTCGCCATCGCGCAGGCGCTCGTCGAATGGCTCGTGCGCAGCATCTTCCACAGGTCCGCGCCCACGGTCGCAGGCATCGCGGGCCTGATCTCGACCTTCCTCGCGCTGTGGATCACCTCGCTGTTCGGCGGCGTGAAGTTCGACGGCATCGGCGCCTGGATCCTCGCGACCGTCGTCGTCTGGCTGATCACCGCGATCCTCGGCTGGGTCGCCGCGAAGTTCATCTCACCGCGGTTCGACCGCAGCGCAGCCCGGCGCTGACCGCGCGGAGCCGCCTGGCCTGGCCCGTTCGGGCACGATCGGCGCGATCGGGCGAGCGGATGCCGCGGCTCACGCCCCGCGCACACCGCCGGGCTCATCGGGCGCGGCGTCCGTCACGGCCTCCGTCGCCGACGAGGGCTCGCCGACCTCGCCCGTGACGGTCGCGACATCCGCCGCCTCACCGCTGCGGCGGCTCAGCCAGATGAACGGCACGGCCGCGGCCTGCACGAGCCCGCTCAGCGCGAGCGAGAACGGGTAGCCCCAGACATCCGCCGACCGCCCGAGCACGGGCTGCACCGCGGCCGCCCCCGCACTGCCGATGAGCGAGTCGAACGAGAGCACCGTGGCCCGCTGGCTCGACGGGATCATGTCGTTCAGGTACGCCTGGCGCACCGGCCCGGCGGCCGCGTCGATGAGCGCCCACAGCACGAGCAGTGCGAGGGCGACCCAGAAGCTGCGGTTCACGCCGAGCACGACGAGGATGCCCGCGCTCACGCCCACCGCGAGCATGATCGACGTCGTGCGCTTGCGGAATCGGCGACGCAGCCACGGCGCGACCAGTCCGCCGATGATCTGCGACCCGGCGACGATGCCCGCGGCGAGCCCCGCGATCGAGTACGCGCCCTCGTCGCCCCAGAGCTCGAGCAGATAGGGCTGCAGCGCGTAGAAGACGTAGAAGCCGACGCCCGTCGTGAACGCGGACGCGAGCATCATGTAGCGCACGCCGGGCCTGCCGAGGCCGTACTTCACGGATGCCGTGAGCACGTGCTTCGTGGCCGTGATCGGGTGTCCCCGATCCGCCGGGGTGAACCCCAGGTCGCGCATGAGCAGCGCCGCGACCACGAACATGAGCACCAGCACGCCCGCGCGCATGAGGAACGGCACCCCGAGATCGGTCGCCTGCGCGACAACGCCGCCGAGCGTCGAGCCGCCGAGCATGGCGATGCCCGCGACCGACACCCCGCGTCCGAACACCTGCTCGAGGCTGCCCGTGTAGCCCGTGGCCGTGAGCGCGTCGACGAGCCACGCCTCGACCGCGCCCGAGAAGAACGTGAAGCCGAGCCCGAGCAGCACCGACACGAGCGCCCACGCCCAGAACGGCGAGTGCCACACCCACAGCAGGTAGTACAGCACGGTCGTCACGGCCAGCGTGACCGTGCCGAGGAGGTACGACACCCGCCGCCCGAGCGTGTCGGCGATCACGCCCGTCGGCACCTCGAACACGACCATGCCGATCGAGAAGAACGAGTTCGCGGCGAACGCCTCGAGGTTCGTCAGCCCCGCGTCGAGCAGGAACAGCGTGTTGATGCCCCAGATGAACGAGGCCGCAAGCGTGTTGCCGATGAGCAGCGTGAAGTAGACGGCCTGCACGCGGCCCGGCGTGGAGGACGGCGCCGACGGCGTCGCTGCCGTGGGGGCGCTCATCGCGGGAACCGGCTCACCCGCCCATCCTCCGCCTGCGGCGTCCGCGCCGCCACCCGCCGAGGTCTCAAACCCCGCCACCGAAACCCGAGCGCGGTTCGGCCATCCGGATGCCGCGGGGTAGCATGCTGCCACCCCCACGCCCGTGGCACCAGGCGCACCCACGCCGCCGCGCGGCATCCGCTCGACCCGAAAGCACCCCCATGCGCAAGCGCACCGTCGCGCTCATCACCGTCTCGGCCGTCGTCCTCGCCCTCGCCGGCGGGGTCTACTGGGCGGGGCGAGACCTCTTCCACGAGCCCTCCGCGAAGGGCGTCGAGTCCGTCGTCGGCGAGCTCGGCGGCACCCGCGTGCTCGGCGTCTTCGCGCACCCCGACGACGAGCAGACCGTCAACGGCCTCTTCTTCCGCGCCAAGCACCGCGACGGCGCCTACACCGCCATGATCACGGCGACGCGTGGCGAGGCCGGCGAGCAGGGGCCGGTGGTCGGGCGCCAGGAGGATCTCGGCGACATCCGCAAGGCCGAGGCCCTGAAGAACAGCTTCAACCTCGGCGTCGACGAGCACGAGGTCTGGGACTACCCCGACGGCGGCGTGCCCGAGGCCGACGAAGACGAGCTGGTCGACCGCGTCGCCGCCACGATGCGCCGCGTGAAGCCCGACGTCGTGGTGACGTTCTGGCCCGAGAGCGGCGCCACCGGCCACAAGGACCACATGCAGATGGGGCACGTGACCGAGCTCGCGATCGCCCAGCTCGAGGAGGCCGGGGGCTCGTACACCGGCCCCGACCAGATCGCCTACACGATCAGCCCGACCAAGGCGCTCATCGCGTTCGGCGGCAAGGTCGGGGCGTTCGTCGTCGCCAACCAGCCCGAGCCGAACTACGCGATGCCCGCCGAGGTCGGCACGAAGTTCGAGGGATGGCAGATCCACGCCTCGCAGCGCGACTTCATGCCCGAGTCGTACATCCTGCCCACCTGGGCGATCTACGCCCTCTGGGACCACGAGTTCTACCGCACGCGCGACCTGGCGGCCGAGCCGCTGGGCTGAGCTGGGCTGAGCTCGGCTGAGCCCGGCCTGACGATCGAGTCGCCTCAGCCTGGCGCCATCCCCCGATACCGGACAGAATCGAGCACACCATGCCGAGCATCACGAGTTCCGACGACGTCGACCTGCACTACCTCGAGTGGGGCGACCCCTCGGCGCGTACGGTCGTGCTGATCGCGGGGTTCAAGGCCGCCGCGACCAGCTGGCGGTACCAGGTCAAGCCGCTCGAGCGGGCGGGCCTGCGCGTCATCGCCTTCGACCGGCGCGGCCACGGCAGGTCGGGGGTCGGCCCTGCCGACGGGCACACCATGCGCCGGCACGGCGCCGACATCCGCGACCTGCTCGAGTCGCTCGACCTGCACGACGCGACCCTGGTCGGGCAGTCGATGGGCGCGAACTCGATCTGGGCGATGCTCCGGGCGACTCCGGATGCCGCGGCTCGCGTGCGCGACGTCGTCACCGTCGACCAGACGCCGAAGATGCTGAACGACGACGACTGGGCCCACGGGTTCTACGACTACGACGCCACGAACCGGGACACCTTCTTCGCGACGGGGATCCCCGATCCCGGGCGCTTCCCGGCGAAGGCCAAGGGCCTCGTGCGCATCGCTCGCATCCTGCGCGCGATGGAGCTGCCGAAGGGCGGGAAGCCGACGTTCACCGCCGCCGAGCTCGAGTTGCTGCACGACCACGCGATCGCCGATTGGCGCTCCACGATCGCCGCGACCTCTGTGCCGACACTCTTCGTCGCCGGCGCCGAGAGCGAGTTCTGGCCCTCGGCGCATGCCGCGGCATCCGCAGCCCTGAACTCGCTCGCGAGCTCGACCGTGATCGCGCACGACGGGCACGCCGCGAACATCGAGCAGCCCGCCCGCTTCAACGACGAGCTGCTGGCGTTCCTCGCGCGCTAGCTGTTCTGCTCCTCGCTCAGAACGCCTTGCCCGGGTTCAGCGTGCCCTTCGGGTCGAGCGCCTGCTTGATCGCCGCGTGCATCGCGATCACCCGGTCGCCGAGTTCGGCGCGCGCGCCGGGGAGCTTCAGCAGTCCAACGCCGTGCTCGCCCGTGACCGTTCCCCCGAGCGCGCGGCACTCGTCGACGATGCGGTCGAACGCGAGCTTCGCCCTGGCCTTCGCGGCGTCGTCGCCCTCGGGCGCGATGATGAGCGGGTGCAGGTTGCCGTCGCCCGCGTGCGCGATGTTCGCGATCACGACATCGAACTCGGCCGCCGCGGACTGGATGCGCGCGAGCATCTCGGGCACGGCGCCGCGCGGCACGCAGATGTCCTCGGTGAGCACCGGCCCGAGGCGCTCGAGCGCCGGGTACGCGAGCCGTCGAGCCACGAACAGCCGGTCGACCTCGTCGGCGTCCGCGGCCTGCTCGACCGAGAGCGCGCCGGCGCCGGTCATGAGGTCGGCGACGGATGCCGCGTGCCGCTCGCCGAGCGCAGCGACCTCGTCGACCTTGGCGAGCAGGAGCGTGTCGACCCCGTGCGGGAGCCCGAGCGACTGCCAGGCATCGACGGCCTCGATGCACGTGCGGTCGAGGATCTCGAGGGCCGACGGCACGATGCCCGACGCGCTGATCGCCGAAACGGCCTCGCCGGCGGCGATGAGCGAGCCGAAGGCGCCGACGACCGCACGCTCCTCGCGGCCCGCGAGCGGCAGCAGCTTCACGGTGACCTGCGTGATGATGCCGAGCGTGCCCTCCGACCCCACCATGAGCGCCGTCAGGTCGAAGCCCGTGACGCCCTTCGCCGTTCGTCGGCCGAGGTCGACGATCTCGCCGTCGGCGAGCACGACGCGCAACCCGAGCACGTAGTCGCGGGTCACGCCGTACTTCACGCAGCAGATGCCGCCGGCGTTCGTGGCCGCGTTGCCGCCGATCGTCGAGATGCGGTAGCTCGCCGGGTCGGGCGGATACCAGAGGCCCTGCTCGGCGACCGCCTGCCGCAGCGTGTCGTTGATGACGCCCGCCTCGGCGACCGCGAATCGCTCCGCGGCGTCGATCTCGACGATGCGGGTCATGCGCTCGAGCGAGAGCACGATGCCGTCGGCCACCGCGTTGGCCCCGCCCGACAGCCCGGTGCCCCCACCTCGCGGAACCACGCGGGCTCCGGATGCCGCCGCCAGCCGCACGACGGCGGCCACATCCCCTTCGTGCTCGGCGAGCACCACGGCGAGCGGGAGCTCGAACGGCGCCCACTCTGCGTCGTCGTGCGCGTACTCGGCGAGCGCTGCGGCATCCGTCACCACCTGGTCGGCGCGCAGCAGTCGCTGCAGTTCCGCGACGACGGCCCCTCGGTCGACGACCGGCCGGGCGTCGATGGGTGCGGCGTGGTTCGGAGGTGCGGCACTGCTCATGCGTGCGAGCCTAACCGCGCCCGCCGAGCGTCCCGAAGCCGCCCGGTCAGAACCTGCGCGCGAACGGCCGCGGCTTGCGCATGCGCACGAGCAGCACGATCGGCACGAGCACGTAGGGCAGGTTGAACGCGAGGAACTTGACCGGGTTCGGCGTGACCCACTCCGGCTCGCCGAAGAACTCGACGCCGAACACGATGATGCCCGTGATGGTCGAGATCATGGTCGCGTAGATGACGCTCGGCAGCTGGATCCAGTTCCACCCGCGCACGAGCGAGATCACCAGCACGATGTAGAACGGCATGTAGACGAAGGCCGACAGGCCGGTCACGATGCGCATCCACGTCGGCGGCTCCATGAACAGCGGGTCGGTGTCGTGGGCGTACCACCAGTTCGAGTTCACGAAGAAGTTCGACGACGGCTGCGAGAAGTCGACCCCGATCGACGGCAGCAGGTCGCTGATCAGGCTCGTGATCGTGAACAGCGAGAACATCACGATGAAGAACCAGTCGAACCGGCGCTCCCGCAGGCCCAGGTTCGGCGGTCGGCACGGGTCGACGGTCGCGTGGGCGGTCGGGTCGACGGATGCCGCGGCGGCCGGCCCGGCCTCGGTGGCGCCATCGGGCGGGGTCACTGCGGTCATGGGGCCCGAGCGTACTGGTTCGGCGATCGCTCGCGCCATGCCGACGCGCCCGCCCATCGAGATGCCGGAAGCTGTCGGCATCGGTCCCACGGATCCGACGACGAGTGGCATCTCGGGCGGGCTCGGGCGGGCGGCGCGCCGTCGCGCGCCGGGCGGAAGTCCGCCGCACGACGGATCCGCCCGCGGCATCCGCTCGCTAGCGTTGGAGGATGAGCGCCACCGTTGCACCGCCCGTGATCGACGGGGTCGAGTGGGTGCGCCCGCGGCCCGACCGTCGCGCGTACCGCCACGACGTGATCCTCGCCCTCGTGCTCGCCGCCGCCACCGGGGCGAGCGTCGTGCTGTACCGCATCACGGGCATGACCGAGAACGGCCCGTGGTGGGGCGCTGCACTCTGGGCGGTCGGCATGACGCTGCCGCTCGCGGCTCGCCGCCGGTGGCCCGAGGTCGTCGCGATCGTCGCCTCGGCGGTGTTCGTGGCGGGCTCGATGACCGGCGTGATCGAACTGCTCTTCTCCAACATCGCGCTCTTCATCGCCATCTACACCGTCGGCGCCTGGAGCCGCTCGCGGGTGAGGGCCAACCTCGTGCGCGGGGCGATCGTCATCTCCATGTTCGGCTGGCTGTTCTGGGGCCTCATCACCTCGTCGTTGGCGCAGGACTTCCTCCCCGAGCTCGACCGCGACGGACTGCTGTCGCCGTTCGTCGCCTACAGCCTCATCAACGTACTCACGAACCTGCTGTACTTCGGCGGCGCGTGGTACTTCGGCGACACCGCCTACCGGTCGGCGCGGGCCAGGGCCGAGCTCGAGCAGCGCACCGCCGAGCTCGCGGCCGAGCGCGAACGCACCAGGGTGCAGGCCGTCGCCCTCGAGCGGCTGCGCATCGCCCGCGAGCTGCACGACGTGGTCGCGCACCACGTGTCGGTGATCGGCGTGCAGGCGGGTGCCGCACGCCGGGTGCTCGCGAAGGATCCGGATGCCGCGGCCGCGGCGCTCTCGTCGATCGAGTCGAGCGCACGCGACGCCGTCGACGAACTGCACGGCCTGCTCGGCACGCTGCGCGGCGAAGCCGACACGGGTTCGATCGACGTGGCCCCCGGCATCGGTGACGACGGGCCGTTGACGGCCAGCACCTCGACGCGCTGCATCGAACGCATCGACGAGCTCGTCGCCGACAGCGCCACGAGCGGCCTGGCGGTGACCCTCTCCGTCGTCGGCGAGGCGCGCCCGGTCTCCGCGGTCGTCGACCTCAGCGCCTATCGCATCGCGCAGGAGGCGCTCACCAACGTTCGCAAGCACGCCGGGCCGTCGGCGACCACCGAGGTGCGAGTGCGGTGGGATGCCGACGCCGTCGAAGTCGAGGTGACGAACACGGGCACCGCGACCAGGGCGGCCGTCGGGCCGTCGACCGAGGCGGCCGGCTGGGGGGTCCGCGGTGCGGCCGGCGGCGGCAGCGCGGGCAGCGGCAGGAGCCCCGTCGCCGGCGGACATGGCGCGGCCGGCGGCGGACTCGGCCAGCTCGGCATGCGCGAGCGGGTGGGTGCGGCCGGCGGCACGCTCGAGGTGGGCCCACGGGCGCGGGGCGGGTACCTCGTGCGCGCACGCTTCCCGCTTCGTCGCGAGGGGGTCGCCTCGTGAGCATCCGCGTGCTCGTCGTCGACGACCAGAGCCTCGTCCGCGCCGGCTTCCGCACGATCCTCGATTCCGAGGACGGCATCGAGGTCGTCGGCGAGGCGTCCGACGGTGCGGCGGCGATCACCCAGGTCGCGGCCCTCCAGCCCGACGTCGTGTGCATGGACGTGCAGATGCCCGGCATGGACGGCCTCGAGGCCACCAGGCGCATCACAGCCGACGCGACCACCTCCGCCGCGGTGCTCGTGCTCACGACGTTCAACCGCGAGGACTACCTCTTCGAGGCCCTCGAGGCCGGCGCGAGCGGATTCCTGCTGAAGAACTCGAGCCCCGAGCAACTCATCGAGGCCGTGCAGGTCGTCGCCCGCGGCGACGCGCTGCTCTCACCCGACGTCACGCGTCGGGTCATCGAGGCCGTCGCGAGCCGAGCCGAGCGGATGCCGCGCGCCGGCGAGGTTCCCGAAACAGGCGCCGGCTCTGCCCTCGCGTCCGAAACCGGCGCACGCAGCTCATCGGTGGCGGCGATGCCGGTTTCCGGCTCGCCCGAGCTCGATTCGCTGACGGATCGCGAACGCGAGGTGCTCGAGTTCCTCGCCGAGGGCATCTCGAACGCCGAGATCGCCCAGCGCATGTGGGTGGGCGAGGCCACCGTGAAGACGCACGTTTCGAAGGTGCTCATGAAGCTCGGGCTGCGCGACCGCGTGCACGCCGTCGTCTACGCCTACGAGCACGGCATCGTGCGCCCCGGAAGCTGACGCCCGCGGCCCCGTGTCTCGGGCCTCGGTCGGCGTCGGACGGCCGGCCGTTCGGACCCCGGTGCACGGCGCTACGCTCGACGCCATGGCCGAGACCACTGAGGCGTACTCCCGCCGAGCCGCCGAGTACATCGACCGGCTCGGGTCCATGAGCGCGGTGCACGCCTCGGATCGCCAGCTCATCGACAACTGGATCGAGCTCGTCGACGGCCCGGTGCTCGACGCGGGCTGCGGACCGGGGCACTGGACGGACTACCTCGCGGGCCGCGGACTCGATGCCCGTGGCATCGACCTCGTTCCCGGCTTCCTCGAGTACGCCCGCGCGACCCACCCCGGAGTCCGGTTTGACACCGGGAGCATCGACCGGATCGAGCAGGCGGACGACTCGCTCGGCGGCGTGCTCTCGTGGTTCTCGACGATCCACCACCACCCGTCGCGCATCGCCGTGCCGATCGGCGAGTTCGCCAGGGTGCTCCGTCCGGGCGGTGTGCTGGTGCTCGGCTTCTTCGAGGGCCCCGCACTCGAGGAGTTCGACCACGCGGTGGCACCCGCCTGGCGATGGCCGGCACCCGAGCTGCACCGCCTCCTCGAGGAGTGCGGCTTCGAGACCCTCGAGACCCACCTGCGCACCGGCCAGGGTCATCGCCCACTGGGCGCGATCCTCTGTCGGCTGCAACACCCCTAGGCGTGCGACAGATACCGGGCCAGTCGCGCCTCGCTCGCGAACCTCGGCTTCCCGTACGGGTCGATCCCCGCACCTCGCGAATCGCAGCCCTTGACGCCCGGACACCGACCGCTTACATTTAAGCACTTCATTAATTAAGGAGTCGCTTACATTGGCGGATGCGCACGACGAGCTCAGCGTGGTGTTCCAGGCGTTGGCCGACCCGACGCGGCGCGGAATCCTCTCGCGCCTGCGCGAGGGACCGACGACCGTCGGAGACCTGGCCGAGCCGTTCGCGATCAGTCGCCCCGCGATCTCGCAGCACCTCAAGGTGCTCGAGCGGGCCGGCCTCATCGAGCGCACCGCGAACGCCCAGTGGCGCACCTGCACGCTCCGCACCGAACCGCTCGACGAGGCATCCGCCTGGGTCGACCGGCATCGCGGCGAATGGAACGAGCGCTTCGACCTGCTGAGCGAACGACTCCGAGCATTGAAAGGACAGACGGATGCCTGAGCAGACCGCCACCGGATCGAAGCAGTTCACCATCACCCGCGTCTTCGACGCCCCGCGCGAGGTCGTCTGGAACGCATGGACCGACCCCGACGAAGCCGCCATCTGGTGGCACCCACGTGGCATCGAGACCCCGCGGGATTCCGTCGTGATCGACGCCCGCCCCGGCGGGAGCTACCGCTACACGATGATCGCGCCCGACGGCACCGAGTACCCGACCTTCGGCGTCTACCGCGAGATCACGCCGCCGTCGCGACTCGTCTTCACGTGGGGGTCCCCCGGCGACCCCGATGATCTCGTGCCGGTCATCAGCATCGACCTCGCCGTGCACGGCGAGGCGGGGGAGCAGACCCTGATGACGTTCCACGTCCAGGGCGTGGAGGGTGCGGCCGGTGACGAGTACGTCTACGACGGGTGGGACTCCGCGTTCGACCTGCTCGTCGAACGCCTCGACTCCGAGGTGCAGTGATGGGTCGCCTCATCGTCGAGCAGGTCGTCACGGTCGACGGGTACGCCGCTGACCCCGACGGCGGCATCGACTTCTTCGAGGCACTCGTGCGCCCGGGCGCCGACGGCGAGGTCGACTTCAACGACGCCGAGCAGCTCGCCTACGTCCGACAGGCCGATGCGATCCTCTTCGGCGCGACCACCTACCGGATGTTCGCCGACTACTGGCCGGGGGTCGACCCCGAGGTCGAGCACGTCGCCGAGCTCATCGACCGGCTGCCCAAGTTCGTGGTCTCGAACACGCTGGCCGCGGCTCCGTGGGGCGACGGCGAGATCGAGATCCTCCGCGGCGACGGCGTCGATGCGGCCACCGCGCTCGTGCAGCGATTCGAGACCGTGATCGTCTGGGGAAGCCTCACCCTCACCGATGCCCTGCTCACCGCCGGGCTCGTCGACGAGCTGCACCTTCGCGTCGTGCCCGTGCTCCTCGGCGGCGGACGCTCGTTCACACCGGTCGCGATCGGCGACCGCGCCCTCGAGTTCGTCCACGCCGAACCGCGGCCGGGCGGCGTCGTGAACCTGACCTACGCGTTGCGCTGAGGCGCATCGGCATCGGCGTCGGCGTCAGCAACGGGGTCGGCGTCAGCAACGGGGTCGGCGTCGGCGCTTGCGACAGCACTGGCGTCGGCCGCCGCCGGCACCGACGTCTCGCCACCCTCGTACTCCGCCGAGAGCAGGCGATACGAGCGCGTCGTGAATGCGGCGAGCGCGAGCACGACCATGGCGAGCCCCGAGATCAGGAACACGAGCGCGATGCCCCTGGCCTCGCCGTCGCCGAGGAGCCAGCCCCACGCCTGCTGACCGGCATCCGTCTTCATGTAGGGGATGATGATGAACTCGGCGATGGGGGCGATGAGGAACGCGGTGATCGGGGCCGCCGCCGATTCGACCGCGGCCGCGAACCCGAAGACGCGCCCTTGGCGGGTGAACGGCACGACCTTCTGGATCACGGTCTGCTCGGCCGCCTCGACGGCCGGGATGAGCGTCATGTAGAGCCAGATTCCGACGCCGTAGAGCACCCACCACTCGCGGATCGTGAAGAGCGCGCCGAGCACGCCCATGGCGACGACGAGCAGCAGCATCGTGCGGATCGGGTTCTTGCCGAGGCCGAACTTCGCGATGATGAGTCCGCCGATGACGAATCCGGTGGCCGAGACGCCGAGCACGATGCCCCAGATCTCGACCGGGAAGAGGGTGAGGCCGTACGGGTCCATCAGCGCCATGTAGACGCCGCCGATGAGGTTGTTGAACGTCGAGAAGATGATCAGGGCGAATAGCCCGGGCGCCGCCCGCACCGCGGCGATGCTGCCCTTGAGGTCGATGGTCGAGGCGCGTTCGCCCTCGGCCGGCACGGGCTGCGCCTCAGGGACCTTCAGGAACAGCAGGTGCGCGAGTGCCACGAGGGTGAGCACGATCGCGATGACGAGGGTCCAGCCCATGCCGAGCAGGCCGATCGCGAGGCCGCTGAACACGCTCGTGACGATGAAGGCGAGTCCCTGCACGGTGCCGACGAGGCCGTTGGCGTTCGCGTGCCGTTCGACCGGCACCAGCAGCGTGACCGTCGTCGAGAGGGCGATGTTGCGCATGTGCTCGACGACCGCGCCGAGCAGGATGATGCCCGAGAACGCCCAGAACCACGGGCCGCCGAGGTCGAGGAGCGCCGACTCGGGCTGCAGCAGGTACAGCACCCCGGCGATGACGAAGGCCGCGAGCGTGATGACGCTCGAGAGGATCATCACCTGCAGCTTGCGATGCCGGTCGACGATCGAGCCGAACAGCATCGCGAAGAACGCGATGAGCAGCATGTAGGCGCCGCCGATGATGCCCGTCGCGAGCACCGAGCGGGTCTCGAGGTAGACCCAGAACGTGAGTGCGAACCAGAGGAAGCTCGTGGTGACGTTGGCGATCGCGGTGTTCACGAGCACCTGCATGAACGTGCGCATGCCGTTGGGCGGCGGAACCACCTCTGGCTGCGTCTGGACCTGCTCCGGCTCGCTCACCCTGCGAGGCTAGCCAGCACCGCCGACATCCGGAACCCCCGACGCACGTCGCCGCCGTCCTGAGTCCGCCGGCCTGCGTCCGCCGACCCGAGCGCACTGACGACGACCTCCCCCGCGCGGCGGAGCGCCCTCCGTGTCGCCCGCCCAGAACCACCCGCACGACGGATGCCGCGGCCCCGCGGCATCCGTACGGTGAAGCCATGCTCGAACTCCACGACATCACCAAGCGCTACGGCGAGCGCCTCGCCCTCGATCACGTGAGCTTCGCCGTCGGCGATGGCCGACTCACCGGATTCGTCGGCGGCAACGGCGCCGGCAAGACCACGACCATGCGGATCATCCTCGGCGTGCTCGCGTCCGACGGCGGAACCGTCACGCTCGACGGTGCACCCGTCGGCGCGACCGACCGCCGCCGCTTCGGCTACATGCCCGAGGAACGCGGCCTCTACCCCAAGATGAAGGTGCTCGAACAGACCGTCTACCTGGCCCGCCTGCACGGCTGGGCTCCCGCCGCCGCCAGGGCCAACGCGCTCGAACTCCTCGAGCGGCTCGGCCTCGGCGAGCGCACCGACGACACCATCGAGTCGCTCTCGCTCGGCAACCAGCAGCGCGCGCAGATCGCCGCGGCCCTGGTGCACCGCCCCGAGATGCTCGTGCTCGACGAGCCGTTCTCCGGCCTCGACCCCATGGCGGTCGAGACCGTGCAGAGCGTGCTCGCGGATGTCGCGGCCACCGGCACCCCCGTGCTGTTCTCGTCGCACCAGCTCGACATCGTCGAGCGCCTCTGCGACGACCTCGTGATCATCGCCGGAGGCCGCATCGCGGCATCCGGAACCGGTGATGCCCTGCGCGCCCAGCACGGCACCGAACGCTGGGAGCTGCTCGTCGCGGGCGACGCCGGGTGGCTGCGCCAGCAGCCCGGCATCCGCGTCATCGAATTCGACGGGGGTTGGGCCGTGTTCGAGGCCGAGACGGATGCCGCGCGCGAGGCCGCCCTCGCCGAAGCCGTCGCCCGTGGCGGACTCGTCAGTTTCTCGCGCGAGCGCACCTCGCTCGCCCAGATCTTCAAGGAGGTCGTGCGATGAGCACCACCCTCGACCGCCCCGCGACCCCGCGATTCGTCGACAGCGTCGGCCTCATCGCCGGCCGCGAGATCACGATGCGGCTGCGCAGCAAGACGTTCCTCATCTCGACGGGCGTGCTCATGCTCGCGGTGCTCGCCTCGGTCGTGCTCGGCAGCCTGTTCGGCGGCCAGTCCGACGCGCCCAAGGTGGCCGTGGTCGCCGGCGCCTCGTCGGCGGTCGACGGCAACGCCGCGCTCGACGTCGTGTCGGTCGACGACCAGGCTGCCGGCGAGCAGTTGCTGCGCGACGGCGAGGTCGATGCGATCGTGGTGCCCGCAGCATCCGACCCGCTGGGCGTCACCGTGATCGGACTCGACCAGACGCCGTCCGACGTCGTGCAGGCCCTCGCCGTGTACCCGAGCGTCGAACTGCTCGAGCCCGCCGCGGTCGACCCCGGCCTCGCCTACCTCGTGGCCTTCGGCTTCGGCATCGTCTTCTTCATGTCGGCGATCACGTTCGGCTCGACGATCGCCCAGTCCGTCGTGGAAGAGAAGCAGACGCGCGTCGTCGAGATCCTGCTCTCGACCGTGTCGGCGCGTGCGCTGCTCACCGGAAAGGTCATCGGCAACAGCGTCCTCGCGTTCGGCCAGATCCTCGCGATCGCGGTGATCGCCCTGCTCGGGCTCATGCTGACGGGGCAGCGGGTGCTGCTCGGCGGCCTCGGCGCCTCCGTGATCTGGTTCGTGGTGTTCTTCGCGGTCGGGTTCGTGATGCTCGCGGCCCTCTTCGCGGCGACCGCGGCCATGGTCTCGCGCGCCGAGGACATGGGCTCGGTGACCACGCCCGTGACGATGCTCATCATGCTGCCGTACTTCCTCATCATCTTCTTCAACGACAACCCCACCGTGCTCGCGATCATGAGCTACGTGCCGTTCTCGGCGCCGGTCGGCATGCCGATGCGGGTGTTCCTCGGCACGGCCGAGTGGTGGGAACCGTTCGTGTCGCTCGCGATCCTGATCGCCACGACCGTGCTCGCGGTCCTCATCGGCGAGCGCATCTACCGCAACTCGCTGCTGAAGACCGGCCCCCGCGTCAAGCTCGGCGAGGCGCTGCGCGGCTGAGCGCACTGGAGCACGAGCAGAGCGAGCGGATGCCGCGGGCGGGAGCCCGCGGCATCCGTGCGTCTGGCCGGCGCGCGGTCCGTCGACCCGGCGCACGGCAGGTTGTATCGACACCCGATCCCGCCACGGGCAGCCTGTTCACGTGACTTTCACCGGACCATGGGCGGGTCGCGGGCGGTCCGCGTGAACCGGCGGCGAACATGTCTCGACAACTTCCGGATCCCGGTGCCGGGCGATCGCGCCTGACCAAGACTGGGCTCGCGGCGGCATCCGTCGCCGCGACACCCACCGGAAGGCCCACCTTTCATGCCATCGCCGAACCGCGCGATCCGCGCCGTCTCGACCACGTTCCTCGCCGCCGCCCTCGTCGCGGCGCCCATCTGCGCGCAGGCCGCCTCGGCCGCCTCGGCCGCCCCCGTCGCCGCTGCCGCCGACGGTTCCCGCACCGCGAAGACCCTCGTCGTCGGCATCGACGGCGCGAGCTTCGACTTCCTCGAGCCGGCCGAGATGCCGAACCTCGTCGCCCTCCGCGCCGCGGGCCTGACCGCGACGAGCAACCTCTACGCGCAGCCCATGGCCGGCACCATCTCGGGCGCGGGCTGGTCGACGATCGCCACGGGCGTGTGGCCCGACAAGCACCGAGTTCCCGACAACAACTTCAGCAACCCGAACTACGGCGAGTACCCCGATTACCTCACGCGCATCGAGACCGCGAAGCCCGAGCGCTCGACGCTCGTCGTCGGAACCTGGGGGCCGATCCCCGGCACCATCTTCGGTCCGAAGGTCGACCAGCGCATCGCCGGAGGCAACGACGTGGGCACCACCGCGAGGACCGTGGCGGCCCTCTCCACCGGCAACCCCGACGACGTGTTCGTGCATCTCGACGAGGTCGACGGCGCCGGGCACTCGGTCGGCACCAACGGCGCCGCCTACGGCGCGGCGCTGAAGCGCGCCGACGCCCAGCTCGGCGAGATCCTCGCCGCGGTCGAGGCCCGCCCCACCCGCGCCGCCGAGGACTGGACGATCATCGTCACGGCCGACCACGGCCACACGCCGACCGGCGGACACGGCGGCAACACGCCCGCCGAGCGCAAGGTCTTCGTCATCGCGGCAGGCCCCGGCATCGCCGCGGGTTCGGTGCGCAACGACGTCAAGGTCGCGGACATCGCGCCGACCGTGCTCGCCGCCGACGGCATCGCCGCCGACGCCGCCTGGAAGCTCGACGGCACTGCGCTCGGCGCCCTGAAAGCCGACGACTTCGACGCGCTACGCCCCGTGCTGCAGGGCAAGGTCGACGAGACCCGCCCCGCCGCGGGCACGCTCGGCTGGACGCACACGACGCCCGAGGGCTGGAGCATCGACAACTCGAAGATGCCCGCAGGCGGCGTCACCGAGTGGGCCGGCTGGTCGTTCGCGACCGACGAGTTCTGGACGAACGTCGAGCTCGGCCAGCGCCGCGAGACGAGCGTTCGCAGCCGCGACGTCTTCGCCGTGGCCGACTCCGACGAGTGGGACGATAAGTCGCACACCGCCGGCCAGTTCGACTCGACGCTCGTGAGCCCGGCTTACGCGCTCACCGGGGCCGCGACGGCGACGCTCGCGTACGCGACGAACTACTTCATCGACGGCCCGCAGTCGGCCGAGGTCTCGGTGAGCTTCGACGGCGGAGCGCCGCAGTCGCTGAAGGCGTACTCGGCCAACACCAACACGAACGAGCGGCTCACCTTCGACGTGCCCGCCGGCGCTCGCACGGCCCAGTTCCGCTTCCACTACACCGGCACCAACAGCGCCTTCTGGACCGTCGACCGCGTCGCGTTCGAGCAGGCTCCCGCGCCGGTCGCACCCGACACGACGAAGCCCGTCGCGACGGTCAAGACGGGCACCGGCGAGACCGTCGGGGCCGACGGCACCTACGACAAGGTCAGCTTCAAGCTCTTCGACGCCGGCAAGGTCGACAAGGTCGAGCTGAACGGCGTGGTCAAGGACCTGTCGAACAACGTCTGGTCGGACCTCAACTTCGTGAAGCCGGGCACGTTCGGCGCGGTCGCGGGGCAGAACACGCTGATCGTCTCCGATGTCGCCGGCAACACCTCCACGGTGGTCTTCACCCTCCTGGGCTGATCATGGCGAGCGGATGCCCCGGGGCCGGTGCCCCGGGGCATCCGTGCGTCTGCGAGGCCGCACGCGCAGGTTCCCCGCGCCGAACGTCAGGAAGCGCTCGGGTCGTCGGTGGCAGGATGGACCGGTGAGCCTCGAGAACAGCCCCCTGCATGACACCACCATTCGTGGTTTCGCCTCCGACAACTACTCCGGCGTGCACCCCGAGGTGCTCGCCGCGATCACTGCCGCGAACGGCGGCCACCAGATCGCCTACGGCGAGGACGCCTACACCGAGCGACTCCAGCAGGTCTTCGCCCAGCACTTCGGCGAAGGCGTCGAGGCCTTCCCGGTGTTCAACGGAACGGGCGCGAACGTCACCGGCCTGCAGTCGATGCTGCCCCGATGGGGCGCCGTGATCTCGGCGAAGACCGCGCACATCAACTCCGACGAGGGCGGTGCGCCCGAGCGCGTGGGCGGCATCAAGCTGCTCACCGTCATCGCGCCCGACGGCAAGCTCACCCCCGAGCTCATCGACGAAGAGGCGTGGGGCTGGGGCGACGAGCACCGCGCACAGCCGCTCGTCGTCTCGATCACGCAGACCTCCGAGCTCGGCACGCTCTACACGCCCGACGAGGTGCGCGCGATCGCCGACCACGCGCACGAGCACGGCATGCTGCTCCACATGGACGGCGCACGCCTCTCCAACGCCGCCGCCTCGCTCGGCCTGCCGCTGCGCGCCTTCACGCGCGACGCCGGCGTCGACGTGCTGAGCTTCGGCGGCACCAAGAACGGCGCGCTCGGCGCCGAGGCCATCGTGGTGCTCAACCCCGCGGCATCCGAGGGCCTCAAGTACCTCCGCAAGCTCAACATGCAGCTCGCCTCGAAGATGCGCTTCGTCTCGGCGCAGCTGATCGCCCTGCTCGAGGGCGATCTCTGGCTCGAGAGCGCCTCGCACGCCAACGCCATGGCCCGCCGCCTGCGCGACGCGCTCGACGCCGGCATCGCCGCGGGCGAGCTGCCCGGCCTCGGGTTCAGCCAGGCCACCCAGTCGAACGGCGTGTTCGCGGTGCTCCCCCTCGGTGTCGCCGACCGCCTGCGCGACCGCGGCTTCAAGTTCTACGACTGGGATGCCGCGAAGGGCGAGGTGCGCTGGATGTGCTCGTTCGACACGAGCGAGGCCGACATCGACGCGTTCGTCGCCGGCATCCGCGAGGAGCTCACCCGGGCCTAACGGCCAGGCCCGGGCGTCTCCGTCAGTTCGGCTCGGCGACGCGCTCGATCGGGATCGCGACGCCGAGGATCCGCTCCGCCGCGCGGAGCCCCGAGAGCAGCGCGCCGTGCACCGTCGCGGGGTCCGTGCTCCACGTCGCCTCTCCGGCGAGATGCAGCACGCCCCCGACCGGCGTGGACATCGTGTCGTGGTCGTCGTGCGAAGCGCCGCGGGCGACGTAGGAGTACGACCCGAGGCTGAACGGGTCGGCGCCCCAGCGGGTGATCCAGTACCCGCTCGGCTCGGGAACCGCGTCGCCGTAGTTGCGCCGGAGCGCCTCGAGCACCGAGGCGACGATCTCGTCGTCGTCCATCGCCTCGATGCTGCGCGCCCACTCGCCGCCCGCGAACGTGAGCAGCATCGGCGTGCCGCTGACGGCGGACACGTCGTACCAGGAGTGCCACGGAACCCCCTGAGGCCCGAGCTGACGGATCGCGTAGGCGTCCTCCTGCCAGAAGCGCTCGGGGAACTGCAGGAACACCTTGTCGAACGTGCCCATGCCGAGCCGTTCGATGGGCCCGGCCGCCGTCTCCGGAAGCGGGGGGTCGAAGGCGATCGCGCCGGACTTGAGCACGCCGAGCGGCACCGTGACGATGACCTGCGCCGCCTCGAAGGTCTCATCGTTCGTGACGACTCGAACTCCGGATGCCGACCACGTCACCGCCGTGACCTGCTGCCCGAGTCGGATGTCGAGGCCGCCCGCCAGCCCGGTCGCGAGCGCGTCGTAGCCGCCCGGGAACACGACCTCGTCGCCGTCGATCGCATCCTCGTCGAGCCCGTGGGCGTCGACGTCCTCGTTGTCTGCGCCGCACTGCTCCTCGGTGCGATGGCGGTAGAAGCCGCGCACCCGCTCCGTGCGCACGGCGTCCCAGCCGAGCTCCGCGAGTGCGCGCTCGGCGACGTCGGCGTAGCTCGCGCCGTGCTCGGTCTCGGTCACCACGGCCGCGAGTCGCTCGTCGGCGGCCGCGACATCCGCGACCCACCGCTCGGTCGCGACCGCGTCGAGCTCGGCGTGCGACTCGTCGTAGTTCGCGATCGGGCGCCCGCCCGCCTGGAAGCTGCCGACGGTGAACTCGGCGCTCTCCATGCCGAATGCCTCGACGAGGTCGGTGAGCGGATTGCCGTCGAGGCCGTGGATCCACGATGCGCCGCGGTCCACGCTGAAGCCCGATGAACGGTCGGTCCAGGTCCGACCGCCGATGCGGTCGCGCGCCTCGACGACGACGACGCGCCGGCCCGCCGCGTGGAGCAGTCGGGCCGCAGTGAGGCCGGCGATGCCGGCCCCGACGATGACGGTGTCGAACATGGGATTCGGTCCTTCGGATCGGAGGCGAGGGTGGGATCGAGGAGGCGCGTCGGCGCCCGCGCGCTCACTCGGGCGCGAGCACCTCGGTGTCGCGGTTGAGCGAACGCTTCTCGAAGTAGTCCCGGGAGTTCGGGAACAGCGCCCACACGAACATCAGCACGACACCGAGCACGAGCGAGCCGACGCCGATGAGGAACGCGCTGCCGATGCCGCCCAGCTGGGAGTACCCGTAGTCGGGGTTCGCCATGTCGATGGCCGACTGCACGAACGCCCAGGTCATGAACACGCCACCGAGCAGCGGGAACACGAACCGGTAGAAGGCGTTGCGCCAGCTGTCGAAGAGGTTGCGGCGGAAGTACCAGATGCACGCGAAGCTCGCGATGCCGTAGAAGAACGCGATGGCGAGGCCGATCGAGAGCACCGAGTCGGCGAGCACGCTCGTCGAGACGAAGTTCATGCCGGCGTAGTAGATGATGGCGATGACGCCGATGAGCGTGGTCGAGAACGTCGGCGTCTTCGACACGTGGTGCACCTTGGCGAACCGGGCGGGCAGGGCCTTGTAGACGCCCATCGCGAACGTGCCGCGCGCGGTCGGCAGGATCGTCGTCTGCGACGACGAGAGCGCCGAGATCGCCACGGCGATCACGAGGAACCAGCCGAGCGGCCCCATCGCCATGCCGGCCAGCCCCGAGAACACGTCGTCGGCGTGCTCCTCGTTGGCCAGGCCCGTGCCCGTGTCGCCGAGTCCGGCGTACATCATCGCGACGACCGTGACGCCGACGTAGGTGATGAGCAGCACGAGCGTCGAGAGCGTCGCCGCACGCCCCGGTGTGCGGCGGGGATCCTTCGTCTCCTCGGTGAGTGCGAGGCAGGTGTCCCAGCCCCAGTAGATGAAGAGCGCGAGCAGGATCGCCTGCACCATGCCGGTGCCGTCGGCGAGGAACGGGTTGAACCAGTCGAGCGAGACCGGCGTCGGATCGGGCGCGTTGCCGCTGAAGTAGCCGATGAGGCAGCCGACGACGAACGCCGCCATCGCGAGGTACTGGATCGCGAGCAGCACCTGCTGCATCCGCTCGCCGATCTCGACGCCGCGCAGCGAGATCCAGGTCATGGCCGCGATGATGACGCAGCCGAAGGTCGTGACGATGAACCGGTTGTCCGAGAGCGAGCCGTCGCCGATCAGGCTGAGCAGGTAGACCGACGCGATCTCGGCGAGGTTCGCCATGACGAGCACGCCCGCGACCGCGATGCTCCAGCCGGCCATCCAACCGGTGCGCGGACCGAACGCCTTGGCGGCCCAGGTGAAGACGGTGCCGCAGTCGGGCACGTCGTTGTTGAGCTCCCGGTAGGCGAACGCCGTGAACAGCATCGGCACGAACGCGAGGATGAACGCCACGGGCGCCTGTGCGCCGACCGCGATGATCACGTAGCCGAGCGTGGCCGCGAGGGAGAAGAGCGGGGCCGTCGAGGCGATGCCGATGACCGTCGAGCCCCAGAGCCCGAGCTTGCCGATCGCCAGTCCCTTCGTCGGCGTCGGATCGGTGGATGCCGCGGCGCCAGCCGTTGGAGTGCTCATCAGATACCTTCTCGCCGTCGAGTGCGGTGCTTCTCGGGGAACTCCGGGAGCTGCTGTCGGAACACTCTAGCGCACCGACCGACTAGTCGGTCGGCCATCGGGACGAATGGCTGGGACGGAGGATCGCCACGCTGCGGCGACGCGAGGCATCGCCGCACGCCTGCACGGGCGGAGCCGGGATCAGTCCCGGGAGCCGCGGCCCTGCAGCCCCTCGAGCGTGCCGACGAGCGTGCCGACGTGGTCGGCCGTGAGCAGGTCGTCACCCTCAGGGCGGCTCATGAGCGTGTTGTAGTTCATGCCGTCGCCGGCGAAGAGCACGAGGCGGGCCAAGCCCGGATCGTTCGTCGCCGTCACGAGCACGTCGAGCCAGTCGTCTCGGCACGACCGAAGGACCTCGAGCGCGCCTTCGTCGCCGGTCTGGGCGATCCGGTATGCGGCGTCGAAGAGCCGCTCGAGCTCGCTGTCGCGGTCGAGCGACGAGGTGAGGTAGTAGCGGACCGCGCCCTCCGGCGTTTCCCGCATGAGTTCGGCGTCACGATGGGCTTGTGCGCGGAGCTCGACGAAGAGCGCGGAACGCAGCGCGCTCACCGACGAGAAGTGGTGCAGTGCACCGGACTTCGACAGGCCCGCTCGACGCGCCACGCTCTCGAGCGTCGCATCGCGGATGCCGCGCTCCACCAGGAGATCCGTGTAGGCGGTGAGCACTCGGGCGGCCGGCCCATGGACGGTGATCATCTGGCCATCGTACGAGGCACGGCGGCACGGCTGTGTCGCCCCGACGACGAAAGGCCGCCCATCGGGCGGCCTTCTGCGCATACGCACCAACCCGTGAACGTCGTGCTGTTCGGTGGTTGGTGTGTTAAATGCAGGAAGGCCACCCGTTGGGGTGGCCTTCCTGGTAATGGTTGTCCGGCGGTGTCCTACTCTCCCACAGGGTCCCCCCTGCAGTACCATCGGCGCTGCGAGTCTTAGCTTCCGGGTTCGGAATGTGTCCGGGCGTTTCCCTCGCGCTATGGCCGCCGAAACTCTTGCCACAACCGGCACCATCCCTGGGGGGTGGTGGGTGTGTAGTCTCGGTGAACCTCATCGGTGCGTGTGCTGGTGCCGGCCCGGTGGTCCGGGGGCGCCTGCTCAGGCACGATGGGTGTCGTGTGTTGAGTTGTGTGTTTGTGTTTCCGTCTGTTGGGAACCACAGAGTGGACGCGAGTCATCAGGCCACACACACGCCTTTTACGTGAATGAACACTTTCGTGTGTGTGTAGTGAGGTTTCAAGTTATCGGCTTATTAGTACCGGTCAGCTCCGACAGTCGTTAGTCCTGTCTTCCACATCCGGCCTATCAACCCAGTCGTCTGGCTGGGAGCCTCTCCCCCAATGGGGATGGAAATCTCATCTTGAGGCCGGCTTCCCGCTTAGATGCTTTCAGCGGTTATCCATCCCGAACGTAGCTAACCAGCGGTGCTCCTGGCGGAACAACTGGCACACCAGAGGTTCGTCCAACCCGGTCCTCTCGTACTAGGGTCAGATCCTCTCAAATTTCCTGCGCGCGCAGAGGATAGGGACCGAACTGTCTCACGACGTTCTAAACCCAGCTCGCGTACCGCTTTAATGGGCGAACAGCCCAACCCTTGGGACCTACTCCAGCCCCAGGATGCGACGAGCCGACATCGAGGTGCCAAACCATGCCGTCGATATGGACTCTTGGGCAAGATCAGCCTGTTATCCCCGAGGTACCTTTTATCCGTTGAGCGACAGCGCTTCCACAAGCCACTGCCGGATCACTAGTCCCGACTTTCGTCCCTGCTCGACCTGTCAGTCTCACAGTCAAGCTCCCTTGTGCACTTACACTCGCCACCTGATTGCCAACCAGGTTGAGGGAACCTTTGGGCGCCTCCGTTACTTTTTGGGAGGCAACCGCCCCAGTTAAACTACCCACCAGGCACTGTCCCTGAACCGGATCACGGTTCGAAGTTAGATATCCAGAGTGACCAGAGTGGTATTTCAACAATGACTCCACCAACACTAGCGTGCCAGCTTCACAGTCTCCCACCTATCCTACACAAGCCACACCGAACACCAATACCAAGCTGTAGTAAAGGTCACGGGGTCTTTCCGTCCTTCTGCGCGTAACGAGCATCTTTACTCGTACTGCAATTTCGCCGAGTTCGCGGTTGAGACAGCTGGGAAGTCGTTACGCCATTCGTGCAGGTCGGAACTTACCCGACAAGGAATTTCGCTACCTTAGGATGGTTATAGTTACCACCGCCGTTTACTGGGGCTTAAATTCTCAGCTTCGCCTTGCGGCTAACCGGTCCTCTTAACCTTCCAGCACCGGGCAGGCGTCAGTCCGTATACATCGTCTTGCGACTTGGCACGGACCTGTGTTTTTAGTAAACAGTCGCTTCCCACTGGTCTCTGCGGCCCTGCAGCGCTTCCCCAAGCAAGTTGGTTCACGCCTTAGGCCCCCCTTCTCCCGAAGTTACGGGGGCATTTTGCCGAGTTCCTTAACCACGATTCTCTCGATCTCCTTAGTATTCTCTACCTGACCACCTGAGTCGGTTTGGGGTACGGGCGGCTGGAACCTCGCGTCGATGCTTTTCTCGGCAGCATAGGATCACCCACTTTTTATCCGCATCGTGTCTCAGCCATCATGAGCGACGGATTTGCCTATCGCTCGGCCTACGCACTTGCCCCGGGTCAACCATCGCCCGGGTTGGGCTACCTTCCTGCGTCACACCTGTTAATACGCTCACTCCACCAGATGGGGTCGCATGCCGCCTCACGATCGTCCCCGAAGGGATCCACGCGTCTTGGGATGCTTAGCACTCCTGATTTCATGTGGGCGGTTCTTCGCCGGTACGGGAATATCAACCCGTTGTCCATCGACTACGCCTGTCGGCCTCGCCTTAGGTCCCGACTTACCCAGGGCAGATTAGCTTGACCCTGGAACCCTTGGTCTTCCGGAGGACGGGTTTCTCACCCGTCTTTCGCTACTCATGCCTGCATTCTCACTCGTGTGGCCTCCACGGCTGGTTTCCACCGCCGCTTCACTGCCCACACGACGCTCTCCTACCCATCAACACGGCTGGACCACGAAGGCCTACCTGTAATGTCAATGCCACAACTTCGGTGGCGTGCTTGAGCCCCGTTACATTGTCGGCGCGGAATCACTTGACCAGTGAGCTATTACGCACTCTTTCAAGGGTGGCTGCTTCTAAGCCAACCTCCTGGTTGTCTGTGCAACTCCACATCCTTTCCCACTTAGCACGCGCTTGGGGACCTTAGTTGGTGGTCTGGGTTGTTTCCCTCTCGACGATGAAGCTTATCCCCCACCGTCTCACTGCTGCGCTCTCACTTACCGGCATTCGGAGTTTGGCTGACGTCAGTAACCTTTTAGGGCCCATCGGCCATCCAGTAGCTCTACCTCCGGCAAGAAACACGCAACGCTGCACCTAAATGCATTTCGGAGAGAACCAGCTATCACGAAGTTTGATTGGCCTTTCACCCCTATCCACAGCTCATCCCCTCCATTTTCAACTGAAGTGGGTTCGGTCCTCCACGACGTCTTACCGTCGCTTCAACCTGGCCATGGATAGATCACTTCGCTTCGGGTCTAGGACCTGCGACTGAATCGCCCTATTCAGACTCGCTTTCGCTACGGCTGCCCCACACGGGTTAACCTCGCCACAGATCACTAACTCGCAGGCTCATTCTTCAAAAGGCACGCTGTCACACCTACAAGGGTGCTCCAACGGTTTGTAAGCAAACGGTTTCAGGTACTATTTCACTCCCCTCCCGGGGTACTTTTCACCTTTCCCTCACGGTACTTGTCCGCTATCGGTCATCTGGGAGTATTTAGGCTTATCAGGTGGTCCTGACAGATTCACGCGGGATTTCTCGGGCCCCGCGCTACTTGGGATACCTCTCCGGCCGGCCAGGCATTTCGACTACGGGACTCACACCCACTCCGGTCCGCCTTTCAATGCGGTTCGTCTATACCTGACGCGTCACCGTGACTGCACGGCAGTACAGTCCGAAAGGTCCCACAACCCCGACCATGCAACCCCTGCCGGGTATCACACATGGCTCGGTTTAGCCTCTTCCGCGTTCGCTCGCCACTACTTACGGAATCACGGTTGTTTTCTCTTCCTGTGGGTACTGAGATGTTTCACTTCCCCACGTTCCCTCTACCCGCCCTATATATTCAGGCGGGAGTCACCAGGTCACCCAAAGGGCCTGGCGGGGTTTCCCCATTCGGAAATCCTCGGATCACAGCTCGTTTATCAGCTCCCCGAGGCTTATCGCAGATTACGACGTCCTTCTTCGGCTCCAGATGCCAAGGCATCCACCGTTTGCTCTTAGAAACTTGAAATCACATGAGTTCGATCGAATTCGTATCCGACACCGAAGTGCCGGAGAAATTGACCAGTGAACACACCAAACAACACCCCGAAGGATGCCATTCAATGCGATTCACCTTTTGTGAAACAGGACAAAGTCCTGCTTCTAAGATGCTCGCGTCCACTATGTAGTTCTCAACAGACGGCCAGAACCCCCACACCCACCGAATCATCAACCATCGGCTTCGTGAAGGTCTGAAGAAACCATCACCCCCGACACCGAAGCATCAGAGTTTGTCCGGTCCCTCAGGACCCAACAGCGTGCAACATGCCCGACCCGCCGAACCCAGCCGTTCCAACCCCCGAAGAGGCGTACTAAACCAGACCCATTGGCCCGAGCATCTATGTTCAATGTTCCACCCATGAGCGACCAGCGAGCCACAAAGGACCCGATCCGGCCTGCACTGCAGAAACCCGAAAGCTTCTGAGTTGCTCCTTAGAAAGGAGGTGATCCAGCCGCACCTTCCGGTACGGCTACCTTGTTACGACTTAGTCCTAATCACCGATCCCACCTTCGACGGCTCCCTCCACAAGGGTTAGGCCACCGGCTTCGGGTGTTACCGACTTTCATGACTTGACGGGCGGTGTGTACAAGGCCCGGGAACGTATTCACCGCAGCGTTGCTGATCTGCGATTACTAGCGACTCCGACTTCATGAGGTCGAGTTGCAGACCTCAATCCGAACTGAGACCGGCTTTTTGGGATTCGCTCCGCCTTACGACATCGCAGCCCTTTGTACCGGCCATTGTAGCATGCGTGAAGCCCAAGACATAAGGGGCATGATGATTTGACGTCATCCCCACCTTCCTCCGAGTTGACCCCGGCAGTCTCACATGAGTTCCCACCATTACGTGCTGGCAACATGCGACGAGGGTTGCGCTCGTTGCGGGACTTAACCCAACATCTCACGACACGAGCTGACGACAACCATGCACCACCTGTAACCGAGTGTCCAAAGAGTTCCACATTTCTGCGGCGTTCTCGGTCATGTCAAGCCTTGGTAAGGTTCTTCGCGTTGCATCGAATTAATCCGCATGCTCCGCCGCTTGTGCGGGCCCCCGTCAATTCCTTTGAGTTTTAGCCTTGCGGCCGTACTCCCCAGGCGGGGCGCTTAATGCGTTAGCTACGACACGGAAACCGTGGAAAGGTCCCCACATCTAGCGCCCAACGTTTACGGCGTGGACTACCAGGGTATCTAATCCTGTTCGCTCCCCACGCTTTCGCTCCTCAGCGTCAGTTACGGCCCAGAGAACTGCCTTCGCCATCGGTGTTCCTCCTGATATCTGCGCATTCCACCGCTACACCAGGAATTCCATTCTCCCCTACCGCACTCTAGTCTGCCCGTACCCACTGCAGGCTGGAGGTTGAGCCTCCAGATTTCACAGCAGACGCGACAAACCGCCTACGAGCTCTTTACGCCCAATAATTCCGGACAACGCTCGGACCCTACGTATTACCGCGGCTGCTGGCACGTAGTTAGCCGGTCCTTTTTCTGCAAGTACCGTCAAGGAGCAAGCTCCCCTTCTTCCTTACTAAAAGCGGTTTACAACCCGAAGGCCGTCATCCCGCACGCGGCGTTGCTGCATCAGGCTTTCGCCCATTGTGCAATATTCCCCACTGCTGCCTCCCGTAGGAGTCTGGGCCGTGTCTCAGTCCCAGTGTGGCCGGTCACCCTCTCAGGCCGGCTACCCGTCGACGCCTTGGTGAGCCATTACCTCACCAACAAGCTGATAGGCCGCGAGTCCATCCCAGACCGAAAAAACTTTCCACCCCAAACCATGCGGTCCAGGGTCCTATCCGGTATTAGACGTCGTTTCCAACGCTTATCCCAGAGTCCAGGGCAGGTTACTCACGTGTTACTCACCCGTTCGCCACTAATCCCCCAGAGCAAGCTCCGGGTTCATCGTTCGACTTGCATGTGTTAAGCACGCCGCCAGCGTTCGTCCTGAGCCAGGATCAAACTCTCCAAAAAAAATGGTTCCCAACACCGAAGTGTCAGGGAGTTTGTTCACTGACAGAGAAACAACTGACTATAAAAATCAAATTGTCCATCAATCAAAGGAATCCCACCACCGAAGTGGATGGGGTTCAAAAAATTGGCATTGAACATAGTGCACGCTGTTGAGTTCTCAAGAACCAGACGCCAACAAAACAACCAACCCACCAACATGAGCAGCCATTCAGGGCAACCTGCCAAACATACCACCACCAGCCACACTCAAACCGGAAACCAGCTGAGAAGACGAGCAGAGGATGCACGGATCTAGGCTTGAAATCACCGAGTCGCAAACGCGCCTACGAGGTTATTTGGCTAGAACCGCCCACGACCATCCGGCCCGAAGACCCGACCGCCGCGGCGACATGGATAAACATACGCAACGACACCCCCGCCACACAAATCCCACACGCAGCCCGGGCGTGTCGCACGCCACGACCCGCGGCGTGCCCTGCGGACGCAGCCAGATCGACGGCGTCTCCTCGCGCTGCTGCCGGTTCCGGAGAGGTCGAAGGGAGCCGATCCGCTCGCCGCGCGAGCTGCGAGCTGTGAGCCGCGTGTCGGCATGTTTCGCGTTCGCTGTGATTTCGGAATACCCGCGGCGTCTATGCGTTGGAATGGAACGGGTCGACGGCGACCCGGCATGTTCCTCATCTTGAAAGCTGGTTCGCCATGACGCTCGTCACCGACCTCACCTCTCGCAGGGCCGACACGTCGGCCGCACTCATCGACCCGCTGGTCGACCGATGGAGCCCGCGCGCGTTCGACCCGAATGCCGTCGTCGACCCCGAATCCGTGCGCACCGTGCTCGAGGCCGCCCGCTGGGCGCCGTCGGCGAACAACTCCCAGCCGTGGCGCTTCATCGTGGCGCATCGCGGGACGCCGGCCTTCACCACCGTGCACGGGGCACTGGCCGGCTTCAACCAGGCCTGGGCCGACTCGGCCGCCGTGCTCGTCGTGAACATCGCCGAGGTGGCCGACGCCGAGGGCAAGCCGCGCCCGTGGGCGCGCTACGACCTCGGCCAGGCCGTCGCCCACCTCACGGTGCAGGCGCAGCACGAGGGCCTGCACACCCACCAGATGGGCGGCTTCGACGGGCCCGCGCTCCACGACGCCTTCGGCCTCGCCGACAACCTCGAGGTCGTCTCGATCACGACGATCGGCGTTCTGGGCGACGTCGACTCGCTGCCCGACGTGCTCCGAGAGCGCGAGATCGCCCCGCGCCAGCGCAAGACGCTCGACGAACTGGTGATCGGCGCGTAGTCACAGCACGCAGCACGCAGCAGTACCGGACGCCCCGTGGTTCGCCACGGGGCATCCGGCGTCTCCGGGGCGGTCGGCGCTCCCAACGCCGGTGGCGAGGTGCGTCCGTATCGAGGCGGCGAACTCGGGGGAGCGCATGGCGCGAGTGCACGCCCGAGGCGGGTCCGGGTGCCGAGGACTACGCGCGGACGAGCTCCACGGGGGTCGTCGGCGGCTCCTCGCGGGTCAGGACCGCGGGCGGCTCGGAGAGGTGCTGCGCGACATCGGTCGACGTGCTGAGTGCCACTTCCATCGACGGGTTGGGTGCGACATCCGTCGACGGGTCGGGTGCGACATCCGACGACGGACTGAATGCGACGTCGCGTGGGGCCTCCGTCGACGGATCGGATGCCGGAGCGAGCGGGGCTGCGGCGAGCGCCCGCTTGATGCGCCAGGCCGCGAACACCGCGATCAGGCTCACGAGGATGTGCATGCCGAGGAACACGTCGGTCAGGCCCGCGCCGAGCAGCACGCCGGCGACGAGCGGGCCCGCCGCCGAGAAGGCGGTCTGCAGTGCGGCGACGGTTCCGAGGGTCTGGCCGACCATGCCCTTCGGCGCGAGCTGCGCCGTGAGCGGGTTCAGCACGGGACTGTAGATCGTCTCGCCCACGGCGAAGATGCCGTAGGTCGTGACGAACAGCGCGGTCGCGATGCCGGGCGAGAACTGCGCCGCCGAGAGGATCAGCCACGACACCACCCAGATGCTGCCGACGCCCATGAGGAGCGCGGGGGCGCCGCGCTTGGCCGTCACCTTCACCACGATCACCTGCAGGGCCACGATGACGATGCAGTTCACGGCCGCGGCGATGCCGATGGCCGACGGGTCGATGTCGAGCACCGTGAGTCCGTAGGCGGGCAGTCCCGACTCGAACTGGGCGTAGAAGCCGAGAGCGAGGGCGATCGTGACGACGGCGGTCCAGCGCATCGCGGGCTGCGCGAAGATGACGCGCAGGGCGCCGCGCGGGCGAGCCGGGGAGTCGGACGTGCCGTCGCCGGGGCGTGGCGCGTCGCGATCCGGGTCGATCACGGCGATCGCCCCGGTCGCGGCGTCGAGGGCCGCGAAGGCACCGGTGCCGGTCGAGACGCCCTGGCCGGCGTCGGCCGCGCGTCGCGCGAGGGGAGTGCGAGCGCCTGCGCGCGACATCCGCCCGGCGAACGCGATGATCGCCGACGAGAGCACGAAGCCGCCCGCGGCCATGAGGAAGCCGATGTCGAGGCCGTCGGCGCGGTCGAGGTCGACGACGAGCCCGGCGAGGAACGCGCCGGCCGCCATGCCGAGCGCCTCGCCCGTGAACTTGTACGCGAAGATCTTGCGACGGTCGTCGAATGACGACCAGTTCAGCGCGAGCACCTGCTTGGCGGGAACCGCGGCCGAGAGGCCGAGCCCGAAGACGAGCATGCCCGCGAGGAAGAGTGCCGGGACGTCGGCGAACACGAGCGAGGCGACGCCCGCAGCGCCGAGCAGCTGGGCGAGCACCGCGACGCGCACGGGATCGAAGCGGTCGGCGAGGCGGCCTGCGAGCGGCGCGGCAGCAAGCGCGCCGATCGAGAAGAGCGACGACGCCCCCGCGGCGACGAGGGCGCCCCACTCGCGGGTGTCGGCCGCGTAGGCGTACTGGTACGGCAGCACGGCTCCCCAGCCGAGCGAGCCGATGGCGCTGGCGAGCACGAGCAGTTTCGCGCGCATCGAGGCGCCCTCCTCTCAGGGTTCGTTCGACGGGCGGCGGAGGTCGCGCGCCGGCGCCGGCCGCGGCATCCCTCACCCTTCGATTGCGAAGTATTCGATATCGAAATATTAGCAACCGAAGGAGGCGTGCGAGAATTCCCGTATGGCGAAACGGACCTCGAGCGCGCAGGAGCTGCACCGTCGCGCCGTCGCGACCTACGTCAAGGCCGGCGGCGAGGAGTCGGTGCAGCGCGTGATCACCGCCGTGCAGAGCCTCACCAAGAAGCTCGACCAGTGGTACGCGAGGCAGCTCGTCGACCTCGAGGTCACGGGCGGCGAGTGGGCCGTGCTCACCTCGCTCGCCAAGGCCGGCGAGGCGCTCACGCCCAGCCAGCTCGCCGAGCTCACGAACGTCGCGCCGTCGTCGATGACGCACCGCATCGACAAGCTCGTCGAGCGCGGTCTCGTCGAACGCACGCCCGACTCCGAGAACCGCACGCGCATCTTCGTGAGCCTCACGGATGCCGGTTGGCAGCTGTTCAGCGTCGCGATCCGCGGGTCGGATGTCGTCGAGTCCGACGTGCTGCAGGACCTCAGCGACGACGAGCGCGGCGAGCTCGCGCGGCTGCTCGAGGTCGTCATCGCGCGACTCGACGACATCGACGCATAGGGTACTGCCGGTGCCGGCCCGGATCAGGACCGGACGAGACTCACCTGGCCCAGCGGACCACCTCGAGCGGTCCCTCATCGGACGTCGGCGGTTCGAACCTCTCGAAGTACTCGGTGGCCGACTGTTCGGTGAGCGGCCAATCGTCGGCCGACCTGCCGTGTCGGTCACCGACACGACTCAGGATGGTCACGAGACTCGTCGCGAGGTACGCGGTCTCGGGCACGATGCCCTGGGGTGCGAGCACCGCGCGGTACTCATCGCGTTGTCGCCGGAACCAGAATCCGAAATCGAGCACCACATCGCTCCCCGCGGCGACCTGGCGCAGCAAGCGCGCCTTCAGGTCTACCGCCACCTCGGCGACCACGTCGGCGGAGGGCATCGTCGTGATCCCGCGATCCCAGAACTCCACCTCGAATGACAATCGCGTCCAACCCTCGCGCTCCAGGCGCTTGGCGTAGGTGGTCTTTCCGGCACCACCCGGCCCGCACATCATCACGACGCGGGGTCGGAGAACCGTGTTCTGTGTCACCGGGCCGAGGGTACGCTCCGCCACTGACGTCGAGATGTCGAACGCTCCGCCCGTCGCCGGTCCGGATCGGGTCGAACGTGATCCGCAAGCCCTACGGCTGGAGCATGACCTTGACGGCGCGGCGCTCGTCCATGGCGGCGTACGCCTCGGCCGCCTCGACGAGGGGCAGCTTCAGGTCGAACACGCGGCCCGGCTCGATCGCACCCGAGAGCACGTCGGGCAGCAGCTCCTCGATGTAGCCGCGCACGGGGGCGACGCCGCCGTTCACACCGACATTGCGTCCGAACAACGCGCGCACGGGCAGCTCGGGCCCGCCGTTCGGCACGCCGACGTATCCGACCATGCCGCCGGGGCGGGCCGAGCGGATCGCCTGGTCCATCGACTCCTTGGTGCCCACGCACTCGAGCACGCGGTCGGCTCCGATGCCCTCGGTGAGCGCCTTCACGGCGGCGACGCCGTCGTCGCCGCGCTCGGCGACGATGTGGGTGGCGCCGAATGCGCGCGCGAGCTCCTGCCGATCGGCGTGCCGCGACATCGCGATGATCGTGGTCGCCCCGAGGCGCTTCGCGGCGATGACCGCGCAGAGCCCGACGGCGCCGTCGCCGACGACCACGACGGAATCGCCCGGTTGCACGCCCGCCGAGACGGCCGCGTGGTGGCCGGTGCCCATGACGTCGCTGAGCGTCAGGAGTCCGGGCACCATGTCGGCGGTGACCTCCTCGCGGACCGGAACCAGCGTGCCGTCGGCGAGGGGCACTCGCACGCGTTCGCCCTGACCGGCATCCGCGAACCCGCCGAGGCGGTCGTCGCTGCCCCACCACCCGCCGTTCAGGCACGACGTGCTGACGCCGTTGCGGCAGTTCACGCACGTGTTGTCGCACACGTAGAACGGCGCGATCACGAAGTCGCCGACCTCGATGAGGCTCACGTCGTCGCCGACGGCCTCGACCACGCCTACGAACTCGTGGCCGATGCGATGCGGCTCGTCGGTGGGCGTGACCCCGCGGTACGGCCAGAGGTCGGAACCGCAGACGCACGCGGCCACGACTCGTACGATCGCGTCGCCTCCGGTTGAGAGCACGGGGTCGGGCACGGTCTCGACGCGGATGTCGCGGGCGGCGTGGATCACGGTGGCGAGCATGGGTCGAGCCTACGCTCGGGGTCGAGCGCTGGGGAGGTGCCGGCGGCTCAGACGTGGGGGACGAACTCCTGCCAGGCGAGGCGCTTCTCGCGGCGCGGGTCGGCCTCGACCCGGTCGGTCGCGTCGAAGACGAGGGTGCGCCGCATCCGCTCGTCGTATCGCGGCCAGCCGTCGAGGGGCGCCCCGGACACGGCGAACGCCGCCCAGTGCGCCTGCATGCGTCGTCCGACCCGGCGGTAGAGGCGACGCCCGCCGAGCAGTGTGAGCCCTGCGCCGGTCAGCGTGTCGAACTTCTCGAACAGGGCGAACAGCTCGAGGCCGTGGGTCGCGTCGAGACCCATGAGCCGCGGCATCCGCGGAGCCGCATCGAACCGGTAGCAGCAGACCGGCGCGTACCGCGAGTGCCGTTCGGCGACCTTGACCGACGGGAACCAGAACGTGAAGTCGCCCGCGAAGTCGGCGGCCGGGCGCCGTTCGGGCAGGCCAGGATACTGGCGCTTGATCGCCTTGCGGGACTTCTTGCGCGTGTTCGCGAAGATCGCGCGGATGCGCGGCTTCGTCGTGGGCAGGATGCTGATGCGCCCCACGAAGAGCGACCCTTCGCGGTCGTTCGTGCCGATGATGAGCGGGATGCGGTGCGCGGTGCCGTCGCGGAACGCGTCGAGCGGGCGAACCGGCAGGAACTCGCCGTCGATGACGGGAGCGAGGCTGATGGTGCCGGGGTTCTCGTCGGGAGTGCGCTGCGCCAGCAGGGTCGTCGCCTCGGCGAGCACGCTCGGGTCGGCCGCGAGCAGCATCGCCGCGGCGTCCTCTCCGGAATCGGTCTCGAGGTCGTCGTCGTCGACCAGGCGGCTGAGCGTGCTCACGTACTCGGCGGCCCAGCGGGCGGCGACCTCGGGCAGGTAGACGGCGTTCGCGGGCGAGCTCTGCGCGATCGCCCGCGAGAAGAGTCCCTCGGCCGCGGGCACGGCCATGAGCGTCGTGACCGAGTTCGCCCCCGACGACTCGCCGAAGAGCGTGACGCGGTCGGGGTCGCCCCCGAACGCGGCGATGTTGCGCCGCACCCACTCGAGCGCGGCGACCTGGTCGCGGAGCCCGACATTGACGTCGAACGGATGCCGCGGGCCGGCGTACGCGCGGAAGTCCAGCCAGCCGAGGGCCCCGAGCCGATAGTTCAGGCTCACGTAGACGACGCCGTGCCGCCGCACGAGCGTCTCGCCCTGTCGCGGGTACTCGTCGGAGGATCCGACGCTGTACGCGCCGCCGTGCAGGAACACCATCACCGGACGCGACCCGCCGCCCGCGGCATCCGGTGCCGTGATGTTCAGGCGCAGGCAGTCCTCACTGCGCGGGAGTCGCGGATTGGCGCCGATGAACTGGCCCCGGCGATTCTGAGGTGCGACCGGGCCGAAGTCGGCCGCGTCGCGCACGCCCGCCCAGGCGTCGGGCGCGACCGGCGCGCGGAACCGGCGATCGCCGCCGGTGGGGCCCGCGTACGGGATGCCGCGCCACATGCGCAGGCCCCGCCGACGGACCCCCCGCACCGCACCGGCGTCGGTCTCGACGATCAGGTCGTCGGTGCGGACGCCACCCTCCACGAGCATGCGGGGAGCCTAGCCGCCGATGGTGAACGCCGCGCTTCGGGTGCGCGAACACGGGTGCGGCATGTCGGTGGCGGATGCCGGTGCCGGATGTCGGTGGCATGCGACAGGATGCACGGGTGAACGGAATCCGCGGCTTCTGGCGCGCCCTGCCGACCGAGGGTCGGTGGCTGCTCTCGACCGTCGCGATCCAGACGCTCGGGCGCGGGCTCACGCTGCCGTTCACGATCATCTACCTGCACGAGGTGCGCGGGTTCGACCTCGCGCTCTCTGGCACGCTCATGGGGCTCATCGCCGTCGTCGGACTCATCGTCACCGGCCCGGGCGGCAGCCTCATCGACCGGTACGGCGCCCGGACCATCCTGATCATCGGGCTCGCCTCGATGATCGCCGGCTGCACGCTGCTCGCGTTCGCGACGAACCCGGGCGTGGCCGCCGTCGGCCTCGTGCTCATCGGCGTGAACTTCGGCGTCTCGTGGCCGGGGTTCAACGCGCTCATCGCGAGCGTCGTCAGCGGCGACCTGCGGCAGCAGTACTTCGGCATCAACTTCGCGCTCGTCAACCTCGGCATCGGCATCGGCGGGGTGATCGGCGGCTTCTACGTGAACGTCGAGGCGCCCGAGACGTTCACGGTGATCTTCCTCGTCGACGCCGCGAGCTGCCTCATTCCCGTGGCGCTGCTGCTCGGGCCGCTGCGGCACGTGCGCACCCAGTCCGTCGCACCCGCCGGCGAGACCGGCGAGGCGAGCGGCTACCTGCAGATCATCCGGCGACCAGCCGTGATCTGGGTGAGCCTGCTGACCTTCGTCGCGATGTTCGTGGGATACGGGCAGATGGAGGGCGGCTTTCCGGCGTTCGCACGCCAGGTCGCCGAGGTGCCGACCAGCACGATCGGCTTCGCGTTCGCCGCGAACACCCTCGTGATCGTGCTGTTCCAGTTCTCGGTGCTGAAGTGGATCTCGGGCAAGCGTCGCACGCGCGTGATGTGGATCATGGCGCTCGTGTGGGCGGCCTCCTGGCTGCTGCTCGGCGCCACCGGTCTCGTGCCCGACACCATCGCGGCCTCGATCGGCGTGATCGCGTTCATGAGCGTCTTCGCATTCGGAGAGACGCTGCTGCAGCCCACGGTTCCGGCCGTCTACAACGACCTCGCGTCAGACCACAACCGCGGCCGCTACAACGCCGTCAACGCCGCCGCCTTCCAGGGCGGCGCGATCGCAGGGCCGATCGCCGCCGGCTTGCTGCTCGATCACGGCCTGCATGCCGTCTTCATCGGCGTGATGGTCGTCTGCTGCCTCGGCATCGGTGTCATGGCGCTCGCACTGGAGCGGCGCATCACGCCGAGCGTCAACGGCGTCGTCGAGACGCAGCCCGCCGTCGACTGAGGTTCGGTGGCGAGGGCGGCACCGGGTGGGCCTAGATGGTCGCGTTCTTCGGAAGTGGCGGCACGATCGTGCGCAGCGACCAGCCGAACAGCACGAACATGGCGCCGACGGCGCCCGCGAACAGCGCGACGCCGAACGCGACGACCGAGGTGAACAACGACGCGCGCAGGAACGACGCGTTCATGACGGTGGTGCGCACCGGGTCGTCCTGATCGAGCTCGGCGTACGTCTTGCCGCCGCCGATCTCCTCAGCGTGCATGGCGATGACGCCCGCCTGGACGAAGGCGTCGATCGGGCCGTTCACGGTCTCGCCGGCGAGGATGGGCGCGTCGTCGGGAATGACGATGTTCTCGGCGCTCAGCTGGTTCGACACCGAAGCCCACGCCACGATCGCGACGACGATGAGCAGGATGCCGCCGATGATCGCCGCCAGGCCGGTCAGGCGCACCACGTTGACCTGCGTGCGGTTGAGCACGGCGCCGCCGGTCTCGAAATTCTCCGTCATGTCATCCCCCCGAATGCCGATGTATTCGGCTCCACCGTATCGGTCACGGAGGCAGGGATGGAAGAGCGGGGCCACGGCGCGTCGCCCAGAACCGCGCGGATCTCAGAGCTTCGCGGCCTTCGCGAGCAGGCTCTCGCGTTCGCGCTCGTTGCCCGTCAGGCGGGCCGCCCGCTCGAGCTCGACGCGCGCCTCTGCGGCACGGCCGAGGCGCGAGAGGAGCTCCCCTCGCACGGCGGGCAGCCCGGGATACCCCGCGAGCCGGCCGGTGGCCGCGAGCTCGTCGACGACGAGCAGCGCCGACGCCGGCCCCGTCGACATGGCGATCGCGACCGCACGGTTGAGGTCGACCACCGGCGAGGGCGCGATGCGTCCGAGCGCCTCGTAGAGCAGCACGATGTGCGCCCAGTCGGTCTCGTCGACCGACGGCGCGATCGCGTGCTGCTCGGCGATCGCGGCCTGCAGGCCGTACGCGGCACGTCCGCGGCCGATGCCGTCCGCCCTGGCGAGCGCGGTGCGTCCACGGCCCAGCTGCGCACGGTCCCAACGCGTGCGGTCCTGCTCGTCGAGGGGGATCGCCGATCCGTCGGGCGCCGTGCGCGCCGGGAACCGCGCCGCCGTGAACTCCATGAGCGCCACGAGCGACCACGCCTCGGGCTCGCGCGGCATCAGGCCCGCGACGACTCGGGCGAGGCGCAGGGCCTCGTTCGAGACATCCGCCCGCACCCATTCGGTGCCCGACGCGGGCAGGTACCCCTCGTTGAAGACGAGGTAGAGCACCTGCAGCACCGACGCGAGCCGCGCCGGGTACTCGTTCGGCTCGGGCACCTCGAACGGCACGTTCGCGGCCGCGAGGGTCTTCTTGGCCCGCACGATGCGCTGCTGGATCGTCGCGGTCGGCACGAGGAAGGCCCGCGCGATCTCCTCGCTCGAGAGGCCGCCGACGATGCGCAGCGTGAGGGCGATCTGGGCCTCGCGCGAGAGCACGGGATGGCACGACACGAAGATCAGGCGCAGCACGTCGTCGTCGATCGTGTCGGGGTCCCAGAAGACGTCGGATGCCGCGGCGCCGCCCTGCTCGAGGTCGCGCGCCATGGCCGCGTACCGCTCGTCGAGCCGCTCGCGCCGCCGCCACCCGTCGATCGCGCGGCGTTTGGCGACCGCGGTGAGCCAGGCGCCCGGGTTGTTCGGCACACCTTCGGCGGGCCACTGGCGCAACGCCTCGACGAGGGCCTCCTGCGCCAGGTCTTCAGCCTGGCCGACGTCGCCGACGAAGCGGGTCAGGGTCGCGACGATGCGCGCGGACTCGATGCGCCAGACCGCGGCGACGGCGCGACGGGCGCGGTCGGCGGACGTACG
The DNA here is from genome assembly GCF_001660485.1 of Agromyces aureus. Lineage (GTDB taxonomy): Bacteria > Actinomycetota > Actinomycetes > Actinomycetales > Microbacteriaceae > Agromyces > Agromyces aureus. The sequence goes on from NZ_CP013979.1 coordinate 4,202,514, forward strand.
ACCCGCATCGACGGCCGTCGCCGGGTCGGCCTCACCGGCCGCCCCGGCGGCATCGGCCGTCCCGGCCGCACCCGCGGCATCCGTTGCTCCCATGGTGGCGACCCGAGGCCGGTCAGTCGGCGCGACGCTCGGCGGCAGCCGCTGCCGATGCCTTGATGGCGGCATCGGAGTCCTCGCGCCAGCCGGCCTCCTTCTGGATCCACTCGTTGTCCTGGGGGAAGTCCTCGAGCTCGGTCACGCGTCGCACCTCGAGCTTCGAGCCCGGGCCGAGCGGGCAACGCTTCGCCCACTCCGCGGCTTCCTCAGCACTCGACGCCTGGATGATCCAGAAGCCGTTGAAGAGCTCCTTGGTCTCGCCGTAGGGGCCGTCGGTCACGACCGGGGGCGTGGTGTCGAAGTCGACGACGAAGCCCTCCTTCGCGTCGGTCAGCCCCTCGCCGCCGAGCAGCACGCCCGCCTTGATGAGCGACTCGTTGTATGCGCCCATGGCCGCGATGACCTCGGTGAAATCGAGCTGCTCGTAGGCCTCGACGGCCGCATCGTTCGAGCGCATGATCAGCATGTACTTCACGGTGTTCTCCTCGTTCGGGTGTGGCCGGGTGGCCGATTCGAAGGGGGCCGATGTGCCCGCCTCACTCATGCGTCGAACGAGCGGATGCCGGATCGACACGAGGTCGAGAAAAACTTCTCGGGATCCGACATCCGCTCGTTCGGGCCTGCTCTCGGACGCTACTGCTCGCCCCGATCGGCCCGCTGCACGCTCAACGCCTCGCCCGAGGAATCGAGCGCCACGACGACCGCATCGCCGTCGCGGATGCCGCCGGCGAGGAGCGCCCTCGCGAGCCGGTCGTCGATCTCGCGCTGCATGAGGCGGCGCAGCGGGCGCGCGCCGTAGAGCGGGTCGTAGCCGCGCTCGGCGAGCCAGGCCCTGGCGTCGGGCGTCACGGCGAGCTCGAGGCGCCGCTCGTGCAGTCTCGCCGACAGGCGGTCGACGTAGAGGTTCACGATCTCGGCGAGCTCCTCCCGCGTGAGCGCGGAGAACACGACGAGGTCGTCGAGCCGGTTGACGAACTCTGGCTTGAAGGACTGCCGCACGGCCTGCATCACCGCGTCCTCCTTCTGCTCCCACGAGAGGGTCGGATCGACGAGGTACTGCGAGCCGAGGTTCGACGTGAGGATCATGATGACGTTGCGGAAGTCGACCGTTCGGCCCTGGCCGTCGGTCAGGCGACCGTCGTCGAGCACCTGCAGCAGCACGTCGAAGACCTCGGGGTGCGCCTTCTCGACCTCGTCGAAGAGCACCACGGAGTACGGCCGACGACGCACCGCCTCGGTGAGCTGGCCGCCCTGGTCGTAGCCGACGTAGCCCGGAGGGGCGCCGACGAGCCGAGAGACCGAGAACTTCTCGCCGTACTCCGACATGTCGATGCGCACCATGGCGCGCTCGTCGTCGAAGAGGAACTCGGCGAGCGCCCTGGCGAGCTCGGTCTTGCCGACGCCGGTCGGGCCGAGGAAGAGGAACGAACCGGTCGGGCGGTTCGGGTCGCTGATGCCCGCACGCGTGCGGCGCACGGCGTCGGCGACGGCCGCGACGGCGCGCTTCTGGCCGATGAGCCGCTTGCCGAGCTCGCGCTCGAGGTGCAGCAGCTTCTCGGTCTCGCCCTGCAGCAGCCGGCCGACCGGGATGCCGGTCCACGCGGCGATCACGGCGGCGATGTCCTCGTCGGTGACCTGCTCGTTGACCATGCGCGGCTCGTCGGTCGCGACCGACTCGGCCCGCTCGGCCTCGACGAGGTCGCGCTGCAGGCGTGCGATCGTCTCGTACTCGAGCCGCGATGCCGTGGCGTAGTCGGCCTCGCGCATCGCGCGATCGCGGGCGGTCACCGCCTCGTCGAGCTGCTTCTTCAGGTCGCCGACGCGGTTCAGCGACATCCGCTCGCGCGACCAGCGCTCTTCGAGGGCGGCCAGCTCGCGCTCCTTGCCGACGAGCGTCTCGCGCAGCTTCGCGAGGCGCTCCTTCGAGGCGTCGTCCTTCTCCTTCTTGAGCGCGAGCTCCTCGATCTTCATGCGGTCGACCTCGCGCTTGAGCTGGTCGATCACGATCGGGCTCGAGTCGATCTCCATCTTGAGGCGCGACATGGCCTCGTCGACGAGGTCGATCGCCTTGTCGGGCAGCTGGCGCGACGTGATGTAGCGATTGCTGAGGGATGCCGCGGCGACGAGAGCGGCATCCGTGATCGTCACGCCGTGGTGGGCCTCGTAGCGGCCCTTGAGCCCGCGGAGGATCGCGACCGTGTCTTCGACGGACGGCTCGCCGACGTACACCTGCTGGAAGCGGCGTTCGAGGGCGGCATCCTTCTCGATGTACTCGCGGTACTCGTCGAGCGTGGTGGCGCCGATGAGACGCAGCTCGCCGCGCGCGAGCATGGGCTTCAGCATGTTGGACGCCGCGACGGAGCCCTCGCCTCCGCCGGCGCCCATGAGCAGGTGCAGCTCGTCGACGAACGTGATGACCTCGCCGTCGGACTCGTCGATCTCTTTCAGGACCGCCTTCAGCCGCTCCTCGAACTGGCCGCGGTACATGGCACCGGCGACGAGCGCGGAGATGTCGAGCGAGATGAGCTGCTTGCCCTTGAGCGACTCGGCCACGTCGCCCGCGACGATGCGCTGGGCGAGGCCCTCGACCACGGCGGTCTTGCCGACGCCGGGCTCGCCGATGAGCACGGGGTTGTTCTTGGTGCGACGCGTGAGCACCTGGCTGACACGTCGGATCTCGGCGTCACGGCCGATCACGGGGTCGAGCTTGCCCGCCTTCGCGATCTCGGTGAGGTTGACGCCGTACTGTTCGAGCGCCGACTTCTGCTCCTCCTGCGAGTTCGGCGCGCCTTGCATGTTGGCCACTCGTGACTCCCTTCGTTTCCAAACTTGAGTGTACTTAACTCAACTTTGCGAAGTGCGGTGATATTCCGGCCGGCGCCGGACCAGAACGGCCCCAACACAAGCGAGAACCGGCCCCGCCATTCAAGGTAGACGGATGCCGCGGCGACCGCCATCACCTCCATGCAACGGAATGGACCCCGCCCCGCGCGCGTTGGACCAGGCATGCAACGCTTCGGAACCCTCTCGTTCGGCCACTACGGACACCTCGGCGGCGGGCGGGAGCTCTCAGCCGGCGACTCGCTGCTGCAGGCCATCGACCTCGCGCAGGGCATGGACGAGCTCGGCGTCAACGGCGCGTACTTCCGCGTGCACCACTTCGCACGGCAGCAGGCCTCGCCCATGCCGCTGCTCGCCGCGATCGCCGCGCGCACGCAGCACATCGAGGTCGGCACCGGCGTCATCGACATGCGCTACGAGAACCCCCTGCATCTCGCCGAGGAGGCCGCCGCGGTCGACCTCATCTCGGGCGGCCGACTCGCGCTCGGCGTGAGCCGTGGATCACCCGAGTCGGTCGTGCGCGGCTACGAGGCCTTCGGCTACACCGGATCGCAGGATCCTCGCGGCGCCGATCTCGCGCGCAAGCACTTCGACCGGTTCCTGCAGGCCGTCGAGGGCAAGGGCCTCGCCGAGCGCGACCCGTCGTCGCCGTTCGGCGGCGGCCACGGCCTGCAGCGCGTCGAGCCGTACTCGCCGGGACTCCGTTCGCGCATCTGGTGGGGCGCCGGCAATCGCGACTCGGCCGAGTGGGCGGGTCGCGCCGGCGTGAACCTCATGTCGTCGACCCTGCTGACCGAGGACCGCGGCATCCCGTTCGACGAACTGCAGGCGCAGCAGATCCAGGCGTTCCGCGAGGCGTGGCGCGAGGCAGGGCACCCCGGCGAGCCGCGCACCTCGGTGAGCCGCTCGATCTTCCCGATCACGACCGCAGAGGACGAGCTGTACTTCGGCGGTCGACAGGGCGACGACGGCGTCGGCATGATCGACGGCATGCGCTCGACCTTCGGCAAGACCTATGCGGGCACGCCCGACAAGCTCGTCGAGCAGCTCCAGCAGGACGCCGCGATCCGCGAGGCCGACACGCTCATGCTGACGATCCCGAGCCAGTTGGGCGTCGCCTTCAACCTGCGACTCATCGAGGCCTTCGCGACGCACGTCGCGCCGAGTCTGGGGTGGGAGCCGGCGAACCGCTGAAGCTCAGCGTTCCAGGTCGACCGCGAGCATGGTCGTGCGCATGAGTCCGCCCGGCGTCGGGATCTCGTAGCGCACGGGCATGCCCGGATGCGCGAGCGCGAACCAGAACGTCATGATGCTCGCGTCGTCGCCCTCACCGTGCCGCACCTCGTAGCGCAGGCAGTCGAGCGTGCCGAGCGGCGACGCCAGCACGACGGAGGTCCGAGCCGTGGCTTCGGCCGGGAACGCCGCGTGCTCCTGCAGCTCGCGCCACGTGACCCGCTCGCTCGTGACCTCGCCGTCGGGCTCACCGGCAGCGTCGAGTCGCCACTGCTCGAGCGTCGCCCCCTCGTCGTCGAGGTCGACGAAGCGGTTCACGCGCTCGAAGCGCTCTCCGCCCGGCATCTCGACCAGCAGCCTGATGCGCTTGCCGGATCCGCTCGCCGCCCGGATCTCGCCGGCCGTGAACGGCGTGGGCAGCAGCCCCGGCCCCAGCAGGTGCGGTTCGGTCGCCTGCTCGCCGGCGGCGGCCGGATCGACGGAATCATCGCTCATGGCGCCAGTCTGCGACATCCGCTCAGGTCGCGAAAGGGCGAGCGGATGCCGCGGGCCGGGCGCGCCCTACCCCATCGCCCCGACGACCGGAACGCCTCGGGCGTATTTCTGGCGAATTCAATGCGTTCTCATACGAACGGGCGTCATGCTCGTGTCCAGAGCACGACGACGACGACGTACGAACCACGACGAACCCCCGGGGGCCCGCCATGCAGAAGCGCACGAAGATCATCACCGCCTCGATCGTGGCGGGGGTGCTGGTGCTCGGCGCGACCGCCGCCATCGCCGGCCCGATCGTCTACCGCGACCTCATCGTCGGCCCGGCCGCCGACGCGCCGACGGTCACGGCGACCCCGAACCCGAGTGCGGATGCCGGTTCGGGCGACGCCGCGGGCGACCTCACGGGCTCATGGTCGGTCACCGACGGCTCGTTCGCGGGCTACCGCGTCGACGAGGTGCTGAACGGCACGGACGTCACGGTCGTCGGCCGCACCGCGCAGGTGACCGGCACGCTCGCCATCGCCGACACGACCCTCGAATCGGCCGAGATCACCGTCGACGTCGCCTCGATCGAGACCGACAGCTCGAACCGCGACGACTACTTCCGCCAGAACGCCGTGCGCGTCGACGAGAACCCGACGGCCACGTTCGTGCTGACCGATGCGGTCGTGAGCGACGGCGCACCCGCCGTCGGCGAGGTGCAGACGATCCAGGCGACCGGTGACCTCACGCTCGCGGGCGTGACGCGGAGCGTGACGGTCGAGCTCCAGGCCGTGCTGAACGGCGCGACCGGACAGGTCGCGGGCAGCATCCCGATCACGTTCGCCGACTTCGGCGTCGAGGCGCCGAACCTCGGATTCGTGTCGGTCGAGCCCGACGGCTTCGTCGAGTTCTCGTTGGAGCTCGCCCGCGCGTAGCACTGCAGCGGCTAGCGTGAAAGCACCGACCGACGGAGGAAGCATGCCACTCGAAGGCGACTACGCACCGAGCAGCGCGGGCTGGGCCCGCAAGCAGGCCGAGGCCTACGAGGCGAGCGACGGCGCCGAGGCGAGCACGCTGCGCGGCAAGCCGGTGATCGTGCTCACGACCATCGGCGCCAAGAGCGGCAACCTCCGCAAGACGGCCCTCATGCGCGTCGAGCACGAGGGCGAGTACGCCGTGGTCGCGTCGCTCGGCGGCGCGCCGAAGCATCCGGTCTGGTACTGGAACCTGCTCGCGCACCCGCACGTCGAACTGCAGGACGGCGCCGAGAAGCACGACTACGAGGCCCGCGAGCTCGAGGGCGCCGAACGCGAGGAGTGGTGGGCGCGCGCGGTCGATGCCTGGCCCGACTACGCGAACTACCAGGCCAAGACCGATCGGGTGATCCCGGTCTTCGCGCTCACGCGCGTGGTGCTCTGAGCCGGTCGCTCACTCGGCGCGATCGCCCGGCGAGGCGATCACGAGGCGCAGGAGCCTGACCAGTTCCGACTGCTCCTGGGCACTGAGCCGAGCCAGCAGCGTGCGTTGCGCACCGTCGACCGCGAGGTCGAGGCCTGCCCGCGCCGCCGCTCCGGCCTTCGTGATCGTCACGGTGTTGCGACGACGGTCTCGTTCGTCGGGCGTTCGCCTGACGAGGGCGGATGCCTCGAGCTCGCCGAGCACGCCGTGCAGGTCGCTGCGGTCGATGCCGAGTCGCCGCCCCAGCTCGGCCTGGCTCACCGAGCCGGACTCCGTCAGTGCGTGGAGCACCGCGTAGTGGTGCTTGCGCATGCCGTGGAGCGCGAGCGCGCCGCCGACGACCCGCGCGCCGACGCCGGCGGCCCTGCTGAGGAGCCAGCTCGGCAGCCCGGTGAGGTGCTCGGGCGGGTGCGCCTGCTCCCGCATGGCCGATTCGGATGGTTCGGTACCCGGGTTCATGCGGCGGCCGTGCGCCACACGGGCGCGACCTGCAGCTCGGTGAAGCGCCAGCCGGCATCCGTCTTCTGCGCGCCGAAGCGGTAGACGGCCCCGAGCACCTGCACCGGTACGCCGTCGGCGTGCGCGAAGTGTGCGGTGAGGTTGGCCCGGATGCGGGCCGAGCGAACGCCGTCGGCCGCGTCGTGAGCGGGTTCGACGAGCACGTTCGTCATGACGTGGTGCAGGCGCTCGTACCCCACGTGGTTGCGGGTGGCCTGCGCCACGACCGCGTCGCGCCCCTCGGCCGTGCCGCCGGGCGTGCGCGCGGTCGCGTCGGCCGTGAAGAGTCCGGCGAGCACGTCGAAGCGGTGCTCGTCGAGCGCGGCGCCGAGCCGTGACACGAGGTCGGTGAGTTCGGCGCGGTCGTCGGCCGCGAGGGCGGGGAGGGCGGGGAGGGCGGGCGCGGCGACCCCTGTGGTGGTGTCAGCTGAACGGGTCATGGTCGGCTCCTCGCATTGTTGGTAGTGCCAACGTTGGTTCAACCAACGATAGCGTCGGGCGACCGTTGACGCAATGCCGAAACGGCTCTGCCGAGGCGACTCATCCCGTCGCGCCCGCAATCGCGCGCCCGTACCGGTCGGCGAGCACGGCGACGTGCTCGACCAGCTCGGGCGGCTCGGTGACGGTGAAGTCGAGGCCCAGCATGCCGATGTAGACCGCGATGATCTCGTAGCTGTCGGCACCCGTGACGAGCACGCAGGTGTCGTCGCCCACGGATTCGACCACGCCGACGGTCGCGTTGATGCGCGAGAGCACCTCGGCGGCCGGCGCAGCCACCGGAATGCGGGCGTGCACCTTCCAGCCCGTCGACGCCACCTCGCGCAGGACGAAGCTCGTGTAGTCCCCGCCGGGCAGCGGCCTGGGCTCGAAGGAGCGGCGCGTCGGCATGCGCGGCTCGATCCAGTCGACGCGGTACGTGCCCCACGCCTCCGAGCCGGGATCACGCCCGACGAGGTACCAGCGGCGCAGCCAGCTCACCAACCGGTACGGCTCGACGAGCTTGCTGCCGTCGCGCGCCGCGGTCGCCGAGGGCGGGAACTCCGCCGGATCGGTGTCGACCCGGTAGTCGAAGCGGATCCACTCCCGGTCGCGGATCGCCGAGGCGATGTGTGCGAGCGTCGCGGAATCGACCTCGGGGTCCTCGACATTGCTGCCGGTGTTCTCCGGCCCGCGGGACATCGCGTCGTGGATGGCCGACACCTGACGGCGGAGGCGATGCGGAAGCACCTGCTCGAGCTTGGTCAGCGCGCGAGCGCTGCTCTCCTCGATGCCGCCCACCCCGACGCCCGCGCGGAGGCCGATCGCGACGGCCACCGCCTCCTCGTCGTCGAGCAGCAGCGGCGGCAGGGTCGCGCCCGCGGCGAGCGTGTAGTGCCCGTCGCGTCCGCGGGCGGCGTCCACCGGATAGCCGAGCTCTCGCAGGCGGTCGATGTCGTTGCGGATCGTGCGCGTGGTCACGCCGAGTCGTTCGGCCAACTCTGACCCCGGCCAACGCGGCCTGGACTGCAGGAGGGAGAGCAGTGCGAGCAGCCTTGCCGAGGTTTCCAACATGCATCCAAGTATCCCGAATTACAGGAATCAAGTGTTCCTATATGGGTTCTACCGTCGAAGTATGAACGAAATGAAGGGCTCCGGCCCCGCCGACATCCGTCCGTTCCGTGTCGAGATCCCGCAGGCCGATCTCGACGACCTCCACGAGCGCCTCGCTCGCACCCGCCTTCCACAGCCCGCCTCCCCCGACGACTGGGCGCTCGGCACCCCGAACGCCTACCTCCGCGAGACGGTCGACTACTGGCTGCACGAGTTCGACTGGCGCGCGCAGGAGGAGCGCATGAACGCCGTGCCGCACTTCACGACCGACATCGACGGTCAGCCGGTGCACTTCATCCACGTGCCCTCGGCGGAGACGAACGCGACCCCGCTGCTGCTCATCCACGCGTACCCGGGGTCGTTCGTCGACTTCCTCGACATGATCGCCCCGCTGACGGATCCGGTCGCCCACGGCGGCCGGGCCGAGGACGCCTTCTCGGTCGTCGTGCCGTCGATCCCCGGATTCGGCTTCAGCATGCCGCTCGCCGAGGGCACCTGGACGCTGGCGCGCGTCGCCCGAACCTTCGACACGCTGATGCGTCGCCTCGGCTACGAGCGCTACGGTTCGCACGGCAGCGACGCGGGCACGATGGTCTCGAGGGAGCTCGGCCTGCTCGACCCTCCGGGATACCTCGGCATGCACGTGCTGCAGCTCTTCTCCTTCCCTTCGGGCGACCCGGCCGAGTTCGAGAAGCTCGAGCCGAAGGACTACGCGGCCCTCGAGCACATGCAGTGGTTCCAGTCGGTCGGCGGCTACAACGCCATCAACGCGAGCCGGCCCCAGACCGTCTCGGTTGGGATGGCGGACTCCCCGGTCGCCCAACTGGCCTGGAGCGAGCTGTTCAACTCGTTCGGCAACGGCACGAGCCTGGTCACCCGCGAGCAGATCGTCACCGAGGTCTCGGTGTACTGGTTCACGAACACCCAGGCGACCGCCGGGCGCTACCACCATGCCGAGGCGAACTCCGGCGCGGAGCCGCGGATCAACACCGCCCCGACCGGGGTCGCGGTCTTCCAGGACGACTTCAAGTCCATCCGCACGTTCGCCGAGCGCGACAACAGCAACATCGTGCACTGGAGCGAGTTCCCCGACGGCGGGCACTACGCCGCGCTCGAGCGCCCCGACGTGCTCGTCGGCGACCTGCGGGCCTTCTTCGCCTCGCTGCGCGCCTGACCGTGAAGCGCGACGCCTGCCCTGCCGCGCGAGCGGCGGGGCAGACGCCGGTCACAACCAGCGCATCGTGAAGGCGCGAGCGAGCACCGCCCGCAGCGGCGGCACGGCCAGTGCGCGCACGGCGGCGTTCCGAGCCGCGAGCCGAGTGCCCGACGCCGGGCCGCCCATGCGCATGTTGAAGGCCGCCTGCCGAATGGCGCGCGAAGCGGAGCCGCGCCGCTCGTGCTCGTAGCGTTCGAACGCCTCGTAAGGTGCGCCGGTGACGAGCGCGTTCGCGAGCTCGTGGTCGAGGCGCAGCGCGTCGAGCCACCCGAGGTTCATGCCCTGCCCGCCGATCGGGCTGATCTCGTGCGCAGCATCGCCGACGAGCGCGACGCGCCCGCGATGCAGGCGTTCGGCGAGGTGCTGGCGCGCCTCGAACGTGCTGGGCTCGCTCGCGACCGCCTCGTCGGCGTCGAACCGGGCGCCGACGACCCGCGACGCGACGATGGTGGCGAGTTGCGACGCGCGCAGGTGGTGCGGCGGTCGACGCACCCAGGCGACCCAGCGCCGGCGCCCACCGGGCAGCGGGAACGACTCCACGACCCCGGCCGGCTCGAAGTGCAGCAGCGCAGTCGCCGGTTCGCCCGTCTCGTCGCGCGTGTCGCCCATCACGTAGTGCGCTCGGCCCGGCCGCCGCATCCAGCCGATCTCGAGCAGGTCCCGGATGCCGCTGCGCACGCCGTCGGCGCCCACCACGTACCTGGCGAGCACCGCGACCCGTTCGCCTGCGCGATCACCCTCGACCTCGACGTGCGTGCCGAGATCGCGCAGTCCGTGCACGGCGACGCCGGCCAGGAGCGCGCCGGGCGCGAGCTCGTCGAGGCGACGCAGCAGCATCGCCTCGGTCTCGAGCTGTGGCAGCGACCACACCGAACCCGCGCGGGCGAACGACATGGTGCCGAGGATGCGCCCGTCGCACGTGACCCGACCCTCGCGGATCTCGACCGCGGTCGCGCGCACCTCGCCCTCGAGCCCGACCTTCGCGAGGGCGCGCAGCCCCGGCGGGTGGATGCCGATCGCGCGCGAGCGGCCCGACCGCTCGACGCGCCGCTCGAGCACGACGACGTCGCGGCCCCGCTGGGCGAGCAGGCATCCGAGCAGCAGCCCGACCGGGCCGCCGCCGACGATGGCGACGTCGTGCATGACGGCGGCTTCAGACATCCGCTCTCCTGACGGCCTCGAGGCGCGACGGGATCGCGCGTCGGACCATCCACCCGGCCGGCAGCACGAGAGCGAGTTCGGCGGCGGTGTGACTGCGACGGATCGACGTGAGCCCGTCGGGCCGGATGTACGAACCGGCCAGCAGGTTGCCGGCGAACGGCAGTGTGCCCAGCCAGAACCCCGCGTACCCCGGTCGCGAGCGCTCGATGTCGCCGTGCACGGCGACCCCGCCCGGTGCGAGCAAGGACTCGCTGTCGCGCAGGAGCGCCCCGAGTTCACGGCCGTCGAGGTGGTGCAGCACGTGGTTCGAGAGCACCACGTCGAAACGCTCGCCCTCGGCGACCAGGTCGCCGCTCATGGCACGACGGAGCGTCAGCCCCGGGGTCGAGGGCCTGGCCGCCGCCCACGTCATCGCGCGCGCGTCGGGGTCGATCGCCGTGACCACGAGCCGCAGCCGGTCGCGCGTTGCCCATCGCAGGAGCCGGCGGGGCAGGTCTGCGCTGCCGGAGCCGATATCGAGCACGCGGACGACGCGACCCGCCGAGCGACGCGGACGAAGCCATCTGGTGTACACGGCCCGCTCGCCCGAGACGACGGCGTTGACGAGCCTGAACCGCTCGTACGTCTTCGCGAGCATCGCAGGATCGGCGTCGGCGGCGTCCATGAGCTCGGCCACCTGCTCATCGCGCCGCGACAGCCAGCCGTCTCGCGACGGGCCGGCGCCGCGCGGCCCCACTGCGCTCGCCCCGCCCACCGGTGCCCCTGCGCTCAGCCGCGCACGGTCATGAGCGCCGACTCGACCGTCAGGCCCGGGCCGAAGGCCATCGCCGCGACCCGCTCACCGTCTGCGGCATCCGACTCGAGGATGTTCGCCAGCACGAACAGCACCGTCGCGCTCGACATGTTGCCGAAGTCGCGCAGCGTCTCGCGGGCCGGCACGAGCTGCGCCTCGGTGAGCGCGAGCCGCGACTCGACCTTGTCGAGGATGCTCCGGCCGCCGGGATGGATCGCCCAGTGCTCGATCGCATCGCTCGACGTGTCGTTCGCGAGCGATGCGGCGAGCGCCTCGTCGTGCTCGAACAGCGGTTCGAGGGCTCCCGTGATGTGCGCGTCGATGATCGCGGGGATGGCGTTGGAGAGCACCATCTCGAACCCGTGGTCGCCGATGTTCCACGCCATGTCGCCCTCGCCGACGGGCGTGATGCGCGTGGCGAACCGGTCGAGTTCGAGGGCCCGCTCGCCCGGCTCGGGGTCGCGCGAGCTGACCACGCCCGCCCCGGCGCCGTCGGAGAAGAGCGACGACGCGACGATCGTGTCGGGGTCGTTCGACGAGCGCAGGTGCAGCGTGCACAGTTCGACGCTGATCACGAGCACGACCGCCGCAGGATCGGCCTGGCAGAGCTGCCGCGCGAGGCGGAGTGCGGGAATCGATGCGTAGCAGCCCATGAACCCCAGGTGGTAGCGCTCGACGCCGGGGTCGAGCGCGAGCTCGCGCGCGACCATGAAGTCGGGGCCGGGGGCGTAGAAGCCGGTGCACGACACGGTGATGACGTGCGTGACGTCGGATGCCTCGACGCCCGGGGTCGCGGCGATCGCCTCGCGGCCCGCCCGCACGTAGAGTTCCGTCGCCTCGCGGGCGTAGATCTCGTTGCGCGCCTTCGTGCCGGGCATGAGCAGCTCGCCGCTGGCCTGATCGAAGAACACCGGCGTCTCTTCGCGCGGCTCGAGCGTCAGCTCTTCGAGCACGGAATGCCGGCGCTCGATGCCCGACACGTTGAACGACGTCGTCACGATGCGCTGCGCCAATCGGTTCAACCCGGGCTGCGCCGCGAACACGTCGCGCACCGCCTCCTGCACGAGCACGGTCGACGGGACAACCGTCGTGACACCCCTCAGCGTGATGGCCATGCCCAACCCTAGGCACGCGAGCGGATGCTGCGACAGGGGTTGCGCGGCATTCCCCCGAACCTCACATGCGCGCCCCGAACCCCGCACACGGCGAAGCGCCGGCAACCCGAGTGGGTCGCCGGCGCTTCACGCTCCGCGCGCCGTCGCGCTGCGCTGCGCGGTCTGCGACTCAGGCGAGCAGCCTGGCCTTCGCGGCCGCGAACTCGGCATCGTCGAGGATGCCCTGCTCCTTGAGCGCGGCGAGCTTCTGCAGCTCGGCGACGATGTCGACACTCGCGGCCGGCGCCGGTGCAGCGGGCGGTGGGGCCTGCTGCTGCGCCAGGTAGGCCTGCTGCTGCGCAGCCTGCTGCGCGGCGGCGTCGATCTGCGCCTGCTGCTGTTGCTGCTGGTAGGCGTCGGCCTGCTGCTGCTGGTTGTACTTGTCCTGCTGGTGGCGCTGGACGCTGCCGCTCACCGCCGTGGCGGTGCCCGCGACGACGGCCGTGCGCGCCGCCATTCCGATGAGGCCCGGGCGGCCCATCCGTCGTCCCATCATGATTCCGCTCCTTCGACCTCGGCGAGGATCTCGTTCACGATCGGCGCGGGGATCCGCTCGACCTGCAGCAGCTCTGCGCCCGATTCCGCGAAGCGGGACGCGAGCTTCTTCGCCCACACCAGCTCGATGGCGATGAGCGCCGCAGAGCTGCCGACCGGGATGCGCTCGGCGAGGTCGTCGACGTCCTCGTCTCCGACCAGACCGGCCTCGAGAACCTCGACGTCGAACTCGATCTGGCCGCCGAAGTCCTCGAACTCGACGATGGTCACCTCGTCTTCGCCGCGTGAGACGAGCAGGAAGTCCAGGAGCCGGATCTCCCCGCTGTCCACGAGATCCGCGATCGCCTCGAGCGTCCGGCCGTCGGGCCGGTCACCTTCGAATCCGATCAGGTACAGATCGACCGGCCCGTATTCGAAATCCGCCATCGGTTCCCCCCTCAGTCAGTGTTTCTGCAGACTATCCCTGCCCGGCGGGCGGCGCTACGGGTGCGGGCGGCAAATCGCCTGAGAGCCGCCTGAGCGTCGCCGTGCGTTCATCGGGCTCGAGGAAGAGCGCGCGAACGAGCAGCGTGAGTGGGATCGAGAGGATCGCGCCGATCGGCCCGATCACGAGGGTCCAGAACACGACCGACACGAACGAGAGCGTGAGGCTGAGCGACACCGCGTCGCTCACGAACTTCGGCTGGATCAGCACCTGCAGCGTCACGTTGACGACGCAGTACACGAGCACCACGACGAGCGCGAGCGGCCACCCGCCGATCACGAGCGCGAGCACCGCGGGCGGGATCAACCCGATCACGAAGCCGATGTTCGGGATGAAGTTCGTCACGAATGCGAGGATCGCCCACACGAGCGGGATGGGGATGCCGAGCCCCCAAAGCACGAGACCGTCGATGATCGCCACGACGAGTCCGAAGCTCGCGTTGACCACGTAGTAGCGCCGGACGCCCGAGAAGTAGCGGCCGCCGATCACGTCGCCGGCCGCCGTGCCGAACACCGGGCGGGCCCGCGCGAAGCGCGCCGCATCCGCCGACATGAAGATCACGTAGGCCAGCACGAAGAAGAACGCGGTCGCGAGGCCGAGCAGCGCGCTCGCGAGGCCGCCCGCGAACCCGACGAGCTGCGCGGGGTCGAGCACCGTCGAGAGGCTCGCCGTGGCATCCGTCGTCACGCCGGTCGACTCGATGAGGGAGATCAGCGACGCCGCGGTCTGCTCGAGCTCGTCGAGGTAGTCGGGCAGGATCGCCACGAACTGGGCGGATGCCACGACGAGCAGCACGGCGAGGGCTACGAGGATCGCCCAGGCCACCGCGACGACCGCGGTCGTGGCGAGCCACTTCGGCCAACCCCGGCGTTCGAGCGGGAAGCGCACGGGGTGCGCGATGATCACCACGACGGCCGCGACCGCGATCGGTCCGAGCACGTCGCGTGCAAGCCACACGCCGCCCAGCGCGACCACGGCGGCGGCGAGCGCGATGACTCGTCGATGTCCGAGCGTGAAGCCGGTCGACGCGGTCGGGCTCGCCTCGGGCGACGCGCTCGTGCGCGCTTCGGGCACGTGCTCTGCAGCGGCATCCGTCATCTCGTCCTCCACGAGTCACCCTATGATCACGCGCACGCAACCCGCCGACCGCCGCGCGTTCTCTGGACGAGATCGCCGGAACGACGCTACATTCGGCTCAGGCGCTCGATCCCTGGGGGGCGCGGAAAACTCGAGAACGGAACAACGCAATGGATTTCTGGTCAAACTTCTGGAGCATCATCTGGTGGTTCCTGTGGGTGTTCGTCTTCATCGCCTATCTGATGATCCTCTTCTCGATCGTGGGCGACCTGTTCCGCGATCACAAGCTGAGCGGCTGGTGGAAGGCCGTCTGGATCATCTTCCTGATCTTCGTGCCGTTCCTGACGGCGCTGGTCTACCTGATCGCCCGCGGTCAGGGCATGGCGGAGCGCTCGCAGCGTGACGCCCGTCAGGCGCAGGCGGCGGCCGACGACTACATCCGCCAGACGGCGGGCACGTCGGCGAGCCCCGCAGACGAGATCGCCAAGGCCAAGGGCCTGCTCGACTCGGGCGCCATCACGGCCGAGGAGTTCGCGCACCTGAAGTCGAAGGCGCTCGCCAAGAGCTGACCTCGAGCGGTCGTACCGCACGAACCCGAGAGGGCCGGATGCCACGCATCCGGCCCTCTCGTCATGTCGACGTTCGTCACTCGACCGGCTGAGCCGCGACCTCCGCCTCGGCGTCGCTCGAACCGCCCGCCGTGCGGAGGAACACGATGATCCAGCTGAAGATCAGGCAGGCCGCCACGAGCTCGACGGCTGTGAGGTTGTAGTACCCGGTCGCGAAGAACACCGCGACGACCGCGATCACCGCGAGGTATGCGAAGCCGAGCAGCACGAACACGCGCGGAATCGTGCGGATCAGGCGCGGCAACCGCACCACGATGATCGCGAAGCAGATCGCCATGCCGGTCGCGACCGAGTTGTGCACCCAGAAGAACTCGTCGACCTTGAAGATGCCGACGCAGGCGAGGAAGATGCCGACGAGGATCAGCAGCAGACGAACCGTGTCGCGACCCTTGCGATCGACCGGGTCGGATGCCGGCAGGGCCGCCGTCGCGTACCGCGCCACGATCGTGACGATCGCGCCCGCGACGATGAGCGTGACGTTGAAGGCCATCGCCGAGACGTCGTCGGTCATGCCGAGCGCCGAGAGGTTCTCCTCCCACCAGTGCTTGTCGCCCGCCGAGAGCATGCTCGCGAGCACACCCACCACGAGGAACACGGCGAGCACCAGCGAGAGCAGCATCGGCGTCATGCGCACGGACGACAGGAAGCTCACGTACGCCGAGAGGGCGAGCGTGACGCCCGCGAGCGCCGCGGCGGGCAGCGGGAACACGACGGCATCCTGGAAGCAGAGCTCGAGCACCGTCGAGAGCGCGAGCCAGCCGAGCAGGGCGATGACGCCGTGCGCGATCGCCAGCGCGGCCACGTCGAACCAGTGCAGCTTCGCGTCGGGCACGTCGAGGCCCTCGCCGATCTCGTTGCGAAGCGCCGGGTTCGGGGTGCGGTCGGCGACGTACCGGCCGAACACGAACGCGGCGATCGCGGCGATCGCACCGCCGATGGCCGCGAACGCGCCGAGTGAACCGCGACCCGCGATCGGGAGGTCCTGCCCCCAGAAGAGGAACAGGCCGACGACCCCGCCGAGCACGAAGAACACGCTGCCGACGAGCAGTGCCGCCGACTCCACCGACTCCACGTTCGCGCCGGGGGTCTTGAGGATCTGCCTGATCGACACCGCTTCACGCTTCGATCGCTGCTTCGTCGACGTTGTTCCCGACACGTGCGCTCCCACCCCTAGGCCCGTGCATCCGAGTCGGCACGGCGATTCGGAGATCAGCATGGCATCGTGCGTGCCGACGAGTCCACAGGCTCGGCGTGCGGATGCGGCATCCGCTCGCCCGCGTCGAAGGCTCGAGCGGCGCGTCGCTCCCCGACCGGCGAACTCGGGTCAGGACGAGATCGGGTCGAGCACCTCGAGCATCGACCCCTGCACGAAGCCCGCCCACTCGTAGGCGGCGCGCAGGTAGTCGTCGCGGGTCTCGTCGGCGTCGGTGTCGCCCTCCTCGATGACGCCGACCCGCTCGGCGAGGATGAGCCGCAGGTCGGTGAGGAAGGTGAGCCACCCCCACGCCTCCGACTCGTCGAGCTCGATCTGCACGACGCCATCGCCCTCGTGCGCCGCGGTCGCGTCGCGCACCTGCTGGGCCGCCTGGCGCTTGCCGTCGACGAGGCTGTCGCGCGTGTACCGCTCGAACTCCTGCGAGGCGGCGTGATCGTCGGCGTAGGCGCTCGGCAGCAGGCGCCCGAGCGCCGGGTCGTCGACCTCGCCGAGCAGCAGCACCGAGTCGACCTGGTCGGCGAGCTCGGACAGCAGCATCGCCTCTTCGGTCTCGAGCACGAGACGCACGCCCTCGCCGTCGCTGCGCCCGGCGACGATCACGGCTCGGCCCTCGACACGGTCGCCTGCAGGCCGTAGCCGTGCATGGCCTGCACGTGGCGTTCCATCGCCTCCCGGTTGCCGGTCGCGACGATCGCCCTGCCGTCGTTGTGCACGCAGAGCATGAGGCGTTCGGCCTCGTCGCGCGCGAAGCCGAAGTAGCTGCGGAACACGTAGCTCACGTACGTCATGAGGTTGACGGGGTCGTCCCACACGACGGTCTGCCACGGCACCTCGGCCGCGACACGCGTGGTGGTGTCGAGGTCGAGTTCTTCGAGCGTGGAGATCACGCATCAAGACTGACACGACCGGGCGGATGACGCGAGTGGACGTCGGTCGCCCGGCTCAGGTCGCGACGACCGGGCAGCGGGACTCAGGTCGGGCTGCCGCCGTCAGCGGTTTCTGCAGCCCTCGGCGTCATGAACCATTCGACGAACCGCACCGCCCGGCCGTCGGGGGCGAAGTGCACCTCCCAGAGGTTCCAGTAGAACTCGTGTCCCGGGTAGTCCACGTGCCCCTTGATCATGCCGAGGCGCTCATCCTCGATCAGGACCTCGAGCTCGAACACGGGCTCCGCGGGCTCGTCCTCGATCCACATCTCGATGATCGCGTCGATGCCGCGCACCGGGTCGGGGTCGTCGGGGCGGAACCAGTACTCGGCGTCGTCCGTGAAGAGCGCCCGCACATCGTCGGGCGCCTTGGACCGCCAGGCGCGGAGGTACCCGTCCAGCCATCGGCTCGCCTGCGTCATGCCCCGTGTCTACTCCACCGGCGGAGCCGCCGTCATGCGGTTGACAGCGGCCGGTCTGCCGATTCGGGCTCGGAGCCGGCGCGGCCCACGGCATTCAGCCCGCGCGGCCGCGGGATTCAGCCCGCGCGGCGCGAGGCCGTGACGGTGAACTTCGGGTCACGGGCGATCTGCCGGGTCGGGCCCACGATGCGCTCGAGCGCGGGCCGGTAGCGCAGGGGCGAGTTCCAGACGCACCACAGCTCGCCGCCCGGCGCGAGCACGCGGGCGGCGTCGGCGAACAGGTGCTCGGCGATGCCCGTGTGCAGCGCGGCGTCGGAGTGGAACGGCGGGTTCAGCACGATCAGCCGCTCGCTCGCCGCGGGCAGCAGCTCGAGCCCGTCGGCCTGCGTCACGGTCACCCGGTCGGCCACGCCGTTCGCCGCAGCGGTCGCACGAGCGGATGCCGCGGCCGACGCCGAGCGGTCGGTCGCCGTCACCGCGAGCCCGGGCCTGGCACGCGCCAGCCACGCGGCGACCACGCCCGTGCCGCACGCGAGGTCGACGGCGGTCGCGGCATCCGGAACCGCCTCCCCGTCGTGGAGCGCGGCGAGCAGCAGGCGCGTGCCGATGTCGACCGAGCTGCCCGCGAACACGCCGCCGTGCGCGGCGACCTCGAGGTCGAGCGCGGCGTCGTGCTGCACGCGCGGCCAGGCCGGTGCGGCGGGCTGCCGGTGCGCACGAGGTTCGCTCGCGATGAGCACGCGCGACTTCTGGCGCGCGTGCGACACGTCGACACGGCCGAACCACGCGCCGAGCACCTCGTTCATCGCGAGCGTCATGTGCTTCAGGCGTCCGCCGGCGAAGATCCGAACGTCGGATGCCGCGTGCCCGGCCACGAGGCCGGCGAGCTCGTCGAGCCGGTCGAGCGAGCGCGGCAACCGCATGAGCACGACCCGCGCGTGCCCGAGGAGCCCGGGCGCGAGCGGGATCGACAGCGGCACCAGCTCGCCCGTGAAGCCGAGCCGGCCGGCGTTGCGCGCGAGCGCGCGCTCGCCCGTCGCGAGGTCCTGATGCACCCGGACGCCCGTCGCACCCAGCGCCGTCGCGCCCAGCGCGAGCGCGCCGTAGGCATCGTCGAGCACGAGCACCCCGCCCGGGCCGGCCGACGCGACGGCCTCGGCCGCCTCGTCGAGGATCAGCCGATCGGCGGCGTCGGACGCCTCGAGGCCGAGCCCCTCGACATCGGGGTCGCGGCGCAGCAGTTCGAAGTCCAATCTCACCCGCCAAGGCTACGCGGGGCGCCATCCTGAGTGCGGAACGCAGGCTCGTTTGCTACTCTCGGGCCCGCATGGGGAACGCACAGTCGATCGGGGAACGAGCGGCGGCACGGCAGGAGGCCGGGCTGCGCGTCAGGCGAACCCCGAGGCGTCGGCCCCGCGGCATCCGCCCGCTCGCCGGCTTCGCGACGCTCGCCGTCATCGGCATCGTCGGTACCCTCTCGCTCGTGCCCGTCGCCCCGCCGTCGCCCGTGCTGGCCGCCGACGCCGACACCGTCACTGCTGGGCAGACCGTCGAGATCGCCGACGGCGTCACGGCGCAGCAGGTCTCGCACGAGTCGTACACCGCGTCGACCGGACCGCAGACCCTCGTCGCGGGCGGCACCAACGTCGACTGGGCGAAGCTCGTGCTCATCGACGGGGACTGGCCCGTCACCGAAGAGAACATCACCTTCATGATGCGCTGGACCCGTCAGGAGAACGGCGCCGACAACTGGTGGAACCGCAACAACCCGTTGAACAACGGGCAGGGCTCCGGCGGCGGATCGGGTCTCGGCAGCTACGTCGACCTCGTCGAGGCGGCCTTCTACGCGGCCCAGAACATCAAGTCGGGCCGCTACCCCGCGGTCGATGCGGCGCTCCAGCGCGGCGACTCGGCGGATGCCACCGCGCAGGCCATCTGGGCCTCGCCGTGGGCGTCGAGCCACTACGGGTACGGCACGCACTGGAGCTCGCGACCCTACGAGGTCATCGAGGCCCCCGCGGAGGCCTGGGGCCGCTGACCCGGGCGCGCCTCGGGCGCGGCGTAGTCAGTCGCGGTCGAGCGGGCGCCAGACGACCATGGCCGTCTCGCGTCGCACGCGCGTACCCGCGCGCATCGAGATGACCTCGCCGTGCGAGCCGGCCGCGAACACGCGCCGGCCCGGACGATTCAACATCTCGTCGGCGAGCATGGCCTCGAGTTCGTGCACGCGTGCGCGCAGCGTGGTCACCTCGTCTTCGAGGCCGAGCACGCGGCGGATGCCCTCGAGGCTGACGCCCTCGCTCGAGAGCTGGGCGATCTCGCGCAACTGCATGACGTTGCGCATCGAGTAGCGGCGCGAGCCGCCCGACGTGCGGGTCGGCGAGACGAGGCCGAGCCGGTCGTACTGCCGCAGGGTCTGCGGGTGCATGCCGGCCAGCTCCGCCGCCACCGAGATGACGAAGATGGGACTGGTCTCGTCGACGCTCATGCCCGGCTAGCCCCGCGCCCTGGCGATCAGGTCGTCGCGCGGGTTCTCGTCGGGCAGCTCGGCGGCGAACTCCTCGAGCTTCTGCTGGGCGTCCTTCGAGAGGTGGGACGGCACGACGACCTGCACGACCGCGAGCAGGTCGCCCGTGGCCTTCTTCGTCTCGACGCCGCGACCCTTGACGCGCAGCACGCGTCCGCTGGGGGTGCCGGGCGCGACGCGGAGCTTCACGGGGTCGCCCCCGAGCGTCGGCACCTGGATGGTCGCGCCGAGCGCGGCCTCGGCGAAGGTCACCGGAACGGTCACGCGCAGGTTGAGGCCGTCGCGCTCGAACACGGGGTGCTTGCGCACGGTGACCGTGAGCACGAGGTCGCCGGGTGCGCCGCCGTCGGGCGAGGGCTGACCCTTGCCCGCCACGCGGATCTTCTGGCCGTCGGCGACACCCGCGGGGATGCGCACGGTGATGTTGCGCCCCTCGCCGGTCTGCAGCGTGATCTGGTCGCCCTTGGTCGCGGTGACGAAGTCGAGCGTGGTCGTCGCCGTGACGTCGCGCCCCTTGCTCGGACCGCCCGCGCCGCGGAACCCGCCGGTGGACTGACCGAACCGCCCGTTGCCGAACAGTCCGCTGAGCAGGTCGTCGTAGTCGCCGCCCTGGGAGTACTGCTGGCGGCTGCCGCGGCCGGCGCCTGCGCCGCCACCGAACATGCCGCCGAAGACGTCGTCGAAGCCGCCGTTGCCGCCGCCCGCACCGGGCGCCGTGAATCGCGCGCCGGAGCCCATGGCTCGGACGGCGTCGTACTCCTTGCGCTGCTCGGGGTCGGAGAGCACCGAGTGCGCCTCGCTGATCTCCTTGAACTTCGCCTCGGCCGTGGCGTCACCCGCGTTGGAGTCGGGGTGGTACTTGCGCGCGAGCTTGCGGTACGTCTTCTTCAGATCGGCTTCGCTCACGTCTTTCGAGACGCCGAGCACCTTGTAGAAGTCCTTGTCGAACCAGTCCTGGCTGGCCATCGACACCTCGTCTCTCGAAGTCTGCTGGAAAGGGTACGCCGGTCGAGGAGCTGGACGCTCCTCGACCGGCGAAGGGGGTTACGCGGGCGTCGTGACGACGACCTTCGCAGCACGGAGCTGCGTGCCGCCGAGCGTGTAGCCCGTCTCGACGACGTCGGCGACCGTGTCGACCTCGACGTCGGGCGAGGGCTGCTGGAAGATCGCCTCGTGCTTCTGCGGGTCGAACACGTCGCCAGGTTCGCCGAACTTGGCGAGGCCGAGGCGCTCGACCGACGCGCGCAGCTTCGCCGCGATCGTGGCGAACGCCGACTCGCCCTCGAGGTCTCCGTGCTTCTCGGCACGGTCGAGGTCGTCGAGCACGGGCAGCAGCACCGAGACGGTCGCGCCGATCGCGCGCTCCTTCTCGAGCTCGCGGTTGGCCTCGGTGCGCCGACGGTAGTTGGCGTACTCGGCCGTGACGCGCTTGAGGTCGGCCAGGTGCTCGTCGCTCGGGTCATCGACCTCGGCGTTCGCGGCGTTCAGGATGTCCTCCACCGTGAGTTCGCGCTCGTCGGCCTCGACCCCGTCGATGAGCTCCTCGGGGGTGACGGATGCCTCGGCATCCGTCACCCCGTCGGTGGCGTCGGGCTCGGGAACCTGGGGGTTCTCGTTCTCGTCAGCCATGCTCGGGCCTACTTCTTGTCGTCTTCGTCGTCGATGACCTCGGCGTCGACCACGTCTTCGTCGGACGCGTCGGCCTGCGGCTCACCGTCGGCGGGAGCGCCACCGGCGGCCGAGGCATCCGGTGCCTGCGACTGCGCGTAGATGGCCTCGCCGAGCTTGCCCTGCGACTGCGACAGCTTCTCGAAGGCCGACTTCACGGCCTCGTCGTCGTCGCCGGCGAGGGCCGACTTCAGCGCGTCGACGTCGCCCTGCACCTCGGACTTGACGTCGGCCGGGAGCTTGTCGTCGTTGTCCTTGATGAGCTTCTCGGTCGAGTAGGCGAGCTGCTCGGCGGAGTTGCGGGTCTCGGCGAACTCGCGGCGCTTCTTGTCTTCTGCCGCGTGCTCCTCGGCCTCGCGCACCATGCGCTCGATGTCGTCCTTCGGGAGGCTCGAGCCGCCCGAGATCGTCATCGACTGCTCCTTGCCCGTGCCCTTGTCCTTGGCGGACACGTGCACGATGCCGTTGGCGTCGATGTCGAAGGTGACCTCGACCTGCGGGATGCCGCGGGGGGCCGGGGCGATTCCGGTCAGCTCGAAGGTGCCGAGCGGCTTGTTGTCGCGGGTGAACTCGCGCTCGCCCTGGAAGACCTGGATCGCGACCGACGGCTGGTTGTCGTCGGCGGTCGTGAAGGTCTCGCTGCGCTTGGTCGGGATCGCCGTGTTGCGCTCGATGAGCTTGGTCATGATGCCGCCCTTGGTCTCGATGCCGAGGCTCAGGGGGGTGACGTCGATGAGCAGCACATCCTTGCGCTCGCCCTTCAGCACGCCGGCCTGGAGCGCGGCGCCGACGGCGACGACCTCATCGGGGTTGACGCCCTTGTTGGGCTCCTGGCCGGTCTCCTTCTTCACCAGTTCGGAGACGGCGGGCATGCGGGTCGAGCCGCCGACGAGCACGACGTGCGCGATGTCGGCGAGCTTGACGCCGGCCTCGCGGATGACGTCTTCGAAGGGCTTCTTCGTGCGGTCGAGCAGATCGCTGGTCATGTTCTCGAACTGCGCACGCGTGAGGGTCTCGTCGAGGTTGGCGGGGCCGTTCTCGGTGAGCGAGAGGTAGGGCAGCTGGATGCTCGTGCTCATCGAGGAGCTGAGCTCCTTCTTGGCCTGCTCGGCGGCCTCCTTGAGGCGCTGCTTGGCGATCTTGTCGTTCGAGACGTCGACGCCCGTCGACTCCTTGAAGCGCTTGATGAGCCACTCGACGATGCGCTGGTCCCAGTCGTCGCCGCCGAGGCGGTTGTCGCCGGCCGTCGAGCGCACCTGGATGGTGGAGAAGTCGTCGTCCTTGCCCACTTCGAGCAGCGAGACGTCGAACGTGCCGCCACCGAGGTCGAAGACGAGGATGAGCTCGTCCTCCTTGCCCTTGTCGAGGCCGTACGCGAGTGCGGCGGCGGTGGGCTCGTTGATGATGCGCAGCACGTTGAGGCCCGCGATCTCGCCGGCCTCCTTGGTGGCCTGGCGCTCGGCGTCGTTGAAGTACGCGGGAACGGTGATGACGGCGTCGGTGACCGTGTCGCCGAGGTACTGCTCGGCGTCGCGCTTCAGCTTCTGCAGGATGCGCGCCGAGATCTCTTGCGGCGTGTACTTCTTGCCGTCGATCTCGTCGGTCTTCCAGTCGGTGCCGACGTGGCGCTTGACCGACGCGATGGTGCGGTCGACGTTGGTGACGGCCTGGCGCTTGGCGGTCTCGCCGACGAGCACCTCGCCGTCCTTGGTGAAGGCGACCACCGAGGGGGTGGTGCGGAAGCCCTCGGCGTTCGCGATGACGGTGGGCTCGCCACCTTCGAGCACGCTCACGACCGAGTTGGTGGTTCCGAGGTCGATTCCTACTGCACGTGACATGTGTGTCTCTCCTTCTGCCTGAGGCGGTTCGCGGGCGGATGCCGCGAGCACCCGTCGGCTGTCGATTCGGCCTTCGCGGCCGGCAACCGAAGTTCTTCGTTCGAGACTTGAGTCCCGATGACTCAAGCTTTGCAGGGCCGTTTTGGCGTGTCAAGTCGAAGATCTCAAACTTGAGCACACTCGACTCAACTCACAGCGGGCGTTCAGCATTCCGGTCGGAGCGGCAGCGGCGCCCCGCTCGCGTCGCACCGAGGCAGTACTCTGCCGAGCATGGATGCGCGCGAGCACGACGAACGCCTCGTCGCCGCAGAACTCGCCCGGTACGACCGCGAGCTGCGGCGATTCCGCAAGCAGCGCGGCCAGATCGAGGCCGATATCGCGCGGCGCCTCGACGCCGCGGGATTCAAGTACTTCCATGTCGCGGCCCGCGTCAAGTCGCGCGAGTCGTTCGAGCGCAAGGTGCGCCGGGCGCCCGACCGCGAGGTGCTCGACATCCTCGGAGTCCGCGTCGTCGCGAACTTCGAGGGTGACCTGCCCGGCATGGAGCAGGTCGTGCGCGAGGCGCTCATCGTCGACGACGACTCCTGGATCGACAAGTCGGCGCTGCTGCCGCTCGATGCGTTCGGCTACCGCTCGGTGCAGTTCGTCGGTCGCGTGCCGGAGCCGGGCCAGGAGGCCGACGTCGACGGCGACCCGGCCGCGGGCACGCAGCTCGAGGTGCAGCTGCGCACCGCCCTCTCCGACACCTGGTCGGAGCTCGAGCACGACTTCCGCTACAAGTCCGCGAGGCAGCTGCCGCGCGAGGTCGACCGGCTCTTCGCCCTCTCCGCGGCGCTGCTCGAGCAGGCCGACGACAACCTCGACCTCATCCGCAGCCAGGTCGAGGAGGCCCGCACCGCGGCGCCGACCCTCGGCGGCGAACGCGGCTACATCGGCCGGTTCATCCAGTACGACGGCGACTCCCGCTCGCTCGACCAGATCATCACCGCGGCCCTCGACGTGCCGTTCAGCGCCGTGACGGGTGCCGGACGCGAGCTCCGCAGCGTCGTGCGGGCCGCCGGATGGCTGCACTACGAGGCCCTCGCCGACGGGTTCGCCGAATACTCCGAACTCGGCCGGCGCCTCGCGATCGCGTGCGCCAGCAGCACGAACGACGTCCTGCTCACGGATGCCGAACCCCAACGGCCCGCCCGTTCGTTCCGCGGCATCGGCGTGTACTGGACGGCCATGGCCGCGGCCCTCGTGTCGGGCGAGTCCCTTCGCGAGAGCCGCGTGCCCGACGGCCGACTGGCCGAGTACCGCACGGTGGCCGTTCACCTGTTCCGACGGCCGGATGTCTCGGCCCTCGCCGTGCGCAGCCGCTACCAGCAGTCGGCGGCGCCGGCCGGCACCCTCGACGAGGCGGCGTTCGGCGCGATCGACCTCGGCTGATCCCAGCGCGCTCGACGAGACGGCGCGTTCGACGAGACGGCGCGTTCGCCGACCCGCCGCGCGACGCGAGCCCGGGTCGCCGCGGGTCCCACGCGGCATCCGGCCCGTTCATCGCGTGATTGGATCGACGGATGCCGCCCGACGAACCGAGCACCACGTGAACCCGCTCGAGTTCGTGCTGCTCATGCTCGGCGGGGTCGTCGCCGGGTCGATCAACGCGGTCGTCGGATCCGGCTCGTTGGTGACGTTCCCCCTGCTGATCGCGTTCGGCTACCCGCCCGTGCTCGCGAACGTCACGAACAACGTCGGCGTGCTGCCCGCCTCGCTCGCCGCGACCTACGCGAACCGCGCGGAGTTCCGCGGCGAGTGGCGGCGGCTCGGGTTCATCCTCTGCTTCTCGGCCGCAGGCGGCGTGACGGGCGCCGTGCTGCTGCTGCAGCTGCCGAGCGAGGCGTTCGACGCGATCGTGCCCGCCCTCATCGTGCTGGCGCTGCTGCTCGTGATCTTCGGGCCGTGGATCAAGCGGTGGACCGCGCGGCTGCACGGCGGAGCAGAGCACCACGACCATCCGGTCGCCACGATCGCCGTCGCGGGCCTCACCGCGATCTACGGCGGCTACTTCGGTGCCGCCCAGGGCGTGCTGCTGCTCGCCCTGCTCTCGATCACGATGACCGGAGCGCTCTCACGGGCGAACGCCTACAAGAACGCCATGGCCGCCGTCGCGAACCTCGCCGCGGCGATCGTCTTCGTCCTGGCCACCGACGTGGCGTGGCCGGCCGCCGCCGCGATCGCGATCGGCTCGTTCATCGGCGGGTCGCTCGGCGGACGCTACGGCCGGTACATCCCGCAGACGGCCTACCGCGTCGTCATCGTCGTGGTCGGGCTCGCGGCGCTCGCGTACTTCGTGCTCACATAGGCGGTGCGGTGAGCGTCCGCTTCGCTGCGTCGCGACGACTCCCGGCGGCTCAGCCGAGCATCGACCCCTCGGCCGACGCGTTCGGCGCCGGGTCGGGCAGCCGGCGCATCCGGAATCCGTTCAGGATGCCGAGCACGCCCGCGAGGATCGGCACCAGCAGCGCGACCTGCAGGGCGATGAAGCGCGAGTCGGCGTTGATGCGCAGCACCTCGTCCTGCACCTCGGGGGTCTCGTCGGCGAGGAGGGCCTCGAGCCCGGTGTTCGTCATGATCTCGGCGTCCTCCTCGAGCACCGCCGAGACCTGCTGCTGCTGTTCCGGGCTCAGCACGGTGCTCGCCTCGGCGCTCGCGGTGAAGGTGTAGGCGAGCGTCGCGAGCATGATCGCGCCGGCGAACGCGAGGCCGAACGAGAGGCCGAACGAGCCCGCGGCCGAGTTCACGCCGGCCGCCTCGCTCACCCGTTCGTCCGAGATCGGCGAGAGCGTGTAGTTGTTCAGCTGCGAGACGAGCAGGCCGAGCCCGCAGCCCGCGATGATGAGGGGCACCGCGAGGTACCAGCCCGAGTCGGCGATCGGCACGATCGGCACGATCAGGCCGACGCCGACCACGATGAGCACGAACCCCCAGAGGATGATGTTGGCCGGCCGTCGTTTCAACCCACGGCCTGCGAGCAGCGCGACGACGAACATGCTGAGCGACAGCGGCGCGATCGAGAGGCCCGCCTGCAGGGCGTTGTACTCGAAGACCATCTGCAGGTAGATCGGCAGCACGATCATGGTGCCGCCGAGCGCGATCTGCTGCAGCAACTGGCCGCTCGCGCCCGCACGGAACGGCTTCGAGTCGAAGAGCGTCGGGTCGAGCAGCGTCGGCTTGCCGCGACGCTTGCGGCTGCGCAACCAGAACACGAGGGTGCCGAGGCCGAGCACGCCGATGCCGATGATGAGGCCGACGTACCCGCCGCCCTCCTGCCAGACGAGGATGCCGGTCACGACGCCGCCCATGCCGACGATCGAGAGCGCCGCGCCGACGAGGTCGATCGAACGCTCGCCGTGGTACGGCACGTCCTTCACGAGCCCGATGCCGATGAGCACGACGGCGATAATCGCGGCCTCGAGCGCGAAGCCGACGCGCCACGAGAGGAACGTGGTGATGAAGCCGCCGAGGAGCGGCCCGACGGCGGCCGCGATGGCGGCGGAGGCGCCGACCAGCGCGTACACGCGCTTCTGGTGCGCGCCCTCGAAATTGCCGTGGATGAGCGACTGCATCGCGGGCAGCAGCAGCGAGGCGCCGATGCCGCCGATGACGGCCCAGAAGATGATGATCGCGTTCAGGTCCTGGGCGAACACCATCGCGAGCGCACCGACGGCGTAGGCGAGCAGGCCGAGGATGTAGGCGAGCTTGCGGCCGATGAGGTCGCCGGTCTTGCCGCCGATGAGGATGAACGCCGCCGAGACGAGCGCCTCGAGCGCGATCGCGCCCTGCACCCCGCTCACCGTGGTGTCGAGGTCGCGGACGACCGCCGAGATCGACACGTTCATGAGCGACGTGTCGACGACGAGCACGAACATCGCCATCGCGAGGAGGATCGCGAGACGGAAGTTGAACGGTGCCTGCGCGCCCTGATCCGCGGTCATAGGGCACTCAACCACACCGAGGCACCGGTGCGGAAGGGCGGGGCCTGTGCGTCGCGGGATCCGCCCCGCCGGGAGGCGCCCTACGAGCCGGCGCCCGCGAGCGAGCCGACGACCGAGTCCGCGGGGTACCAGACGACGCAGGTGACCTTGCGATCGCCCGACGCCCAGGTCGCCGCCGTCGGGAACACCGCGTACGTCTCGTAGACGGATTCGGAGTACGGCACCCCGATGAACCCGCCGAATCGTGCCCGGCACCCATCGGTCGCCGTGGTCTCGAGCTCGACCTCCCCCGGATACGCCCCTCCGTCGAGCGCGAACGTGTCGAACGCCTCGTCGTCGTGCTCCACGTCGCACGGGACGATCGACTCGGGTCCGGTCCGGCGGTCCTTGCGCACGTCGACGCACTGGCCGACCTCCAGGTGGAAGGGAGCCTGCGAACCCGCTGAGCGGCCCGCCGGTGGGCCCGTCGACGCCGTCGGCGTCGGGATCGGCGGAGTCGACGGCGTCGGCGAGGCGTCGGCGCGGTGGCTCGGCTCTGCAGACGGCATCGGGATCACGCCTGTGCACCCCGCCGAACACGCCAGCACGACCAGGCCCGCGACCGCTGCGCCGAGCAGCGCGACGGCCGACGCGGGCCGGCGACGTGAGGGGCGGGTCATGCTGTCCGATCAGAGTCTGGGCGGGCTCGCGCCGGGCTGCGGAGGCCAGGCCCGGTGCTCGCGGTTCGACCACCCTAGAGCAGCCTTCCTGAACGAGCGTGGCGTCTTCACTGGACAGGTCCGGGGCAGGCGCGTATCGTTTCGCAAGCCGCACCACGCGGCATCCGCCTCTCCGAGTGAAAGGAGCGAACCATGACCGACGCCTCTGTCGCGCGTTTCGCAGACCCCCTTTCCTGCGAGGCCTCCAGCCTGTAGCCGTTCGGCCGGGCACCCGGTGGCCTCCATCTCATTCGGAGAACCACCGTGACCTTCCTCTCGTCTCTCGACGACACCTCCGCTGCGCGTTCCGCCGCGGCATCCGCCCTTCCCTCGACGACCGACCTCGCCTTCCAGACCACGGAACCGGGCGATGACCAACGCTGGTCGACCTGGCCGGCGACCACCCCCAGCGAGCGCGGCCCTAGGCCTCGCCCCGACTGGCTCGTCACGTCCGCCGCGGCGATCGACACCGAACTCGGCGTCGTGAAGACCGGCAAGGAGGGCGACGTGTTCCTCATCGAGCGCGCGATCCCGGATGCCCCGCCCGAGGTCGCGGGCAACCGGGTGGTGCTGGCCGCCAAGCGCTACCGCTCGAGCGAGCACTCCGACTTCCACCGCTCCACGATCTACACCGAGGGGCGCGGGCTCCGGCGCACGCGCGATGTGCGCGCCGTCGCGCGCGGTACCTCCTTCGGCCGCTCGGTCGCCCGCGTGCAGTGGGCGAGCGCCGAGTTCGAGGCCCTGTGCCGCCTCACCGAGCTCGGCGCGGCCGTGCCGTACCCGGTGCAGGTCGCCGGAACGGAGGTGCTCATGGAGTTCGTCGGCGACGGCCGGGTGGCCGCCCCGCGCCTCGCGCAGGTGCGGGCGACACCCGACGAACTGCGCGACCTGTTCCACCAGGTCGTGGAGTTCATGCACGTGCTGGCCGCCAACGGCCTCGCGCACGGCGACCTCTCGCCGTACAACCTGCTCGTGCACCACGGTCGCGTCGTCGCGATCGACCTGCCGCAGGTCGTCGACCTGGTGTCGAATCCGCAGGGACTCGACCTGCTGCACCGCGACTGCGTGAACGTCTGCGATTGGTTCACACGGCAGCGGCTCGAGTGCGACGCCGAGGCGCTCTTCGGCGAACTCGTCGCCGTGATCTGGTGACGGATGCCGCGGGCGGGCGCGGTGCGTCGGCGCGCCCGCTCGGGCCCGCCCGGCGCCCGGAGCACGGCCGGCGCACCAGTGCAAGCCCTGTTCCGTGGGCGGGCGTCGGCGTCTACACTGCCGCTCATGACGACCGCCAGCCGACCGATGCCGACCGTGCGCCGCACCCTGCTCGTCGCCCTGCTGCTCTCCGGCGGCGCGGCCCTGACCGGATGCAGCGGCGGCCCGTCCGCAAGCACGCCGCCCTCGACCGACGCGGCCTCGCCGTCGGCGACGCCGGCCACCGCGACGCCGATCGCGGAGCCGACGCCTGGACCGCCCGCCGTGGCCTGCGACGACGTGCTCACCGACGAGGCCATCGCACAACTGCAGGCCGACGGCCTCGAACTCGTCGACGTGGGCCAGTCGACCTTCTACCCGATCGCCGACGACCTGATGGCCGCCGGCGGGCTCGCGTGCAAGTGGGGCAGGCCGTCGTCGGACGCCAACTTCACGGTCGTGCAGCTCACGGGCATCGACGTCGCGACGTCCGAGTGGCCGGCGGCGCTCGCGGCCGAGGGCTACGTGCTGACCGACGACCCCGTGCCCGGAACCCACAGCGGCCCCGAGGATCCGGGAACGGGCGTGCCGTCGGTCGTCGTGGTCACCGACGACAGCCTCACGTTCGTGAGCACGCCGATGCAGGCCTCAGACCTCGCCGTCGTGAACTGATCCGTCAGGCGCGGTCGGTCCGTCGACGACTCACCGCGAGCGCGCCGAACAGCACGAGCGAGCCCGCCACGAGGGCGCCGGCGAGGCCGAGCGCCCCGGCGGCGTCGATGCCCGTCGCGGGCAGGCACGTGGTCGAGCCGGGTGCGCACGGTGCCGGGGTCGCGGGCGTGGTGGGCGGCGGAGTCGGCGCGGGCGTGACCGTCAGGAGCATCGGGTCGCCGATCACGGGGTCGAAGAGCGCGCTCGTGGCGACGAGGCGCACGAGCAGGCCCGAGTTCGCGAGCGTTCCGTCGACGGTGAGCGACTCGCCCGTCTCGCCCGCGAAATCCGCCCAGGTGGTGCCTTCGTCGCTGCTCGACTGCCAGCGGATCTGCTGCCAGAAGTCGGCGGCCGTGGCGGTGAACGTGGCCGGCGTGCCCTCGGCGATGGTCAGATCGCCGCTGCCCGTGATCGTCGGCTTCGTGAAGACGAGCAGTTCGTCGGTGCCGCCGCTCGTGGCGTACACGCGATCGGCGTCGGCACCGGTCGGGCTGTACGCGTCGACCGACTCGACGTTCGCGCCGATGTCGACCCTCGACCCGGCCGGCGTGCCGGTCGAGTAGTCGATCGCGACGATGCCGCCGGTGAGGCAGGCGATGTAGACGCGGTCGCCGTTCGGGGTCGAGTCGAGCAGGCGCGGACCGCAGTCGACGGGATCGGTCACGACCGGGTCGGCCGAGCCGGGCGTGAACGCCGAGACCGAGGTCGGCGTGCTGGAGTTCGAGCTCAGTACCCGATCGACGTTCTCGACGTAGGCGGTGTCCCACGGCAAGTCGCCGGTCGGCGTGAGCGTGCCGAGCGAGATCGAGCCGTCGCCGGCGATGTCGACCGCCTGCACGCCGCCGGCGGGGGCGGCTGCGAACGAGGTGAAGTACGCCTGCGTGTCGTCGGTGCGCACCGAGACGCCTCTGGACCCGTTGGGCACGTTGATGGTGCGCGGAACCGCCGAGGGGTCGGCGGTCGAGAACTGGTACTGCGGGTTGAACAGGGTCGCCGCGTAGACGTAGGTGCCAGACGTGTCGGCCTCGAGATCGACGAAGCCTCCCCCGGCGGTGATCACGGTGGGCGCGGGCGTGCCGCCCGCCTCGAGGTCCGCGGCGGGGTAGACGAGGATCTGCCCGGGGTTGTAGAACGCGACCCACACCTGCGTGCCGTCGGGCGAGACCTGCACGGAGGTCGGGTTGAAGTCGGTGCCGGGTCCGAAGGTCACGGCGCCGACCTGGGTGAAGTCCGTCGTGTCGTAGACGCGCAGGTCGGCGACTCCGCCGTCTCCACGTGAGATGACGAACACGTGGGTGCCGTCGGGCGTCGCATCGACGTCGATCGGGTACCGGCCGGAGGGCACCGCCAGGTAGGTCATCTCGGGGTCGGCGCTCGCGGGGGACACGGCGAACAGCCCCGCCGCGGATACGGCGAGGAGCGTCAGCGCAGCCGTGACGAGCGCGAGACCGCGACGGCGGCGGCGCGACGCGAGCGGGCTCTGCCGGCGATCGGTGTCGAGCATTCGTCGAGTCTCCCATCTGTCGCGCCCCGGCACCAGACCACGGGCCGCCGCGCGGAGTAGTGTTCGTGCAGATCGCCGACGATCAGACGCCCGCCCCAGCGTGCGGCACCGGTCGGCGGGCGCCGTGCCGCGGCATCCGTCACCGGCCGTTCACCCGACCGAATGAGACTGCTCGAATGACGCTTCCCCCCGAGCCCCCCGCCGATGCACCCCGCAACTTCCCGCCCTCGCCCCTGACGCCCGCCGACGGTGCGGCCGCGACCATCGGCGTGACGACCGACCACGTGGAGGCCGTCTCCGAGGCCGGAGCGCGCAAGGGCCGGATCCTCGCCTGGGGCCTGTGGGACTGGGGTTCGGCCGCCTTCAACGCGGTCGTGACCACGTTCGTGTTCACCGTGTACCTCACGGGCGAATCCTTCGGGCCGAAGGGCACCGTCGAGGCGCAGCTCGGCTGGGCGCTCGCGATCGCGGGCCTGCTGATCGCGCTGCTCGCGCCGATCACGGGTCAGCGCTCCGACACGAGCGGACGCCGCAAGCTCTGGCTCGCCGTGAACACGTACATCGTCGTGCTCATCACGCTCGCCATGTTCTTCGTGCTACCGGCGCCCGAGTACCTGATGCTCGGCCTGTTCCTCGTGGCCGCGGGCAACGTGTTCTTCGAGTTCGCGGGCGTGAACTACAACGCGATGCTCGTGCAGGTGTCGACGCCGCGCTCGATCGGCAAGGTCTCGGGCTTCGGCTGGGGCATGGGCTACGTCGGCGGCATCGTGCTGCTGCTCGTCGTCTACTTCGGCTTCATCCAGCCCGAGGTCGGGCTCTTCGGCGTGACGAACGCGAACGGGCTCGATGTGCGCGTCACCATGCTGGTGTCGGCGATCTGGTTCGGGCTCTTCGCCCTGCCCGTGCTGCTCGCCGTGCCCGAGTACCGCAACCCCGCCGCCGTCGATCGCGGCAAGGTCGGCTTCTTCGCGTCCTACGCGCGACTCGGCCGCGACATCAAGCGGCTCTGGAACGAGCAGCGCGACACCGTGTGGTTCCTGCTCGCGAGCGCGGTGTTCCGCGACGGCCTCGCCGGCGTCTTCACGTTCGGCGGCGTGCTCGCGGCATCCGTCTTCGGATTCTCGCCCGGCGAGGTGATCATCTTCGCGATCGCGGCCAACGTCGTCGCCGGCGTCTCGACCATCGCGGTCGGTGCGCTCGACGACCGTCTCGGCGCGAAGCCCGTCATCATCACGGCGCTCATCGGCCTCGTCGTCAGCGGCCTGATCGTGTTCTTCCTGCACGACGGCGGCCAGATCGTGTTCTGGACCGCGGGCCTCGCGCTCTGCCTCTTCGTCGGCCCGGCGCAGTCGGCGAGCCGCACGTTCCTCGCACGCCTCATTCCGGCCGGGCGCGAGGGCGAGGTGTTCGGCCTGTACGCCACCACGGGCCGCGCCGTGAGCTTCCTCGCGCCGACGGCGTTCGCGCTGTTCGTCACGATCGGCGGCGAGCCGTACTTCGGCATCCTCGGCATCGTCCTGGTGATCGCGCTCGGGCTCGCGCTGCTGATCCCCGTGAAGGCGGCGCCGGTGCGGCGGTAGGGCGGACCGGCGGGGTGTTCGGGCCTGCGCGCGCAGGCGCTCGTTCAGGCCTGCGCGCGCAGGCGCTCGACCACCTCGTCCATGGCGCGACCGACGAGTCGCGGCATGTCGATGGCGTCGGGGTCGAGCAGCCATTGCACCTGCAGGCCGTCCATGATCGCGATGAGGCCGGACGCGGAGTCGCGCAGTTCCTGCTCGTCGGTGTTGCCCGAGACCTCGCCGAGCACGCCGGCGATCTTCGAGCGCAGCCCTTCGGTGCGGCCCTGGAAGTAGTCGTGGGCCGGATGCCCGTCGGTCACCGATTCTCCGGAGAGCACCGAGTACGCCTGCACGACGCCTCGCCGGTGCGTGTTCTCCTCGACCGTGTCGACGAGGTGCTGCAGGAAGGCGGGGCCCTCGACCTGCGCCCGCTCGGGGATGCCGGCCACCTCCTCGCCGTCGCGGTACTTCAGCATCGCGACGAGCAGCCCCTCCTTGGAGCCGAAGTGGTGCAGCACGCCCGCGTGGGTCATGCCGGCCTGGTCGGCGACTTCGACGAGGGCGCCCTTGTTGTAGCCGCGGGCGCCGAACACGTTCAGGGCGGCCTTCAGCACTGCCTCGCGGCGTTCGGTCGTGCGCGCCTGAGGGCGCTGCACGCGCTCGGCCGCGGGCTTCGTGGCCCCGGCTCGCGTTGTGTCCACCACGGATTGTTCCTTCCTCGTGCAGCGCCGACTCACGGCATCCGCTTCTGTGCAGGATGCCGCTTCGGGCGTCGCATGTCGAGTGCAGCACTCGATGTTCGGGTCTGTCGGACGCCACCGTTCGCCGTTACCGAACCGTGACATCATTCACTTACTTACTAGTCAGTAAGTGTGTCACGATGTCCCACGTCACTCAACGACGAGCATGGATGGAGTTCAGGCGTGACCGCAACGACGACCGCCCCCGGGGCCCTCGACCCGAACAGGGCACCCGCAGCCGACACCCTCGGCGCACCGGCGATCGACCCGGCGACCCTCGCCGCATCGCTCCCGCTCGCCGAGAAGGTGGCCCTGCTCACGGGCGCCGCGACCTGGACGCTCCGGTCGATCCCCGAGATCGGCATGCGCACCATGACCGTCTCCGACGGCCCCATCGGCGTTCGCGGCACGGGCGAAGACGGACTCCCCTCGGCGCAGCTGCCCGCCCCCTCGGCCACGGCCGCCACATGGGACGTCGACCTGCAGGCCCGACTCGGCGCGCTCATGGCCGGCGAGGCCCGCCGCAAGGGCGTCGACGTGATCCTCGCGCCCGTCGTGAACCTCCAGCGCAGCCCCGTCGGCGGCCGCCACTTCGAGTGCCTCTCCGAGGACCCGCTGCTCACGGCCCGCCTCGCCGTCGCGTTCATCGACGCGATCCAGGCCGGCGGCATCGCCGCCTGCGTCAAGCACTTCATCGGCAACGAGACCGAGACCGACCGCACCTCCTACCTCTCGCGCATCGACGAGCAGACGCTGCGCGAGGTGTACCTCGCGCCGTTCGAGGCCGTCGTCGACGCCGGCGTCTGGACCATCATGGCCGCCTACAACGGCCTCACCCGCGACGGCGTCGAGGCCACCTCGACGGCGCACGAGCCCCTGCTCCGCGGCATCCTCAAGGGCGAATGGCAGTTCGACGGCGTCGTGATCAGCGACTGGCTCGCCACGAAGACCGCCGTCGAACCCGCCATCGCGGGCCTCGACCTCGTGATGCCCGGCCCCGGCGGCCCCTGGGCCGACGGCCTGCTCGCCGCGGTCGAGGCCGGCCTCGTGCCCGAATCGGTCATCGACGACAAGGTCGCGCGCATCATCCGCCTCGCCGACCGCGTCGGTGCGCTCAGCGGCCTCGCCGGCGAGACGCTCCCGTTCGACGCGAGCGGCGCCACCGCCGACCCGGCCGGCGACGAGGTCGTCGCCCTGCTCACCGAAGCGGCCGCCCGCTCGACCGTCGTGCTCCGCAACGACGGTGGACTCCTGCCAGTCGACCCCGCGCTCCGCGGGCGCATCGCCCTCATCGGGCACAACGCCGTGCAGCCCTTCACGCAGGGCGGCGGCAGCGCGTTCGTCACCCCGCCGCACGAGAGCCAGCCGCTCGACGCGCTGCGCGCCGCGTTCCCCGACGCCGCGGTGGACCTGCTCCGCGGCGGAGCGACGACCCTGCGCGCGCCGCTCGTGCCCGCCGAGCTCCTGTCGACGCCGACCGGCGAGCCCGGCGTGCTCGTCGAGCTCCTCGACGAGCACGGCGAGCTCATCGGGTCGCAGCTGCTCCCGGACGCCGAGGCGCTGTGGTTCCCGGTCGACGACGACGCCGCGGCATCCGTTCACGTGACCACCGACCTGCGCCTCGCGCGGGCCGGACGCCACCTCATCGACCTCGGACCCGTCGGCGCCCACCGCGTCGTGGTCGACGGCGTCGAGCGCAGCACCTCGCAGCACGTCGTCGGCGCCGAGGTCATCCTCGACTCCAGCTACGCGAATCCCGAGCACGTCGAGACCGTCATCGTCGCCGACGAGGCGCGCGACGTGCGCATCGAGGTCGACGCGCAGATCATCGACGGTGAGTCGTACGGCCGCTTCGTTCGACTGCACTTCCGCCACCTCGAGCCCAGCCTCAGCATCGACGAGGAGATCGAGCAGGCCGTCGCCGCCGCCGGGCAGGCCGACCTGGCCGTCGTCGTCGTCGGCACGAACTCCGAGACCGAGTCCGAGGGCTGGGATCGCCCCGACCTCGCGCTGCCCGGACGCCAGAACGAGCTCGTGCGTCGCGTCGCGGCCGCGAACCCCGCCACCGTCGTCGTCGTGAACGCCGGCGCGCCCGTGCTACTGCCGTGGCTCGACGAGGTCGCCGCCGTGCTCTGGTGGTGGCTGCCCGGCCAGGAGGCCGGCAGGTCGCTCGCGGCCGTGCTCACGGGCGCCATCGAGCCGAGCGGCCGACTGCCCTGGACCCTGCCCGCGAGCGAGGCCGACGTGCCCGTTCCGAACGGCCTCCCGGTCGACGGCGTCATCGACTACGCCGAGGGCGTCGACGTCGGCCACCGCGGCTGGGACCGCCTCGAGCGCACGCCCGCCCGAGAGTTCGGCTTCGGACTCGGGTACGCCGCCTGGGCGTATCGCGGGCTCGAACTCGTCGACGCGGCATCCGGAACCGCCGAGGCCGACGCCTTCGTCACCGCCCGCGTGACCGTCGCCAACACGAGCGACCGCGACGGCCGCGAGGTCGTACAGGTCTACCTGTCGGCCGACCCCGCCGACGCGACCCGGCCCCTGCGCTGGCTCGCGGGCTTCGCCGTCGTCGATGTCGCCGCGGGCGGCACCGCGACCGTCGACATCCCGATCGCACGCAGGTCGTTCGAGACCTGGGCGACGGATGCCGCATCCTGGACCCTTCCGTCTGGCACCTACAGGGTGCACGCGGGCCGGTCCTCCCGAGACCTCAGCCTCGAGGCCGTGCACACGGTCGCGGGCTGAGCACCACCCAACGCAATACGAACGCATCACAACGCACCACCTGATCGCACCACCACACACAATGCAAGGAGGCATGGAAATGCGAAAGAGCATCCTCGCCGCGGGCGCCGTACTGGTCGCCGCCGGCTTGGCTTTCACAGGGTGCAGCGCGGACACGAGCGGCGGCGGTGACACCGGTTCCAAGGTGCTCACCGTCGGCATGCCGAACGGACCGCAGCAGCCGAACCAGAACCCGCTCGCGACCGGATCGGCATCGCTGTCGCTCGGGTACGCGTTCGTCGTCTACGAGTCGCTCATGCAGAACAACGAGATCGACCCGACCGAGGCGCCCACGCCCTGGCTCGCCGAGTCGGTCGAGTGGAACCCCGAGTACGCGCAGGCGACCATCACGCCGCGCGATGGCGTCAAGTGGTCCGACGGCGAGGCCTTCACCGCCGACGACATCGCCTTCTCGATCCAGCTCCGCAAGGACAACCCCGAGCTGAACATCGACTTCCCCGACCAGTACGGCGACATCTCCGTCGAGGACGGCAAGGTCGTCGTGAACTTCACGACGGGCCAGTACGTCAACCAGGTCAAGCTCTACCGTCTCCTCATCGTGCCCAAGCACATCTGGGAGGGCGAGGACGCCGTCACGTTCAGCGACGACGACATGATCGGCACCGGCCCGTTCACGCTGAAGTCCTTCAGCGCCCAGGCCGTCACGCTCACCCCCAACGAGACGTACTGGGGCGGCAAGTCGAAGGTCGCCGAGCTCCGCTACGACGCCTACAACGACAACGCCGGCCTGACGACGGCGCTCACCACGGGTGAGGCGCAGTGGGGCTGGACCTTCATTCCCGACTACGAGTCGACCTACATCGCCAAGGACCCCGACCACTTCAACCAGGTCGCCGGCGGCGGCTTCGGCGTCGACGTGCTGTACCTGAACAACGAGACGAAGCCGTTCGACAACCTGGCCTTCCGCCAGGCGCTGAACATGGTCGTCGACCACGCCGACATCACGAAGACCGCGGGCTACGGCGTGTGGCCCGAGATCACGAGCGTGACCGGCCTGCCCCAGCCCTCCGGTGACGCGTTCATCTCCGAGGCGTACCAGGGCCAGGAGCTCACGGTCGACGTCGACGGCGCCAAGAAGGTGCTGACCGACGCCGGGTACACCTACGACGGCGACAAGCTCATCGATCCCGACGGCGAGGCGGTCTCGTTCAAGCTGACCAACCCCAGCGGCTGGACCGACTACCTCGACGCGCTCGGCATCATCGCCGAGGGTGCGAAGTCGCTCGGCGCCGAGGCCACGGTCGACGCGATCGTGCAGGACACCTGGTTCAACGACACCATCCCGTTCGGCAACTTCCAGGCCTCGCTGCACTGGACCGACGCCGGCTCCACGCCGTGGAACCTGTACTCGAACATCATGGACGGCGCCTCGTACGTGCCGCTCGGCGAGACCGCGAACTGGAACTTCGGCCGGTACAACAACGACGAGGTCACCCAGGCGCTCGCGACGTACAAGTCCGCGACCGAGGACTCCGACCGCCAGGCGGCACTCGACGTCGTGCAGAAGCACTACGTCGAGGATGTCCCGGGCATCGTGATCTGGTCGCGTCCGGCCGTGGCGCAGTACTCCACGCAGAACTACACCGGATTCCCCACCTCCGAGGACCCCTACGCGAACCCGCAGCCGACGGGCCCGCAGGCGGCACTCATCCTCTCCAAGCTCACCCCGAGCGAGTGAGACCCGCCGGGCGCGAGCCCGGTGCATCCGGAACATCCGCGGCCTGCCGCATGATGTGACGATGAGGTGCGGCGGATGCCCCGGCATCCGCCGCACCACCACTCAACGTTGAGCCCCGACCGTGAGGTGACCCGAATGTCCCCCTCCTCTCCCCCCGCCGAACCGGCGGACGGCGACGTCGTCCTCCAGGC
This sequence comes from Agromyces aureus, assembly GCF_001660485.1. Classification (GTDB taxonomy): domain Bacteria; phylum Actinomycetota; class Actinomycetes; order Actinomycetales; family Microbacteriaceae; genus Agromyces; species Agromyces aureus. Next base: position 4,241,370 of record NZ_CP013979.1, read on the forward strand.
CGTCGACCTGCAGAAGCACTTCAAGCTCCGCGGGCTCAACTCGCGCGACGTCGTGCACGCGGTCGACGGCGTGAACTTCGAACTCCGCCGCGGCCGCGTGCTCGCCCTCGTCGGCGAATCCGGCTCGGGCAAGTCCACGATCGCCCGGCTGCTCGCCCAGCTCATGCCCACGACCGGCGGGCGCATCCTCCTGCACGGCACGGATGCCACGGCCAAGGGCCGCCGCGCGTTCCGCCGCTACGTCGGTCGCGTGCAGATGATCTTCCAGGACCCGTTCGGGTCGCTGAACCCCGTGCACACCGTGCGCTACATGCTCTCGCGCAGCCTCCGGATCCACCGCGGCCGCCTGCGCGGCCCCGCCCTCGAGGAGGCGCTCGTCGAGCTGCTCGAGCGCGTGCAGCTGAAGCCCGCCGAGCGCTACATCGACAAGTTCCCGCACGAACTCTCGGGCGGCCAGCGCCAGCGCGTCGCCATCGCCCGCGCCCTCGCGGCCGACCCCGAGGTGCTGCTCGCCGACGAGCCGATCTCGATGCTCGACGTCTCGATCCGCCTCGGCATCCTGAACCTGCTGCAGGACCTCCGCGACCGCCTGCACATCGCGATCCTCTACATCACGCACGACATCGCCTCGGCCCGCTACTTCGCCGACCGCACGATGGTCATGTACGCCGGCCGCATCGTCGAGACCGGCGACTCCGAGTCGGTCACGCAGGACCCGAAGCACCCCTACACCCAGCTGCTCGTGCGCTCGGCGCCCGACCCCGACGACCTCGAGGCGCGTGCGCACGGAGCACGCGGCGAGGCACCCAGCCTGGTGAAGCCCCCGAGCGGATGCCGCTTCAACCCGCGCTGCCCGTTCGCGACCGAGCTGTGCCGCACCGAGGCACCGCCCCTGCTGCCCGTCGGCACGGGCGAGAACGGCGAGGCCCGGGAAGCCGCGTGCTGGGGCTACTCCGACCGCGCCGACCGCCCGACGCTCAGCGACATCACGGAGGCGCTCGCATGAGGTTCTTCCTGCGCCGACTCGGCTTCTACCTGATCACCTTCTGGGCCGCGGTCACGATCAACTTCTTCATCCCGCGCATCATGCCCGGCGACCCGGTGAGCGCGCTCATCGCGAAGAACCAGGGCCGCATCAGCCCCGACGCCGCCGATGCGCTGCGCACGCTGTTCGGCCTCGACGAGAACATGTCGCTCTGGGATCAGTACGTGCAGTACTGGAACCTGCTGCTGCACGGCGAGCTCGGCACCTCGTTCGCCTACTCCGCCCCCGTCGCCGACGTCATCGCCGGAGCCATCCCCTGGACCATCGGCCTGGTCGGCATCGCGACGATCATCAGCTTCACGCTCGGCACGCTCCTCGGCTCCGGCATCGGCTGGCGTCGCGGCACCTGGGCCGACTCGCTCCTGCCGATCTCGACGTTCTTCTCGGCCGTGCCGTACTTCTGGCTCGCGCTGATCGCGATCTCGATCTTCTCGGTCACGCTCGGCTGGTTCCCCGCGAGCGGCAGCTACGACCGTTCACTGGTGCCGTCGTTCTCGTGGGAGTTCATCTCCTCCGTCATCTACTACGGCACCCTGCCCGCCCTGACGATCGTGATCTCGTCGATCTCGGGCTGGATCCTCGGCATGCGCAACATGATGGTCACGGTCTCGTCCGAGGACTACGTGACGGTCGCGCAGGCGAAGGGGGTCTCGGAGCGCACCGCGCTGTTCGGCTACTCGGCTCGGAACGCGATCCTGCCGCAGGTGTCGAGCTTCGCGCTCTCGCTCGGCTTCATCGTCGGCGGCACGCTCGTCATGGAGATCGTCTTCTCCTATCAGGGCATCGGCTACTACCTCTTCACGGCGGTCGCCGCGAAGGACTACCCGCTCATGCAGGGCATCTTCCTCGTGATCACGGTCGCGGTGCTGTTCGCCAACATCGTGGCCGACTTCATCTACGGGGTGCTCGATCCGCGCACCCGACAGGAGGGCTGACATGACGATCGACACCAGCATCGTCGAAGAGGGCCAGGAGCTCGAGAAGCCGTCGCAGGCGCCCATGACGGGCGTGGTCGCGGCGGCCGAGGGGCGACGACGCGGCAAGCCGCGCAAGTTCCTCTTCCTGCGCAACTCGAAGGCCGTCGCCGGCCTGGTGATCCTCGGGTTCTTCCTGCTCATCGCGATCATCGGGCCGTGGATCGCCCCCTACGACCCGAGCGCCCGCAGCGACGACATCCTGCAGCCGCCGTCGTGGGAGCACTGGTTCGGCACGACGCACCTCGGCCAGGACGTGTTCTCGCAGATCCTGGTGGGCACGCGCGGCGTGATCGTCGTCGGCTTCGTCGCGGGCATCCTCGCGACGGCGATCGGCGTCATCATCGGCGTCACCGCCGGCTACATCGGCGGACTCGGCGACGAGACCCTCTCGGTGCTCGCCAACGTGTTCCTCGTGATCCCGCAACTGCCGCTCATCATCATCATCGCGGGCCAGCTGCCGACGGTCGGCGGCGTCACGGTCGCCGTGGTCATCGCGATCACGGGCTGGGCGTGGGGTGCGCGAGTGCTTCGAGCCCAGACGCTCTCGTTGCGACGGCGCGACTTCGTCGAGGCCGCTCGCGCCAACGGCGAGCGCACCTGGCGCATCATCACGGCGGAGATCCTGCCGAACCTCACGGCGATCATCGCCTCGGGCTTCGTCGGCACCGTCGCGTTCGCCGTCCTCTCGCTCATCACGCTGTCGTTCATCGGCATCGGCAACACGGGCGAGTGGAACTGGGGCACCGTGCTCTACCAGGCCCAGTCGCAGCTCGCCCTGCAGCGCGGCGCCTGGTGGTGGTTCGTTCCGGCCGGCCTCTGCATCGCCCTGCTCGGCATGTCGCTGACCCTCATCAACTTCGGCATCGACGAGTTCGTCAACCCGCGCCTGCGATCGACGGGCCTGAACGCCAAGTCCCTGCGCAAGCGCGGCATCCGCCCCCGTATCGGATTCACCCCTGTGGTGCGCGAGGCCGAGGAGAACCGAGTATGACCATCGCCAGCCCCATCGGGCACCCCCAGCGACTCGCCCCGGCGAGCGACCCGGTGCTCGAGATCAAGAACCTGTCGGTCGACTACGGCTACGACGACGACCCGGTGCACGTGCTGCGCCAGGTCTCGCTCACGCTCGGCCGCGGCGAAGTGCTCGGCCTCGCCGGCGAATCCGGATGCGGCAAGTCCACGCTCGCGTACGCGGCGACCCGCCTGCTGCCGCCGCCGGGCCTCATCACCGGCGGCGAGGTGCTGTTCACCGACCGCTCGGGCGTGAAGACCGACCTGCTGCGCCTGAACGACACCCAGCTGCGCGCGTCGCGCTGGCAGGACATGGCCATCGTGTTCCAGGGCGCGATGAACTCGCTGAACCCGGTGTACCGCATCGGGCGGCAGATCGCCGACGGCATCCGCGCGCACGAGCCGAAGACCACGCAGAAGCAGGCCCTCGAGCGCGCAGCCGACCTGCTCGACCTCGTGGGCATCTCGCCCGACCGCCTGCGCTCGTACCCGCACGAGCTCTCGGGCGGCATGCGCCAGCGCGTCATGATCGCCATGGCGCTCGCGCTCGACCCGCAGGTGCTCATCATGGACGAGCCCACCACGGCGCTCGACGTCGTGATGCAGCGCCAGATCGTCGAGCAGATCGCCGAACTGCGCGACCGCCTCGGCTTCTCGGTCATCTTCATCACGCACGACGTGTCGCTGCTCATCGAGATCGCTGATCGCATCGCGATCATGTACGCGGGCGAGATCGTCGAGGATGCCGCGGCGCTCGACGTGTACAACAAGCCACGTCACCCGTACTCGTCGGCGCTGCTGCACTCGTTCCCGCCATTGCGCGGGCCGCGGCGCGAGCTCATCGGCATCCCCGGATCCCCGCCAGACCTCTCCCGCCTCGGGGGCGGGTGCCCATTCGCCGACCGCTGCGCCTTCGCGTTCGACGCCTGCACGAAGGTGAACCCCGAGCTCGTGTTCCCCAACGTGCCGGGCGACGACCCCCGCCGCTCGGTCGCGTGCCTGCGCCACGACCCCGCCGCCGTGCGCGCGGTCGGCGAGGAGCCGCTGCCCGTGCCTGCGGAGCTGTCGGTGAGCTGAGGCCGCTTCCCCGCCGGTCGAGGAGCGGAGCGTCTCGAGACCAGTGTCACGGCGGGCGGGTCTCGAGACGGCGCTGGCGCGCCTCCTCGACCGGCATGGTGGGCGCCTGTGCGAGCATGGGCGCATGCCTGAACGCGTGCCCGCCCTCGTCGCCATCTCGCACGGAACGAGCTCGGCCGAGGGGCAGGCGGCGGTCCGCGGATTGCGCGACGCCGTCGGCGAGGCACTCGCACGTCGTGCCGCCCGCGACGGCACCACCGCCGACGCCCCGGCGCCGTCGCTGCGGCTCGGCCACGTCGACGTCGAGCAGCCCGACGTGCCGGCGACCCTCGCTTCGCTCGACGAGGGCGAACCGGCGATCGTCGTGCCGCTGCTGCTCTCCGCCGGGTACCACGTGCACGTCGACCTCACCGAGGCCGTCGGGGCCGAGTCGGCGCGCGAGGTCGTGCTGGGCGGCGCGCTCGGTCCCGACGACCGGCTCGTGTCCGTGCTCATCCGCCGCCTCGACGAGGCCGGCATCCGCGACGACGACGCCGTCGTGCTGGCCGTGGCCGGATCGAGCGACCGGCGTGCCGTCGACGACTGCCTCGACATGACCGCGCGCCTCGCGACGGCATCCGGTCGCGCGGTGTCGGTCGGATTCCTCTCAGCCGCCGAACCGACGCTGCCAGACGCGGTCGCCGCGGCCCGGGCGCATGCCGTGGCCGCCCGAGCGCTCGACGCCCCCGGCGCTCCAGGGGCGCTGTTCGGCATCCCCGGCGTCTCGGATGTCCCGGGCCTTCCGGGCGTGCGGCGTACCCAGCGGCCATCGGATGTCGCGGCGCCCCGGGTCGTCGTCGCGAACTACCTGCTCGCTCCGGGCTACTTCGACGACCTGGCCCGTGCCGCGGGCGCCGATGTCGTCGCCGAGCCGCTGCTGCTGCCGGATGCCCCGGCCCCCGCCGAGCTCGTCGACATCGTGCTCGAACGGTACGACGCGGCATCCGCTCGCCCACGCTGAATCGACGCGAGCGCAAGGGTTTCCGCCCACTGTGACGCAATACGTCACGACGTGACCGGACGTGACGCCCCCGCCTGACGGCATCCGGCGGCCTCGCTTAGCTTCGAGCGGAAGGCCATGAGCGCACCCGGCGCCGCCGACGGAAGGAGCAGCCTGTGACGACCCCGCCAACGGATGTCGCGATCGACACGGCCGCGACGAGCGCCTCCGCGCCTGAACGCCCCGCCCGCGCCGAGCGCCCGGCCCGACCCGCCCGCCCCGGCGCCAACCGGCCGAACGGCCAGTGGAAGGTCGACGGCACGGCCCCGCTCAACGGCAACGAGGAGTGGAAGCAGGTCGACAACGGCCTCGCCGTCCGCGGCCGCATCGAGGAGATCTACTCGAAGGGCGGGTTCGCGTCGATCGACCCGACCGACCTGCACGGCCGGTTCCGCGTGTGGGGTCTCTACACGCAGCGCAAGCCGGGCATCGACGGCGGCCGCACCGCGACCCTCGAGCCGCACGAGCTCGAAGACGAGTACTTCATGCTGCGCGTGCGCATCGACGGCGGCCAGCTCACGACCGAGCAGCTGCGCGTGATCGGGCAGATCTCGGTCGACTTCGGCCGCGACACCGCCGACCTCACCGACCGCCAGAACGTGCAGCTGCACTGGATCCGCGTCGAGGACGTGCCCGAGATCTGGCGTCGCCTCGAGGCGGTCGGCCTCGGCACGACCGAGGCCTGCGGCGACGTGCCGCGCGTCGTGCTCGGCTCCCCGGTCGCGGGCATCGCGGCCGACGAGCTCATCGACCCGACCCCGCAGATCGACGCGATCACGAGCCGGTTCATCGGCGACGAGACGCTCGCGAACCTGCCGCGCAAGTTCAAGTCGGCGGTCACGGGCCACCCGAGCCAAGACGTCGTGCACGAGATCAACGACGTCGCCTTCGTCGCGGTCGAGCACCCCGAGCTGGGCGTCGGCTACGACCTCTGGGTCGGCGGCGGCCTCTCGACGGCTCCGAGGCTCGCCGAGCGCCTGGGCGTGTTCGTCGCGCCCGAGCGCGTGGCCGAGGCCTGGCACGGCGTCGCCCAGATCTTCCGCGACTACGGCTACCGGCGCCTGCGCAACAAGGCGCGCCTGAAGTTCCTGCTCGCCGACTGGGGCACCGAGAAGTTCCGCCAGGTGCTCGAGACCGAGTACCTCGACTCCCCGCTGCCCGACGGCCCCGCGGCCCCCAAGCCGCTCGCGCACGGCGACCACGTGGGCGTGCACCGCCAGAAGGACGGCCGCTTCTACGTCGGCGCCACGCCGATCGTCGGCCGCGTCTCGGGCCCGACCCTCGTGCAGCTCGCCGAGCTCGTCGAGGCGCACGGCTCGTCGCGACTGCGCACCACGCCGCACCAGAAGCTCGTCATCCTCGACATCCCCGAAGACCGGGTCGAGTCGCTCATCACGGGCCTCGACGAGCTCGGCCTCTCGGCCCGCCCCAGCCTCATCCGCCGCGGCACCATCGCGTGCACGGGCATCGAGTTCTGCAAGCTCGCCATCGTCGAGACCAAGGCGTTCGCCACGGCCGCCGTGCTCGACCTCGAGCGCACCCTCGACGGGTTCGACCTGCCGCACCCGATCAGCCTGCACGTCAACGGCTGCCCGAACTCCTGCGCACGCATCCAGACGGCCGACATCGGTCTCAAGGGCCAGCTCGTCATGAACGACGCGGGCGAGCAGGTGCCCGGCTACCAGGTGCACCTCGGCGGCGGGCTCGCCACGGCCGACCGCGAGGAGGCCGGCCTCGGTCGCACCGTGCGCGGACTCAAGGTCGAGGCCGACGGCATCGCCGAGTACGTCGAGCGGGTCGTCAAGCGGTTCCTCGACGACCGCGACGCCGTGGGCGACGAGACGTTCGCCGAGTGGGCGCACCGGGCCGACGAGGAGGTGCTGCGATGAGCGTCTCGCTCGCCCCCCGCACCGCGACGCTGCGCAGCCACGGCGAGCTGCAGGCCCTCGCCGAGGCGGGCAACGCCGAACTCCGCAACCTGGCCGACGACGAGGCATCCGCCTACGAGGTCGTCGCATGGGTCGCACGCAACTTCGGGGCGGATGCCGCGGCCGTCGCCTGCTCGATGGCCGACGCGGTGCTGCCGCACGTCGTCGCGCAGTCACTGCCGGGCGTCGACGTGCTGTTCCTCGACACGGGATACCACTTCGCGAAGACGTACGAGACGCGCGACCGCGTGGCCGACGCGCTCGACGTGCGCGTCGTCGACGTGCTGCCCGAGCTCACCGTCGCCGAGCAGAACGCGCAGTTCGGCGTCGACCTGTTCGCGCGCGACGCGGCCGAGTGCTGCGCGATGCGCAAGGTCGCCCCGCTGCACGACGCGCTGGGCGGCTACGAGCTGTGGTTCACGGGCGTGCGCCGCGACGAGGCGCCGACGCGCACGACCACGCCGCTCGTGACGTGGGACGAGCGCAACGGGCTCGTCAAGGTGAACCCGCTCGCGGCGTGGAGCTTCGACGACCTGATCGACTACTCGAGCGCGTTCGGGGTGCCCGTGAACGACCTGCTCACGCAGGGCTACCCCTCGATCGGCTGCGAGCCGTGCACGAAGAAGGTCGAAGCGGGAGCCGACCCGAGATCGGGCCGATGGGCCGGCCTCGACAAGACGGAATGCGGGTTGCACGTATGAGCGCCACCGACACCATCACGGCCGAGACCGGCATCGAGACGCTCGACGCCCTCGAGGCCGAGGCGATCCACATCATCCGCGAGGTCGTCGCCGAGTTCGAGCGGCCCGTGCTGCTGTTCTCGGGCGGCAAGGACTCCGTGCTCGTGCTGCACCTGGCCGCGAAGGCGTTCTGGCCGGCCAAGGTGCCGTTCCCGGTGCTGCACGTCGATACCGGCCACAACTTCCCCGAGGTCATCGAGTTCCGCGACCGCACGGTCGAGCGGCTCGGGCTCCGGCTCGAGGTCGCGTCGGTGCAGGACTACCTCGACGACGGCCGCCTCGCCGAACGCGCCGACGGCACCCGCAACCCGCTGCAGACGCAGCCGCTGCTCGACGGCATCGCCGCGGGCCGGCACGACGCGGTGTTCGGCGGCGCACGTCGCGACGAAGACAAGGCGCGCGCCAAGGAGCGCATCCTGAGCCTCCGCGACGAGTTCGGCCAGTGGGACCCGCGCAACCAGCGCCCCGAGCTCTGGGATCTCTACAACGGCCGCCACACCGTCGGCCAGCACGTGCGCGCGTTCCCCATCTCGAACTGGACCGAGCTCGACGTGTGGCGCTACATCGAGCGCGAGGGCATCGAGCTGCCGCCGCTCTACTACGCGCACGAACGCGAGGTCTACCTCCGCGACGGCATGTGGCGCGCGATCTCCGACGTGTCGCCCGCGCGGGCCGACGAGACGGTCGAACGCCGCATCGTGCGCTATCGCACGGTGGGCGACATGAGCTGCACGGGCGCGGTCGAGTCCGACGCGGCATCCGTCGGCGAGGTCGTGCGCGAGATCGCCCTCTCGACGCTGACCGAGCGCGGGGCCACGCGCGCCGACGACCGCATCTCGGAAGCGGCGATGGAAGACCGCAAGAAGGACGGGTACTTCTGATGGGCGCACTGCTCCGCTTCGCCACCGCCGGGTCCGTCGACGACGGCAAGTCCACGCTCGTCGGCCGTCTGCTGCACGACTCCAAGGCGATCCTCGCCGACCAGCTCGAGTCGGTCGCGCGCACCAGCGCCGAGCGCGGCTTCGGCGGCGAGCCGGGCGCGATCGACTTCGCGCTGCTCACCGACGGCCTGCGCGCAGAGCGCGAGCAGGGCATCACGATCGACGTCGCCTACCGCTACTTCTCCACGGGGCGCCGGTCGTTCATCCTCGCCGACTGCCCCGGGCACGTGCAGTACACGCGCAACATGGTCACCGGCGCGACCACGGCCGACGCGGTCGTCGTGCTCGTCGACGCACGCAACGGCGTGCTCGAGCAGACCCGCCGCCACCTCGCGGTCGTCGCCCTGCTGCGCGTGCCGCACGTCATCATCGCGGTCAACAAGATCGACCTGCTCGACTACTCCGAGGCCGCGTACGACACGGTGGCATCGGATGTCGCCGCGCTCGCGCGCGAACTCGGCCTCGCCGACACGCACGTGATCCCGGTCTCGGCCCTCGCAGGCGACAACATCGTCGACCGTTCGACGAACACGCCCTGGTACGACGGCCCGAGCCTGCTCGAACTGCTCGAGACACTGCCCTCGCTCGACGAGCTCGAGACCGAGTTCGAGGCACTGCGGATGCCGGTGCAGCTCGTGATCCGGCCGCAGGGGTCGCTCGCGCACGACGTCGCCGACGCCGAGGCGTTCCGCGACTACCGGGCGTTCGCCGGACGCATCGCCTCCGGAACGGTGCGCGTCGGAGACCGGGTGCAGGTGTTCCCGGGCGGCGCGACGACGACCGTCACGGGCATCGACGCGGGGTCGACGACGGTGGACTCGGCATCCGCCCCCCGCTCGGTCTCGCTGCGCCTCGCCGACCAGCTCGACGCCGCGCGCGGTGCCGTGATCGTCGCCGAGGGCGCGCTGCCCACGCCGCGACGCGAGCTCGACGCCTCGGCCTTCTGGCTCGGCGCGACGCCCCTGCGCCCGGGTGCCCGCGTGCTCGTCAAGTCGGGCACCAGCACCGTGCAGGCGCTCGTGACCGACATCGTCGGACGACGCGACCTCGACACGCTCGCCCTCGAACCGGCCGCCGCGCTCGAGATCAACGACATCGGGCAGGTGCGGGTGCGCCTCGCCGCCGAGCTGCCCGTCGAGGAGTACGCGACGCACCGGCGCGCGGGCGCCTTTCTCGTGATCGACCCGCAGTCGGGCTACACGCTCGCGGCCGGCATCGTGACCGACGCGCCTCCTGCATCGCCCGAAGACCTCGCCGAGGCCGAGGCCGCCGCGGCCTGGGTTGCCGTATGAGCGTCACGACCCGCACCCGCACGATCGCGGGCGTCGTCGGCGGGATCCTGCTCGCCGCCGCGATCGTCACCACCGCCGTGATCGCCGGAGGCCTCGCATGACCACAGCCTCGAACCCTGATGGAACCCTGACGGCGCACGTCGCCGCCGCCCGACCGCGCCCCGAGGCCGGACGCGTCACGCTGGTCGGCGCGGGCCCCGGCGATGCGGGTCTGCTGACGATCCGCGGCCTGCGCGCGCTCGAGGCCGCCGACGTCATCGTCGCCGACCGCCTCGGCGCCCGCTCGGTGCTCGACGGACTCGCCGCCGAGGGCGTCGACCTCTCGGCCGAGGTCGTCGACGTCGGCAAGCTGCCCGGCCACCACGCCGTGCCGCAGGACGCGATCAATGTCCTCCTCGTGAGCCTCGCACTGGACGGCAAGCGCGTCGTGCGGCTCAAGGGCGGCGACCCGTTCGTCTTCGGCCGTGGCGGCGAAGAGGTGGCCTTCTGCCAGGCGGCCGGCATCGCCGTCGAGGTCGTGCCCGGCATCACGAGCGCCATCTCGGTTCCGGCGATCGCCGGCATCCCGCTCACGCACCGGGGCCTCGCGACCACGTTCACCGTCGTCACCGGGCATGACCAGATCCAGTCGCTCGGCGGTGGCCGCGACCACACGGTCGTGCTCCTCATGGGCGTCGGCACCCTTGCGAACTCCGCGATCACGCTCTCCCGCGGCGAGCGCGGCCGTGAATGCCCTGTGGCGATCATCGAAGACGGCTACGGCTCAGGTCAGCGTGTCACAGTGGGTACGCTCGACACGATCGCACTGCAGGCGGCCCGCCGCGGCATCCGCTCGCCCGCAGTCGTCGTCGTCGGCGACGTGGTGACCCTGAGCCCCTACGCACCAGACGCCATCACGTCCGCGGCCGGCGCGCCTGCCGCGATCACCTCCCCCGAGGCCCCCGCCTCCGCAGAATGGAAGACCACGCAGCCATGACCCTCTCCCTCCGCGTCGCGATCATCGGCGCCGGCCCCGCCGGCATCTACGCCGGCAACATCCTGAACCGCCAGGTCACCGAGCTCGGCGGCGAGGTCGCCATCGACCTGTACGAGTCGCTGCCCGCGCCCTACGGCCTGATCCGGTACGGCGTGGCGCCCGATCACCCCCGCATCAAGGGCATCGTCAACTCGCTGCACGAGATGCTCGACGCGGGCACGATCCGCCTCATCGGCAACGTCGAAGTCGGCCGCGACGTCACGGTCGCCGAGCTCCAGGAGCGCTACGACGCCGTCATCTTCGCGACCGGCGCGCTGCGCGACGCACCCCTGAACATCCCCGGCATCGACCTGCCCGGCTCGTACGGCGCGGCCGACTTCGTGGCCTGGTACGACGGTCACCCCGACGTTCCCCGCACCTGGCCGCTCGGGGCGCAGTCGATCGCCGTCATCGGCAACGGCAACGTCGCGCTCGACGTCGCCCGCGTGCTCGCGAAGCACCCGAAAGACCTGCTGTCGACGGATGTCCCGGCGAACGTCGTCGAGGGCCTCGAGGCGTCGCCCGTCACCGACGTGCACGTCTTCGGCCGCCGCGGCCCCGGCCACGTGAAGTTCACGCCCATCGAGCTGCGCGAACTCGGCGAGGTGCCCGACGTCGACGTGATCGTCTACGACGCCGACTTCGAGCGCGCCGCGAACGACCCGCACGCCGAGCAGCTCTTCGCGTCGAACAACCAGGTCAAGGTCATGACCCGCACGCTCAACTCCTGGCGCAAGCCCGCCGACCACGAGTACACCGCGTCGCGTCGCCTGCACCTGCACTTCCTGCACGCCCCCGTCGAGGTGCTCGGCACCGACGCCGTCGAGGCCGTGCGCTTCGAGCTCACGCGCCCGGTCGGCGACGGCTCGGTCGAGGGCACCGGCGAGTTCACCGACATCCCCGTGCAGGCGATCTACCGCGCCGTCGGCTACGCGAGCTCACCCGTCGACGGCGTGCCGTTCGACGAGCGCAAGGCCGTCATCCCCAACGAGGGCGGCCGTGTGACCGACGCCTCTGGCGCCCACCTGCCCGGCGTCTACGCGACCGGCTGGATCAAGCGCGGCCCGGTCGGCCTCATCGGGCACACCAAGGGCGACGCGCTCGAGACCATCACGAACCTGGTCGCGGATGCCACGGCGGGCTCGCTCCCGGCGGCCCTCGTCGACGCGGCCGACGGCGAGGAGATCTTCGCGCTGCTCGACTCGCGCGAGGTGGCCTACACGACGTGGAACGGCTGGCTCACGCTCGATGCGCACGAGCGCTCGCTCGGCGAGGCGTTCGAGGCGCCCGAGCACTACGGCGAGGTCGTGCGCGAGCGCGTCAAGGTCGTGCCCCGCGACGAGCAGGTCGAGATCTCGCGCGACGGGTCGCTGGTCGTCTCGTGACCTACGTCATCGCGCTGCCGTGCGTCGACGTCAAGGACCGCGCCTGCATCGACGAGTGCCCGGTCGACTGCATCTACGAGGGTGAGCGCTCGCTCTACATCCACCCCGACGAATGCGTCGACTGCGGTGCCTGCGAACCCGTCTGCCCCGTCGAGGCGATCTACTACGAAGACGACCTCCCCGAAGAATGGGCCGACTACTACAAGGCCAACGTCGAGTTCTTCGACGACCTCGGCTCGCCCGGCGGCGCCGCCAAGGTCGGCGTCATCGCCAAGGACCACCCGGTCATCAGCGCACTGCCTTCGCAGGCGCACTGACGGCTCGCCGATCGGCTGTCGGCTGTCGTCTGTCGTCGGCGCGACCCGAATTCAGGCAGACGCCCGGTAGTCAGGCCGGATCCGCCGGTTCGGTCCTGACCTGACGTCGTTCGCCTGAATCGGCGTGGGTGACGTGCGGGGCGAGCGCCACGAGCAGGTCGAAGAGTCGTGCGAGGTCGTCGCGGTCGACGGGCGGTACCGCCATGGCGGCGCCGATGACCATGAGGTGGGGCAGTAGTGCCGCGATGCGTGCGGACGACTCGTCGCCCGTGATCGTGGCCCACAACGCGGTCAGGGCGGCGAGTCGCGCTGCGTCGATGCGCGCCTGCGTCGCCCGCGCGTCGTCGTCCTGGAACGCCCAGGCCCGCACGGCGGCCTCGAGCGGCTGGTCGTGCAGCTCGGCACTGCGATCCCGCAGGAGCGCGAGCGCCTCGACTCCCGGACGAGCGGATGCCTCGGCGCCGGCCCGTTCGAGCGCGTCGAGCGTTCCCTGCTCATGTCTGGCCAGCAAGGCGCGCCGGTAGTCGGCAGCGCCGGCGAAGTGGTGGTGGAACGACCCCTTCGTCAGGCCGAGTCGTGCGGCGATGCGGTCGGTGCGCACGCCGGGCGCACCCTGTTCTGCGAGCACGACGAGGCCCTCGTCGAGCCAGGCTTCACGGGTGGACATGCTCCGTACCATACCGTATGGTACGGAGCAGGAGGTGCTGACATGACGACGATTCCCGATCCTGTCTGGCCCGTCGTCGTGCTGGCGCTCATCCAATTCGCCGACGGCATCCTGTGCCTCAGGCCCGTCGCATTCATCGCGGCCTGCTTCGAGGACGTGCGGTTCCCGCGCCGGTGGTGGTGGATCGCCGCGCCGATCAAGTTCGCGGCGGCGCTCGGACTGATCGCCGGCATCTGGATTCCGTACCTCGGCGTCGTGACCACGGGCGCGCTCGTCGCCTACTTCGTCGTCGCGATCTCGATGCACGTCCGCGCGCGCGACCTCGGGCGCAACCTGTTCGTCAACGCGACCGGCATGCTCGTGCTGTGCGTCGGCACCCTGATCTGGTGCTTCCTCGCCTGAGCGGGCTCACTTCCCGGAGGGCGTCGGCGCTGCGCCGAGCAGGTCGCGTACGACCGAGAGGCCGCGCGCGAGCTCGGCCATGGGCGGGGCGCCGAGGCTGAGCCGCACCCCGCCGACGCGCGAGCCCTGCGGGTCGGCGAGCATCGAGTCCGGGTCCGTCACCAGCACCCCGGCATCCTGCGCGGCCGCGGCGAGCCGGCGAGCGTGCTCGGGCGGCATCGGCAGGAACACGTGGTACCCGGTCTTCGGCGCGAGGAAGAGCGCCGAACCGAGCTGCTCGCGAGCGAGTGCGGTTCGCCGGGCGCCCTCGTCACGGATCGACGCCCGTACGGTCGAGGCGATGCCCGCGCCCACGAGCTCGTCGAGCAGCACGCAGATGAGCGGCGAGACGGGCAGGCCGAGCGAGCGCACGGCGTCGGCGACGCGCGGCCGGAACGCGCAGGGCGCCTTGACCATGCCGAGGCGGATCGCCGGGCTCAGCGCCTTCGACGCACTGCTCACATGGAACGTGCGCTCGGGCGCGAGCTCGACGAGCGCAGGCGCCGTGCGCTCCTCCGAGAGCGCGTAGACATCGTCTTCGATGACCAGCACGTCGTGGGAGCGGGCGACCCGCACGAGCTCACGGCGTCGCGAGGCGCACATCGTCGCGCCCGTCGGGTTCTGCAGGGTCGGCGTGACGTACACGACCGGGCGGATGCCGGCATGGGCCCCCGCCCGTGCGTCGAGCGCGAGCATGCGGTCGAGCAGGTCGGGTCGCATGCCCTGCCGATCGATCGGCACCCCGTGCACCGAGTGGCCGGCGAGCCGGGCGTAGCTCAGCGCGCCGTGGAACGTGACCTCCTCGGTGTACACGGGCACGGGTCGCCCGGGCCGCCCGACGGCCATGAGCACCGCGACGATGCCCTGCTGTGCGCCGTGCGCGAGCACCAATTCCTCGGGCGGCAGCTCGAGCCCCGACGAGGCGAGCCACGCGGCGGCCGTGCGGCGGTACTCGAGCCGGCCACCTGGCGGGCCGCACGCCGAGAGCACCTCGGCGTCGACCCGGTGGGCGCTCGCGGCGAGCGCGTCGCCGATGACCTCGTCGGAGAGCAGGCGCGGCGGCATGTTCATCGCGAGATCCACGGTGCCCGAGGTCGGCGAGGCCCGGTAGCTGACGAACGTGCCACGGCCGTGGGTGCCGCGCACGAGTCCGCGCAGGCCGAGCTCGGCGTACGCCTTCGTCACGGTTCCGAGAGCGACCCCGAGCTCCTCGGCCAGGGCGCGGTGCGCGGGCAGGCGCTCGCCCTCGGCAACCACGCCGTCGAGGATGTCCTCGGCGAGCGCCGTGACGAGTCGTTCGGACGTCGGCGCACCGGCATCCGCGAGTCGTGGACTCCACCCCGATGAGACGCGCATGGGCCCTCCGAGCCATCGGAAGTGTCGTGTGACACTTTGGTCGATTTCTCGTGAGTGTACCAAGGTGGACCCACGCGCGGCCCCGGCATCCGCTCCGAGCCGCGAGCGAGATCAAGGGAGCCTGCGATGCCGGTCGAACCGGGTGCACTGCTGGGCATCGCCCTCGTCGCGCTCGTGATGGTGCTCACGCCCGGCCCGAACATGATCTACCTCGTGTCGCGCAGCCTGTCGCAGGGCTCGGTCGCCGGGCTCGTCTCGCTCGCGGGCACCGTCGTCGGGTTCGTCGTGTACCTGACCATGGCGAACCTCGGCCTCGCCGCGGTCTTCGTCGTCGTGCCGTGGCTCTACATCGTGCTCAAGGTCGCTGGCGCGCTCTACCTGCTGTTCCTGGCTTGGCGCGCCCTCGCCCGTCGCGGTGGCGGGCTCTTCGAGGTGCACGACCTCGCGAGGGACTCCCGGCTGCGCCTGTTCTCGATGGGCCTCGTCACGAACCTGCTGAACCCCAAGGCCGCGATCATGTACGTCGCGCTCATCCCGCAGTTCATCGACCCGGAGCGCGGCGGCGTCATCGCGCAGGGCTTCGTGCTCGGCGGCGTGCAGATCGCCGTCAGCCTCATGGTCAACGCGCTGCTCATCCTCGCCGCCGGCGCGATCGCAGCATTCCTGCTGCGGCGGCCGAAGTGGATGCCCTGGCAGCGCCGCACGACCGCCGCACTGCTCGCGGCGGTCGGCGTCACCCTGCTCGTCGAGGCGCCCATGCCCGCCACGTCGGCACCGTGACGCCGCCACGCGGCTCCTAAACCGGCACCCGCACCCGCACCCGCAGAACCTCCACGAAAGGACGAACGACATGACCTGCACCGTCGCCACGACCGAACCGATGCCCGCCGCGCGGGCGTGCGGCATCCGCTCGCTCGCCCGTGTTCGTCTCGCACTCATCGAGCGGGTACGCGAACTCCGGATGTCGCGCGCCGGCGTCACAGGGACCTCGGCCGTCGGTGCCGGCCCCCGCCCCGACCCGACCGAGGCCCGAGAGGCGGTCGCGCACTACCTCTCGATGCACTGGGTCAACCGCTGAGCGACCGACCCGGCACACGGCGCCACGGGTCACGGGGTCACGGGGTCACGAGCACCTTGAGGCTCGTGCGCTCGTCCATGTCGCGGTATCCGGCGGGCACTCCGGCGAGGTCGGTCGTGGCGTCGAAGACCTTGCCGGGCTCGATGCGCCCCTCGAGGATGTCGGGCATGAGCTCCTCGATGTAGGCGCGAACCGGTGCGGGCCCGCCGGCGAGGCGGATGTTGTGCCGGAAGAGGCTGCCGAACCCGATCGGCGCGACCTCGTACTGGGGCACGCCGACGCGGCTGATCACGCCGCCGCGACGCACGACGCCGAGTGCCTGCTCGTAGGCGGGCATGTGACCGACGGCTTCGAGCACGGCGTGCGTGCCGTGGCCGCCCGTGAGCTCGCGGACGAGCGCGATGCCCTCCTCGCCGCGCGCGGAGACGACGTCGGTCGCCCCGAACTCGCGGCCGAGGTCGGTGCGCGACTGGTGCCGACCCATGAGGATGATCCGCTCGGCGCCGAGACGCTTCGCAGAGAGCACGGCGAGGAGGCCCACGGCGCCGTCGCCGATCACGGTGACGGTCGAGCCCTCGGTCACGCCGCCCGCGACGGCGGCGTGGTACCCCGTGCCGAACACGTCGGAGAGCGTCAGGAGCGACGGGATGAGCGCCGACTCGGCGGCGACCGGCAGCTTCACGAGCGTGCCGTCGGCGAGCGGCACGCGGATGGCCTCGGCCTGCCCGCCCTCGTCGGAGATGCCGTCCCAGAAGTTCGCCTCGTGGTGCAGGCACGAGGTCTGCAGGTTCTCGCGGCAGATCTCGCACACGTTGTCGGAGACCGCGAAAGGCGAGACCACGAGGTCGCCCTGCTTCACGGTCACGACGTCGGCGCCCACGGCCTCGACGATGCCGATGAACTCGTGGCCCATGCGTGCGGGGCCGCCCGCGGCATCCATCGAGTGGTAGGGATGCAGGTCGGATCCGCAGATGCAGGAGGCGGTGATGCGCACGAGCGCGTCGGTCGAGTTCTTGATGCGGGAGTCGGGCACGTTCTCGATCCGGACGTCTCCGGGGCCGTACATGAGGGTGGCGAGCATGGTCTTCCTTCTTCGTTCGATGGGTGGGTTGGATGGGATGGGTTCAGGGACGGGTCGCTGCGGCGGGCGACGATTCGCGGCGGCGGAGCACCGCGAGCGCGACGACCGGGATGAGCGTGAGGGCCACGATGACCGCACCGACCGCGGCCGGACCGTGCACCCCGAGCGACGAGGTCAGGGCGAGGCCTGCGACGGCGCTGCCGGCCGCGGTGCCGACGTTGAACGCCGAGACGGCCAGCGCCGAACCGAGCGTCGCCGCGTTGCCCGCATGGCGCACCGCGAGGTTGATGAGCACGCCGTTCGCGCTCAGCCCGAACAGGCCGAGCAGCACGATCAGGACCGTCATCGCGACGGGCGCGCCCGTCGTCATGCTGATCGCCGCGAGGAGCACGGTCGTCACGGCCGGCGTCACGATCGTGACGAGCCCCGGGTGCGCGTCGCCGAAGCGGCCGCCCAGGATCGTGCCGATGAACGAGCCGACGCCGAACCCGGTCAGCACCAGCGGCACGAGCGCCGCAGGCACCCCGGCCTGGTCGGTGAGGATCGGCGCCACGAACGAGTAGGCCGCGAGCACGCCGCCGGTCGTCGTGACGCAGGCGAGCAGCGCCAACCACAGGCGGGTCGACCGCAAGCCGGCCAGCTCGGTGCGCAGGGAGGTCGTCGGTGCTCCCGCGCCGTCGGCGGGCACCAGTCGCGCGATGAGCACGGTCGCGAAGGCGGCCGCGATCGCGAGCACCCAGAAGGTGCCCCGCCAGCCGACGCCCTGTGCGATGAACGCACCGACCGGCACGCCGACGACCGTGGCGAGGGCCCCTCCGGCGGTCACGATGCCGAGCGCCCGCGCACCGGCGGATGCCCCGGCCGCCCGCGTCGCGACGACGGCCGCCACGGCCCAGAACGCGCCGGTCGCGAGCGCCGTGACGAATCGGGCGGTCAGCAGCACCGGCAGGCTCGAACTCAGCGCGACGACGACGTGCCCCACGACGAAGACGAGCATCGCGAGCACCAGGGTGAACCGCTTCGACATCCGCATCGTGAGCAGCGCCATCGTGGGCGCGCCGACGATCATGCCGATCGCGAAGACGGTGATGAGGCTGCCGGCCTGCGGGAGCGAGATCTGCAGGTCGGCGGCCATCTCGGGCAGGATGCCGGCGACGACGAACTCCGTCGTGAGCATGAGGAAGGTGCCCGCCGCGAGAACGTAGACGACCGAGGGCAGGCGGGTGCGACCGGTGGACGCGGCCTCGGGGGCAGGGGGAACGGGGGCGTGGACGGTCTGGATGGTCTCGGTGCTCATGCGATCCTTCGGCGCTGGCGGGGGGGCGACCGGGCGACGATGTGCGGTCGAGGTGACTCCATCCATGACACCCGCTCTCGTGCGCAGGCGGGAGGTCGCGTCTGTGGGGGGTACAGGTTCTCCCCCCGCTGATCGGGTGCAGCGGGGTTACCGTTGGCACATGGACACCCCGCCACCCAACCGCGACGAGATCCGGGACTTCCTCGTCACCCGTCGCGCACGCGTGACCCCGGAGCAGGTCGGCCTGCCCGCCGGCAGCCGCCGTCGGGTGCCGGGCCTCCGGCGCGAGGAGGTCGCCGTGCTCTCGGGCGTGAGCACCGAGTGGTACACCCGCCTCGAGAAGGGCCACATCACCGGGGTCTCCGAAGAGGTCCTCGGCGCCGTCGCACGCGCACTCCAGCTCAGCGACGACGAGCGCACCTACCTCTTCGACCTCGCGAAGGCCGCGCGCCCACGGCGGCGACCGGATCCGCGCCCCAAGGAGGGCGACGTCGAGGAGCCGGTGCAGTGGCTCATCGACTCCATCAGCATGTCGGCGGTGTTCCTGCGCAACGGCCGGCTCGACCTCGTGGCCTCGAACGCGCTCGGCCGGGCCCTGCACGCTCCCATGTTCGAGAGCGTCACCGCGCAGGGGCGCCGGCCGAACTTCGCCAGGTTCCACTTCCTCGACCCGGTCGCGCGCGAGTTCTTCGTCGACTGGGAGGGCGGGGCGAAGGCGACGGTCGCGCTCCTGCGCTCCGAGGCTGGTCGCGAGCCCAACGACCGCCAGCTCCGCGAGCTCATCGGCGAACTGTCGACCAGCAGCCCGGAGTTCGCCGAGATGTGGGCCGCCCACGACGTGCGCACCCTCCACGAGGGCATCAAGCGGCTCCAGCACCCGGTCGTCGGGTTCGTCGAACTGACCTACCAGTCGGCCGAGCTCGCCAACCCGGCCCGACCCGCGCGAAACCTGAACATCTACACCGCCGAGCCGGGCACCACGCACGAGGAGCGCATCAGGCTGCTGGCGAGCTGGGCGGCGACCGCGCCGGGCGTCACCGCGACGACGTCGGGGTCCTGACCGCCTGACCGCGCCGGGGCTGCACGCGAGTCGCTTCGGCGGGGCTCATGCCGCGAGCCACCCGCCGAGCGCCGCCCGGAACGCCTCGGGCTGCTCCACCCACGGGTAATGACCGCAGTCGGGGATCGTGCGCAACTCCGCGCCGAGCGCCTCGGCGTACGCCGCCACCGGCGCGACCCCCGAGAGGATGTCGGCGTCGCCGCCGATCACGAGGGTCGGGATGCGGGGCGCCGCGAGGACCCGGGCCGCCGCGTCATCCGGAATCCCCGTGAACCACGCCTCGACGGCGGCGAGCTCCCAGCCGCCGACAATGCTGTGGCTGCGTTCGCGGGCGGTCCAGTGCGCGTATCCGGCGGGCGCTTCGACGGCACGGGCGGCATCCCACTGGCGTTGATCGACGGGCTGGGCCCCGGTGAGCGACTCGAGCGCCGCGATCACCGCCGGGTCGCCGCGGCGCCCGCCGATCGCGTCGCCGTCCCACGCGGCATCCGTGAGCCACGCCGCCGCAGGGGTGATGAGCGCGAGGCGGCGCAGCCGATCGGGGAAGCGTGCGGATGCCGCGAGCACGAGCCGCGTGCCGGCGGAGTGCCCGACCACGTCGAACCGGTCGAGCCCGAGGTGGTCGGCGAGCGCGATCAGGTCGTCGGCGTCGGCCCACCAGCCGTTCGAGCGACCACCGGACGTGGGCGTGCCACGCGGATGCAGCACCACGAGCTGCCGTTCGGCGCCGACGCCCGCGAGGTCCTCGAGGTAGTCGACGCCGCGGCACGGACCGCCGGGCACGACGAGCGCGGGAGGCCGCTCGGACGAGGCGGTGCCGATGGTGCTGTACGCGAGTTCGGTGCCGTCGAGGGCGTGGAAGGTCTGCACCCGCCGACACTACCCGGCGCGCCCGACAGGTCTCGATACGCTTCGCTACTCGACCGGCGGCGAGGACTACCGCTTCTGGTCGGCCGGCCCCGAGAGCTTCTGCGCGATGTAGATCGGGATGATCGACACGAGCACGAGCACCACGGCGATGACCGAGACGATGGGCGCCTGATTCGGCCGGAACATGTTGTTCAGGATGAAGATGGGCAGCGTCGTCACCCCTGAGCCCGCGGTGAACGTCGTCACGATGATCTCGTCGAACGAGAGCGCGAACGCGAGCAGGCCTCCGGCGAGGAGCGCCGATCGCAGCTGCGGGAACGTCACGAGCCGGAACGTCGTCCACACGCCGGCGCCGAGGTCGGCCGAGGCCTCCTCGAGGTTCGTGCCCTGCCGCCGCAGGCGCGCGATCACGTTGTTGAAGACCGTGACGATGCAGAACGTGGCGTGCGCGATGACGACGGTCCAGATCGAGAGCGGCACGCCCATGATCGTGCGGAAGAAGTTGTTCAGCGCGATGCCGGTGATGATGCCGGGCAGGGCGATCGGCAGGATCACGAGCAGGCTGATCGCCTCGCGGCCGAAGAACGCGAACCGCTGCAGCGCGAACGAGATGAGCGTGCCGAGCACGAGCGCGATGATCGTCGCGACGATCGCGACCTGCACGCTCGTCAGCACCGCCTCGAGTGCGCCGGCGCTCTGGAACGCCTTCACCCACCACTCGAACGTGAATCCGGGCGGCGGCCATGTCAGCGAGGTCGACGTCGAGAACGAGTTCACGAGCACGACGAACAGCGGCACGTAGACGATCACGAGGATGATCGCGGTGATCACGCCGAGCGTGACGCGAGCGGGGCGGGAGAGGCGCATCCGTCTGCCTTAGAGGTTGTCGAGCGCGCCGGTGCGGCGCACGAGGAACAGGTAGCCGAAGATGATCACGATCGGGATGAGCGCGATCGCGGACGCCAGCGGGAGGTTGTTCGCGGCGCCCACGTTCGTGTACACGAGGTTGCCGAGCATCTGGTTCGCGCCGCCCACGATGTTCACGGTGATGTAGTCGCCGAGCGAGAGCGAGAAGCTGAAGATCGTGCCGGCGATGATCGCGGGCAGGATGAGCGGGAAGACCACGAGGCGCAGGGTCGACCACGACTTGCCGCCGAGGTCGCCGGACGCCTCGAGCAGCGAGTCCGGCACGCGCTCGAGCCCGGCGTAGATGGGCAGGATCACGTACGGCAGCCACAGGTACGACAGCGTGATGATCGTCGCCGGGAGCCCGTAGCCGGGCGTGTGCCCGCCGAACGGGGCGAGCAGCCACTCGAGGATGCCGTCCTGCGAGAGCACCGAGCGCCAGGCGTACGCCTTGACGAGGTACGACGCCCAGAGCGGCGTGAGCACGAGGATCACGAGCACGCGCTGCATGCGCGGCGAGGCGACCTTCGCCATGAAGAATGCGATGGGCAGCGCCAGCACCACGTCGATGAGCGTCACGGCGAGCGCGACGCCGACCGTGCGCAGGGTCACCGTCTGGTAGAGCGATCCGGTGACGACCTCGATGATGTTGTCGAGGGTGAACTCGGTCGTGATCTCGCCCGTGAAGCTGTCGACCGACCAGAACGCCGTGACGAGCAGCAGGGCGAGCGCGACGATGTAGACCACGACGAGCCAGAACAGGGGCGCCGCCAGCAGCAGCGCCAACCGCGTGCGCGGGTGGGTCGTGAGGAAGGCGGAGCCCGCCCGCGCCGCAGAGCGGCGTGGACGGGACTCCACTGAGGCCGAGGTCATCAGCCCTTGATCTCCTGCCACGCGGCGGTCCAGGCGGCGTAGTCGGTGCACGTGACATCCGTGCGCCCGTCGAGGCACTTCTCGATCGGGGTCGACCAGTACCAGATCTGCGACGCGTAGTCGGCGTCACCGGCGTGGTAGGCCTCGCAGTCCTCGCGGTAGTCGCACGCGGCATCCGACGAGGGGGCCTCGCCGAAGTACGAGGTCGCGGCGGCGTTGGCCTCGGGGCTGGCGATGTAGTCGAGCCACGCGTAGGCGCAGTTCGGGTTCTTCGCCTCGGACGCGATCATCCAGGTGTCGGACCATCCGGTCGCGCCCTCCTCGGGCAGCACGACGTCGGTCGCCGCGCCTTCGCCCTCGAGCACGTTCTCGATGACCTGCCAGCTCGTGCCGACGACGGAGTCGCCGGTCGTGAAGGCCTGGATCTCCTTGAGGTAGTCGGACCAGTACTCGCCGATGCTCTCGCGCTGCACCTTCAGCAGGTCGACGGCCGCAGCGAGCTGCTCCTCGTCGAGCGCGTAGGGGTTCTCGATGCCGAGGTCGGGCTCGTGCGCCATGAGGTAGACCGCGGCATCCGCGATGTAGATCGGGGAGTCGTAGGCCGTGACCTTGCCCGCGTTCTCGGAGGCCTTGTCGAACACGACGTCCCACGAGGTGGGCGCCGTCGGGAACTCCTCCGTGTTGTACATGAGCAGGTTGGCGCCGTAGCCGTGCGGCACGCCGTACGAGACGCCGTCGACCGAGTTCCAGGCCTGGTCCTTCAGGAAGGGGTAGATGCCCTCGTAGTTCGGGATGAGATCGGTGTTCACGGGGGCGACGTCGCCGGCGGCGACGAGGCGCAGGGAGGCGTCGCCCGAGGCGGAGACCACGTCGTAGTCGCCCGTCTTCATGAGGTTCAACGCCTCATCCGACGTGCCGAACGTCTTCGTGGTGACCTTGCAGCCGGTCTCGTCGACGAACGGGGTGACCCAGTCGACGGCGGGGTCGTTCGAGCCGTCCTCGACGTAGCCCGGCCACGCGAGGATCGAGACCTGGCCCTCGTAGTCGCCGAGCTCGGTCGCGGCCTCGCCGCCCGAGTCGCCGGAACCGCTCGAGGTGCCGCAGGCCGTGAGCAACGCGACCGAGGCGATCGCGAGGCCGACGACCGCGCCACGGCGGGCCGTGTGCGGAATGCGCTTCATGGTTCTCTCCTTCTGTGTGGGACTGCAGGGGTGCGAGTGGTGCTGAGCTGCGGTGCGGTTCAAGCGACGGATGCCGCGGCATCCGCCTCGCTCGATGGAGGTGCTGAGGCGAGCGCGACGACGTCGGCGTCGTGCCAACTGACGTGCACGCGGTCGCCGCGGTCGCCCGCGGCGAGGGCGCGGCGGTCGTTCTGCGCGACCACGGTGACGCGCAGGCCCGCATCGAGATCGACGACGGTGCGGATGCCGCTGCCGAGGTAGATGACCTCGACCACGGTGCCCGGTGCGCTGCGCACGCCGTCGCCGGTCTCGGGTTCGGCGGTGACGACGAGCTTCTCGGGGCGCACGGAGTGCTCGCCGCCGCGCCCGAGGAGGGCCTGCGAGCGTGCGTCGTCGAACAGGTTCGAGGTGCCGACGAATCCGGCGACGAAGCGCGAGCCCGGCCGCTCGTAGAGTTCGGCGGGCGTGCCGAGCTGCTCGATGCGGCCGTCGTTGAACACGGCGACCCGGTCGGAGAGCGTGAGCGCCTCCTCCTGGTCGTGCGTGACGAAGATGAACGTGATGCCGAGGTCGCGCTGGATCTGCTTGAGCTCGACCTGCATCTGCTCGCGGAGCTTGAGGTCGAGGGCGCCGAGGGGTTCGTCGAGCAGCAGCACCTTGGGTTCGACGACCGTGGCCCGGGCGAGGGCGACGCGCTGCCGCTGCCCGCCCGAGAGCTGCGACGGCTTGCGGTCAGCCATCTGCTCGAGCCGCACAGAGGCAAGGGCGCGGCGTGCCCGTTCGGTGCGCGCCTTCTTGCCGATGCCGCGCACGCGCAGCCCGTAGGCGACGTTGTCGAGCACGCTCATGTGCGGAAAGAGCGCGTAGTCCTGGAAGACCGTGTTGACGTCGCGGTCGAACGGGGCGCGCTTGGTGACGTCTTCGCCGAACAGCTCGATGGAGCCGCTCGTCGGCTGCTCGAACCCGGCGATGAGTCGCAGCACGGTGGTCTTGCCCGAGCCCGAGGGGCCGAGCATCGAGAAGAACTCCCCGGCCGCGATCTCGAGGTCGACGTGGTCGACGGCGGTCACGGCCCCGAACTCCTTGGTGAGTCCGGTCAGCCTGATCGCCGGCTGGCTGTCGGTCATTGCTGTGCTCCTTCGCGAGGCGTGTTCAAAATCATATGGATCCAGATGTCTGCCGCCAGACCTTCGTGTTACGGTCGTGTCACAGTTTCCGAGCCGACCCGGGAGGGCGGATGCCGCACGCCGCCGGCCGAACCGACGCGACCCGAGCCGTGGTCTTCGCCCCGCTCGAGGGTGCCGGTCGCGCCGAACTCGTCGAGCAGCGCATCACCGACGCGATCGTCGCCGGCGTGCTGCGCGACGGCGAGCGGCTGCCCAGCGAATCCGACCTCGCGGGACGGCTGGGGGTCGCCGTCGTCACCGCGCGCGAGGCGCTCGTCGCGCTGCGCGACAACGGCCTCGTGCACACCCGACGAGGCCGCGACGGCGGCAGCTTCGTGACCTTCGATCCCGATACCTCGGCCCGCCTCGTCGAGCGGCGACTGCGCTCGCTCAGCCGCGTCGAGATCCGCGATCTCTCACTGCACTACTCCGCGATCGCGGGCATGGCGGCCGAGGTCGCCGCCGACCGGGCGAGCGAAGACGACCTCGCCAGCCTCGCCGACATCGACGCCCGCGCCGACCTCGCGACGGCCGGCGGCGCGCGCCGGGCCGTCGGACGATTCCAGCTCGAGGTCGCCGCCGTGAGCCAGTCACCGCGCCTCGTGCAGGAGGAGCTGCGACTGCAGGCCGAGGCCGGACCCTTGCTCTGGATGGGCCTCCGGGAGGAAGATGCTCGTGACCGCAGCCGCATCGCGCGGCTCGACGTGATCCAGGCCATCCGCGACGTGCAACCCGAACGTGCACGTCGCGTCACGACGGAGCTCATCGCCTCCGCGGTGCAGTGGCTGGTCGATGAGAAGTCCCGAATCGACCAGGCGGCGCACCCGGCCGGCGGTGCGGCATCCGTCACCGACCGGGTCACCGTCGCCGACGAGGCATCCGTCGTCGACGCGGCATCAGCGGAAGGAGCCCCCGCGTGAGCACCACTCTCGATCTCGCGGCAGAGCACATCGCGTGGCGCGTCGCGGCGACGATCGAACCGGTCCTGGCCATGGTCGACGGATGGCGCGGGGTGCTCGAGGCCGAGCTCGCCGGCCCGTTCGCCGGCGCCCTCACCGGCTCGAAGGCGGCCGAGGCGAGCACGCTCGACGCCGTCGTCGCGGCCCTCGTCGGAGGCGAGCTCGAACGCGACGGCGCCCTCATCACCGGCGCCGGCTTCGTGGCCGCCCCCGGATTCCTCGCCGACGCGCAATGGCACCTCGCCTGGTGGCTGAGCAGCGCGAACTCGTTCGGCGCCGGCGCCCCGGGCGTCGCGAGCCTGCGCCGCCTCGAGGCCGTGAGCGATCCCGACTCCGACCAGTTCCGCGACTACACGACGCTCGAGTGGTGGCGCGTGCCCGCCCGCTCCGGCCGCCGTCACCTCACCGGCCCGTACGTCGACTACCTCTGCACCGACGACTACACGGTCACGATCACGACGCCCGTCATGGCCGACGGCGAGATGGTCGGCGTGGTGGGCGCCGACGCGTACGTCGCCAGGCTCGAACGCGAACTGCTGCCCGTGCTGCGCGAGTGGGGCGGCGCCTGCACGCTCGTGAACGCCTCGGGCCGGATCCTCGCCTCGACCGACTCGCGACGTGCGACCGGCGCGCTGCTGCGGCTCGACGGCCTGTCGGAATCGCTCGCGCCCCTGCACGAGGAGCACCCCGGGCATTCGGCCGTGCTGAGCGGCGGAGAGCTCGTGCTGCCCTGCGGCGACACCACGCTCGCGCTCGTGGCCGAGGCTCCGCCGAACTAGCGAATCGCGGCGCCGGGCTCGAGGACGAGCTCGGCGATCGCCGGGTCGCCGCCGTAGGCGATGAGGCGCCCGTGGTACGCCTTGCGGGCGCGGGCGTAGTGCACCGCGCTGTCGGCCTCGCGGATGACGGCCATCAGGTTCATCCACTCGAACGTGCCCTGCAGTTCGAAGGCGAGCTGGTCGGGGTCGTCGAGCAGGGGCAGTTCGCCCTGCGAGGTCGCGAAGCGGGCGGAGGCCGCGAGGTAGCCGAGCCAGCTCTCGAGCTGGTCGGCGAGGGCGTCGCGCACCGGGCCCGGCTTGGAGTGGAAGTCGGCCGCGCTGGCGGAGAAGAAGCAGCCGCCAGGGAAGACGCGATCCTCGGAGTACGCGACGACGCGGTCGAGCAGCGCGGTCAGGCGACGGATGCCGCGTGGCTGCACCCGTGCGGGTTCGATCACGGTCGCGGTGAACCGTTCGGCCGCCGCGGCGACGGTCGCGAGCTGCAGCTGCTCCTTCGAGCCGAACAGCGTCGCGATGCCGCTCTTGCTCACGTCCGCCTCGGCGGCGAGACGCCCGATCGAGAGGCCGTCGAGGCCCTCCATCGAGGCGAGGTCGGCGGCGTGCGCGAGCACGATCCGTCGCGAGGCGTCCCCGCGAGCCCGTCTGCCGTCGATCATCGTCATGTCTTGCAGTTTACGCACGAACGTTCGTACACTCTACGTACGAACGTTCGTAGAGTTTCTGGAGGCACCCCGTGAGCGCACCGGCATCCGACACCGCGTCGATCCCGACCATGACCGACCCGGTGCGTATGGTTCGTGCCGACGAACGAGGTGCCGCACGTGCGCCGCTCGCGCCGGCGTCTGCGCCGCCCGCGACGCCGATCGCACTGAAGGCGGTGGCCGGCGGCATCCGCCTCGCCTCGAAGATCTCGCCAGAACTGGGAGCTCGACTCGCCCTGCCGCTGTTCACGCGCGTCGGCCGACGGGTTCCGGTCGCCGGAGCCGACGCCGCGACGCACACTGACGCCCGGCGCGGGCACGTGCGGATTCCGGGCATCCGGCGCACGGGTGTCGACGTGGTGACCTACGAGTGGGGCGGCGGGCCCGACGTCGTCGTCCTCGCGCACGGGTGGCAGTCGCGGGCGAGCGTCTTCGCACCCCTGGTTCGCGAACTGCGGAGCGAGGGCTTCCGCGTGGTCGCGTTCGACGCGCCCGCGAACGGCGACTCGCCCGGCCGTGACACCTACCTCGTCGACCACCTCGACATCCTGTCGGCGCTGCAGCAGCGGTACGGGCGGTTCCATGCGCTGATCGGGCACTCCTTCGGCGGCACGGCTTCGCTGCTCGCGCCGGGCGAGGGCGTCGACACGCGTCGCGTCGCGTCCGTCGCCGCCGCGGGCTCGGCCCACGTGTTCGTCGACGAGTTCGGCAGGCTGGTCGGCCTCGACGCGGCGACCCGAGATGCGCTCGCACGCGGATTCGCACGCAAGCTGTTCTCCGACGTCGAGAACCCGTTCCAGCGCTACTCGGCGCTCGCGCACCCGCTGCCGGACGGGGTGCCGCTGCTCGTCGTGCACGACCGCGGCGACCGCAGGGTGCCGTTCGCCGAGGCCCCGAAGATCGCCGCCGCGAACCCCGGGCGCACGCGCTTCGTACCGACCGACGGGCTCGGACACAACCGCATCCTGCGCGCCGATGTGACCCTCGACGCGGTCGTCGACTTCGTCACGGCTCCGGATGCGGCGCTGACGCCGGCGCATCCGATGGTCGAGTAGGCGCCCGGGCACCGCCCGCCGGTCGAGTAGGCGCGCCAGCGCCATATCGAGACCAGCACCACGCTGCGCATTCGCGGAGCCGCTGGTCTCGAGGCGCTTCGCTCCTCGACCGGCATGCTGATTCGCTGTATATTCAGAGAATAGTGAAACTCGATCAGCAGCAGACGCGGCACGGCGCCGACCTCCGGTTCGCCGACCGCGGCGGCAACTCCGACCTGGCCGTCGTGTTCACGCACGGCGCGGGCTACGACCACTCGATGTTCGACGTGCAGGCGCGTGCCCTCGAGCTCGCCGGGTATCGCGTGATCGTCTGGGACCTTCGCGGCCACGGCAAGTCGGCCCTGCACGCCGGGGCGAGGTTCACGGCGACGGATGCGCTCGACGACCTGGCCTGGCTCATCGAGCACACCGGGCCCGGTCGGCCGACGCTGATCGGGCACTCCCTCGGCGGCAACCTCTCGCAGGCGTTCGTGCGAGCACACCCGCAGCGGGTGAGCGGGCTCATCGTGCTCGACTCGACCTGGAACGCCGGCCCCCTGACCCGCGTCGAACGCCTCGGCCTGCGGGCGGCGGCGCCGATGCTGGGGCTCATCCCGGCATCGAGCCTCCCGAGGCTGATGGCTCGGGCCTCGGCCGCGAGCGCTGAGGCGATCAGCGAAGCCGAGGCGGTGTTCGCGCGCATGCCGAAACGCGTGTTCCTCGACGTGTGGCGCGAGACCGCATCACTCGTCGCGCCCGATCCGGCGTACCGAACCCCGGTGCCGCTCACGCTGATCAGGGGCGCCCTCGACCGCACCGGCAACATCTCCACGGCGATGCCGCGCTGGGCCGAGGCCGAGGGCATCGCCGAGCACGTCGTGCCGCAGGCCGGGCACCTGGTCACCCTCGACGCCCCCGACGCGACCACGCAGACGCTGCTGCACCTGCTCGGCCAGTGGCATCCGCCCCTCCCACCGTTCGAAGGAGCGCGCGACGATGGATGACGAGCAACGCCGGTTCATCGACGTGATGGGTGAGACACTCGCGTCGTGGAGCCTGCCGAGGGCGACGGGTCGCGTGTACGGCTACCTGCTGCTGCACGGCACGCCGTCGACCTCCGAGCAACTCCGGGCAGACCTCGAACTCAGCGCGGGCGCCGTCAGCACCTCGACGCGCGAACTCGTCTCGTGGGGCCTGGCCCGCACCATCGCCCAGCCGGGCAGCCGTCGGCTGCTGGTCGAGGCCGCCGGCGGCTTCGAGCAGCTGCTCGCGGCGAGTCACGCGCGATCCCGCGTGTTCATCAGGGCGCTGCACGGCGCGCGGGCGCTGACCGACGACGAGCACGCGGCCGAGCGGCTGCACGACGTCACCGACCTGTTCGAGGCCTACATCGATGCGGGCGAGCGGATGCTCCGGCAGCGCGCGTCGAGCCCGGTGACGCCGCCCGCCTGACCGCCCGACACCACGCCGGCTCAGCCTCGGGTCAGCCGAGCAGGTGGATGTCGATCGCCTCCAGGTAGCCGATGATGCCGCCCGTGAAGAGGAACGTGAAGTTCAGGTGCGCCCCGGCGGCACCGGTCCACACGGCCGTGAGGGTCGGGTGGTCGGAGGTCGTCGCCGAGAAGGCCGTCTGGACGCCCCACGGCCCCTGCAGGCGGAGCGTCGTCTCGTGGCCGCTGAACCGCACCGCCACGAGATAGGTGCCGTCGGAGGGCGCGACCACGGCGCCGTAACCGATCGACGCCGAGTTCGGCGCGAAGTCCGACGACATGAAGACGAGGTCGTACTCGGTGTCCCACCGGCCGGGCTTGAACATGTCGATGCGGCCGCCGTCGACCCACGGATGCCTGGCCGACATCGAGATCACGGGGGCGTCGAGCCCCTCGATGAGCTGGTCGTGCCGGTGCCGAACGGCCTCGCTCAGGCGGGCGGACGAGATCCGGCCGGCACGGCTCGCTCGACCGATCTTCGCCTCCTGCAGCGCCTCGAGGGTCCACTGCTCGACGGCCGGTTCGAGCTCGGTCCGGTTCGCGTGCTCGCTCATGATGCCTCCCTGCTCGGTGGCCCGCGCCATCCCCGGCGGAGCCGCTGCGAGCGTAGGTCCGTGCTGCGCGCGCGGCATCGGGGCGGGCCCTGAGGGGCGAGCAGGCTTACGCGCCGAAACCCCAGGGCTGGGCGCCCGCCCAGGTCGTCGCGCGGGCGCCGGCCTCGACGGCGGCCGCGAGGGCATCCGCCCGGGCCGCGCCCGCGGCGAGCGCCGCCACGAGCGCCCCGGCGAACGCGTCGCCCGCACCGGTCGTGTCGACGACGTCGACCGGGCCGGGCGCGGCATCCGCATCTCCCCATCGCGCACCCGCCGCGCCGAGCGTGACGCACGCGTCGGAGGGCGACCCCAGCGCCGCCCACTCGTGCTCGTTGACGATGACGACGTCGGCCAGTTCGAGCAGGGCGGATGCCGCGGGCGAGACGGGCGACGCATTCAGCACCGTGAGCGCTCCGAGCGCCCGGCCACGGCGCAGCACGGCCTCGGCGACGGCCGGCTCGAGTTCGAGTTGGCTGACCACGATGGCGGTGTCATCGGGGATCGCGCGCGCCGCGGCATCCGGAGCCAGCCCCGCGTTCGCACCCGCGATGACGATGATGCTGTTCTCGCCGGAGCCGGCGACCGTGATGAAGGCCTGGCCGGTGGGCTGCCCGCCATCGACGGCGACGGCCGACACGTCGACGCCGTGCTCGGCGAGCCGCTCGACGTAACGGCGGCCGAGGTCGTCGTCGCCGACCCGCCCGATGAGCAGCACGTCGGCACCCGCCGCCGCCGCGCCGGCCGCGAGGTTCGCGCCCTTACCGCCGGGCAGCAGCTCGACGCCGAGGCCGAGCACGGTCTCGCCCGGCGCCGGATGCGTCTCGACGCGCACCACCGAATCGACGTTGATCGACCCCACCACCACGACGCGCGCACCCATGCTGGGGAGCCTACCGGCGCGGTACCGGGCTCTCGGCGGCCCCGACAGGAGCCTCTCGATGCGCGGGTTCCGGCCTCGGGGCCTCGCGCCGCCCCAGGTCGCGGGTCGCCGGCCCCTCGAGTCGCCGCCCGTCGGCCGTGAAGCGCGAGGCGTGGGCGGGGCAGTCCCAGGTCTGCTCGGCATCGTTCCAGGCGAGCACGGCCCCGAGGTGCGGGCAGATGCCCGAGACCCGACAGGTCACGCCGTCGACCGTCGAGACGGCGGTCGGCACGGGCGCGAGGCCGACACGTCCGACCACGCCGGCGCCCTCGGCGGGAGCCTGCTCGGGCAGCCGCCGCGCGAGCGCACGGCCCCAGCCGACCGCGTACTCCTTCGCGACCGCCGCGTTCATGCCGAGGCCGACACCGAGCGCCACCGGCGTCGTGAACCGATGCCGGAGCGTGCGCGCCCAGTCGGGCAGCTCGCCGAGCAGGTCGGCCGCGAGCGTGAGCCCGCACTGCACGGCGTTCGTCATGCCCCACTTGTCGTACCCCGTCGCGATGAACACGCGTCCGCGCCCGCGCGGCAGCCAGCCGACGAAGGGCACGCCGTGCGGCGTCTCGTAGTCCTGCGCGCTCCAGCGGTGCGTGAGCGCGGCATCCGGCCACACCGATCGCGTCCACTCGTCGAGGGCCGCGACCCGCGATGCGGGCGACGGATGCCGCCCCACCTCGTGCCCGTACCCGCCCACGAGCAGCAGCTCACCGGATTCCGCGTACAGGTCGGGGTCGGGTGCCGTGCGGATCGAACGGCTCGGCTCGTCGACGCTCAGGTACATGGCCTGCGGCAGCGCGGCATCCGTTCGGTAGGCGGCGGCATACGAACGGTTCGCGCGCAGCTTCGCGAAGGACAGTCCCCGATCGAGGATCGGGGTGCCGGTCGCGAGCACGAGCCGATCGCAGGAGAACTCGCCCGCCGTGCTGTGAACGCGCACCGGCGATCCGACGCTCGCGCCGGTCATGCGCACACCGGTGCGGAGCACGCCGCCGAGCCCGCGGAACTCTGCGGCGAGCGCCGCCAGCACCTCCATCGGGTCGAACTGGGCCTGGTTCGCGAGGCGCACCGCACCGTGCACCGGGAACGGCAGGCCGGCCGGCACATCGGTCATCACCCGCAGCCCCGCCTCGCGCGCGACCTCGGCTTCGCGCTCGACGGTCTCGCGACCCTCCGGCGTCGTGCCGAAGCTCACGGCGTCGCGGCGCTGCACCGGCACCCCGCGCTCGGCCAGGTAGGCGAGCAGCCACGACTGCC
This sequence comes from Agromyces aureus, assembly GCF_001660485.1. Classification (GTDB taxonomy): domain Bacteria; phylum Actinomycetota; class Actinomycetes; order Actinomycetales; family Microbacteriaceae; genus Agromyces; species Agromyces aureus. The sequence goes on from NZ_CP013979.1 coordinate 4,273,839, forward strand.
CGGCGAGGTTCGCATCGACATACGCCTGGAGCACCTCCGCCGACGTGCGCCGGCGAACCCGTTGCAGGTGCGCGCCCTGCAGCACGCTGAGCTTCGCGGTGGTGTTGCCCGTGGCGACGGCACCGATCTCGCGCGCCTCGAGCACGCAGACCCGCCGGCCGGCCCGCGCGAGCAGCACCGCCGTGACGAGTCCGGTGAGACCGGCGCCGACGACGATCTCGTCGAAACGGCGTGGCGACGGCGGCCCGTCGGTCTCGACGGGAATCGGGCGCGAGAGCCAGAGTGAGGTCATGACCGGCACGCTACGTCGGCGGTCGGGCGCGGACAATGGGGTGGCGCGGATGCCGCGGCTCGCGTATGGGCGCAGGCCCTCGGCGACGACCTCTTCGCGACCGATCCCGACGGTCGACGACGACGACGACCCTCGGGCCTCGAACTCAGGCGACGGATGCCGCGGCGCACCGCGCGAGCCCGGTGCGACCCCCCTCGGCGAACGCCGCCCGCTGGCGCTCGGCGCCGGACCCGCGTGCGAGCAGCGCCGCGACGGCCTCTGGACATCCGTCGTCGGCGTCGTGCATGGCCAGGGCGGAGGCCACGACCTCGGCGAGCGGCGCCATCCGCCCCTGCACGGGGTCTGGCACCGTCGCGGCGAACCCGTCGCGCCCGGCCGCCCACACGGCGGCGTCGAGCACCTCGCCGCTGAATCGGTCGACCCGCTCAGCTGCGGCCGCCGCGGCATCCGTCGCGCCACCGGCATCCGTCACCCCACCGGCATCCGTGACATCCGCCGCCCTCGTGCCGTTCAGGATACCGTCGGCGATGCGCCGGCAGAGCAGGGCGATCGCGACGCTGTCGGCGGCGTCGAGCTGCGCGTCGGCGACTCGCAGTTCGACCGTCGGCAGGTGGTGCGAGGCGCGCAGCAGCCAGGCGATCAGCGGGCGATCCCGCGTGGCGCCGATGCCCACGAGGTCGTCGATGCGGCGATCGTAGTCGTCGGCATCGGCGAAGGGCGCCGGAATGCCGGCCGTGGTCCACCGCCGCAGCACGATCGTGCGCCAACTCGCGAAGCCCGTGTCGGCCGTGCGCCAGTAGGGGGAGTTCGCGGCGAGCGCGGCGAGCATCGGGATCCACGGGCGCAGCCCATTGACCACGCGCACCCGGTCATCGCGGTCGTCGACGCCGAGGTGCACGTGCAGGCCGCAGACCTGGTGGTCGTCGATCATCGCGCCGATGTCCCGCTGGATGTGCGCGTACCTGGCCTCGGGCGTCACAGCCGGCGCTCGGCCCGCGTCGAACGGGGTTCCGGTCGAGGCGGCGTGAACGCCGAGCGCGACCGCGATGCCGTCGAGGGCCGCGCGGAACGCCTCGAGCTGCTGCCGGGCATCGTCTCCGTCGGTGCAGATGCGGGTCGCGATCTCGACCTGCGAGGCGAGGAACTCCGACGTCGCCCCGGCGAACCCGGCCGCCCGCAGCGCGGCGAGCGCCTGCGGAGCGAGCGGCACCGGATGCAACGAGACCGGGTCGAGGAGCACGAACTCCTCCTCGATGCCGAACGTGGTGACGTGGCGCGTCGGCGGCGGAGTGGTGGTCGGCTCGGGCGTCGGCGCAGGTGCGGCCGCGGGCTCGTGCGCGAATCGCGGTGCGGGCTCGGTCGTCGTCATGGCTCATGCCTACCCGGCCGAGCGGATCGGCGCGAGGGCTTGACCTCGCATCAGCCGAGTCCCGGTCGCTGCAACGCGGCCAATGCGCGGGCGAGCGCGAAGCGGGTCCGTCCGGTCGGCGTGCGCGGGTCGTACCCGAGCGTCTCGGTGAGGGCGTCGAGCCTGGCCTGCACGCTCGAGTGGTGCATTCCGAGGGCGGATGCCGCCTGCCGCACGCTTCCGGCGTCGGCGAACGCGTCGAGCACGGCGAGCGCCCGCGGGTCGAGCGCGGCCAGCGTCGAGGCATCCGGGTGCTGCTCGTCGTGCCGGTCGGCAGCCTCGGCCACGAGCAGGAGCGCGCCGAGCCCGGCCGCGTCGACCACGTGTTGCGACGACGTGCCGAGCCGCAGCGCGATGAGCGCCGACGCGAACGACTCCGGTAGGCGATCGGCCGCCCCGCCGAGGCCGATGCCGGCGCGCACGCCGGGCGGAACGGCCACGGGTCCGTCGACGAGCACCACGCGCACGAGTCCGCGGGCCGTCGCGACCACGGCCGTCGGACCGTCGACGGGCGGCGGACCATCGGGGAGCGACACCACGACGCGCACGTCGGGCGCGCAGTCCAGTCTCAGCTTCGTTGCGGCGACGGCGCGCTCGGATGCCGCTGCGCCCGCCGTGACCACCACCTCGACCGCGGCATCCGCCGTGTTCGACCTGCGGGCCGACGTGATCGCGACGGCGAGCGCGAGCCGTTCGAGCACCATCGCGTCGTTCGCGTGCGCCTGGCCGGTGCGTTCGAGCCAGACCAGCGAGCCGTCGCTCGTCTCGCGCGAGGGCCAGTCGGATGCCGCGGCATCCGTCGCTCCGAGTGGCTCGCCGTCGGGCGCGACGCGCGTGACCCGGCTCGACGACCCCGCGGCGTACCCCGCGACCGCACCCGAGAGCACGGCCGCCCCGCGGAGCAGGGAGTCAGGGCCGACCCCGCCCGCGACGAGCGCATCGAAGTACGAGACGACCTTGAGCGTCTCGCTCGCCTCGGGGTCGAGCGCGGTCAGACGACCGACGAGTTCTTGCATGGGCGGACTCCATCGCGCGTGTGCGCCCCACCCTAATCGAGCGAGGGGCGGATGTCTCCGCGGTCGCGGACGGGTGGGCAGGCGTGCGTACCCGCCCGCGACCGCGGAAGCTCGGGCCCGGGTCAGACCCCGAGGATCCGGGCGACCCACTGCGTGCGAGCCTCGACCATGGCCTTCGCGAGGGCCGTGTGGGGCGCCATCATGTCGAATCCGTGGAATCCGCCCGGCCACACGTGCAGCTCCGCGTGGCCGCCGTCGGCCCAGATCTGCGAGGCGTAGGCCACGTCCTCGTCGCGGAACACCTCGGCGCTGCCGCAGTCGATGAACGCCGGCGGAAGGTTCGACAGGTCGGTCGCTCGCGACGGCGCGGCGTAAATCGACACGTCGTCGGTACCGCGGCGATCGCCGAGCAGCGCGCTCCAGCCGGTGATGTTGCTCGTGCGGTCCCAGACGCCGACGCCGTCGATCTGCGCGGTCGACACGCTCTCGTCGCGATCGTCGATCATCGGGTAGATGAGCACCTGACCGGCGAGCGCGGGACCGCTGCGGTCGCGTGCAAGCAGTGCCGTGCCGGCCGCGAGCCCGCCGCCGGCACTGGCGCCGGCGATGATGAGGCGGCCGGGGTCGATGCCGAGCTCCTCGGCGTGCTCGGCCGTCCAGACGAGCCCGGCGTAGCAGTCCTCGACCGGGAACGGGTCGGGGAACTCGGGGGCGAGGCGGTACTCGACCGTGACGCAGACCGCGTCGAAGCGCAGCACCCAGTCGATCATGGCGGCGATGCCCACGAAACGGTCGCCGATGATCATGCCGCCGCCGTGCGTGTGGAAGATGCCCGGGCCAGTGCCGGTGCGGCCATCGCGCTCGATCACCGTGACGATGATCTCGTCGCCGTTGTATCCCGGGATCGTCACGTCGCGACGGGTCACGCCCGCGAACAGCTCATCGGATGCCTCCAACAGCGCACCGCCGCGCATGAGCGGGATCATCTCGGGCGTGATCGCCGAGGGCATCTGCGCGCCCAGGATGCCGAGTACGGCCTCCAACTCGGGATCGAACGGGGGCCGACGGGTCTGCTTCTGCGGCGTCTCGGGCGTCGTGATGGTCATCGGGCAACTCCTCGATCATGCGTCACCTCGTCGTGACGTCTGCTCCGATCATCCGCGCGGGCACGCGGCATCCGGAACCGACGATCGTAGCCGGATTCGCTGCGTCGACCCGCCAGACGGCGGTCGCCGTCGGCGTTTCCACGGACTCCGGTTCAGGAGAAGAACGCGTTGGCCCGCTTCGACCAGAGCAGGATCAGGCCGATGAGCGGGAACAGTGCCGAGAAGAGCCCGCTCCAGAACGCGCCGAGCGTCATGAGCCAGATCGCGGTGGCGATGTTGATGACGAAGATGATCGTGACGATGATGCGAGCCGCGCTCGATCCGCGGAACAGGCCGAGGCTCACGATGACCGTCACGATGCCCAGGATGATCGCCCACACGCCGGCACCGAAGTTGCCGCCGCCGGGCAGGATCTGGAAGAACCCGGAGATCACCTGCAGCGCCCCCGAGATCCACGCGAGCACGGCGACGAGCGTCACGCCGCCAGGTCGTTCACCAGCCATGTCGGTACCCCCTTGTTCCGGTCGCGCACGGATGCGCCGACTCGAACCACACGGTACTCCCGCGCAGAGCGCTAGGCCGGGTTCGGCGCGCCAGGCGGCAGGCCGCGGCCGCACGCCGAGCTCCGCAACGGCAGGCGCCCGGGCGACGGGTCTCAGGCGCCGAGCGACCCTGCGTCGGTCGCGCCGACATCCGTTCGGTGGAAGTTGTGGAACGAGCGCGATGCCGTGGGGCCGCGCTGGCCCTGGTAGCGGGAGCTGTACTCGGCCGACCCGTAGGGCCGCTCGCTCGGCGACGACAGGCGGAAGAAGCACATCTGGCCGATCTTCATGCCCGGCCAGAGCTTGATCGGCAGCGTCGCGACGTTGCTGAGCTCGAGCGTGACGTGCCCCGTGAAACCGGGGTCGATGAAGCCCGCCGTCGAGTGCGTGAGCAGGCCGAGGCGCCCCAGCGAGCTCTTGCCCTCGAGCCGCGCGGCGACGTCGTCGGGCAGGGTCACGGCCTCGTAGGTCGACGCGAGCACGAATTCTCCCGGGTGCAGGATGAACGCCTCGTCGGGCCGCACCTCGATGAGATGCGTCAACTCGGGCTGGTCTTCGGCCGGATCGATGAACGGGTACTTGTGGTTGTCGAACAACCTGAAGTACCGGTCGAGCCGCACGTCGACGCTGCTCGGCTGCAGCATGGCGGGATCTGACGGTTCGAGACGCACGCGCCCCAGCTCGAGTTCGGCACGGATGTCGCGATCGGAGAGCAGCACGCGTTCAGCCTAGGGGCCGATCCGCCGGTCGAGTAGCGAAGCGTCTCGAGACCATTGATACGATGGGACACGTTGCATCTCCGGATGCCGCACGCCGATGTAGTTCAATGGCAGAACTTCTGCTTCCCAAGCAGATAGCGCGGGTTCGATTCCCGTCATCGGCTCCATCTCAGCATCGCCGCCCCGCTGCCAACCGCCAGGGAGGTCGGTTCGGCCCCTGCCCGTCGCGGCGGGCCGACCCTCGCGCACTCGCCGTGTTCAGGTCTATCCTGACGCCAACCGCTGACGAACGCTCCGCTCTGCTCATGGCGGTCATCGGGGGCCCGTCGGCGTCATCCAGATGAGGTGGCTGCGCCACAGCAAGCTCCGCTCCACGCTGGGCGAAAGGAGGCAATGCATGTCTGAAGCCATTCCCGCGGATCTCGCACAGCCGAATTCCGTCGACACGGACGACACTGATCTGAGCGGTGAGCCGACCCGCTCGCGCTTCAGCCGCGCACTCGGCCGGCTGCCCTATCTGCTCAGCAGCGCGCCGGTCATCGTGTTCGGGATCCTGCTGTTCTTCTACCTCGTCGTCTACGCCGGCATCGCCTCGCTCTTGGGAGACCCCGGCGCGGTCAGCACGAACACCCAGCTGATCCTCGGCAACTACACCAACGTCACCTCCTCGGTCGGAGCCGGCATCGCCGCAGGGGGCAGCCTGACGATGCTGAAGCGCCAGCGTCGAAACCACCGAATCTCCCAAGCCGCCCTCGACGCGGCCAACGAAGCCCGAAGCTTCGCCCTCGAAACCCACCGCCTCCTCCACCACTTGCATCCGGAACAAGCCGCCGCACTGGGGCAGAGCCCTGGTCGGCTCGCCGAGCTTTCCACGCCATCGCCACAAGAACCGAAGGAACAGCCATGACGCTCGAAACCACGCTCAACGAGATCGTCGAACTCTCTCGCGCCGAGCTGCACATCGTCCGCAAGCGGGCCGAGGAGAAGACGCCGGCTCGCGAGCACGGCAACGACTTCCACGAGATGCAACGCTCCGCCGATCGCCTCGACCACCTCGCTCATGTGCTTCGCAAGCTTCATGACGAAGAATTCGGCAGCGGATGGCGCCACGCAAGCGCACAGGACTGACCGCTTCCGGCGCCTCCCCGAACTTCAGCACCACTCGCGGCGCACGCGCGCACGCGCGAGCGGACGGCCCGCCGTGGGGGCAGCGCTCCCCATTGCCCGACCGAATGCCGCGGTTCCATGATGAGTGCACGTGCCACCACCGTGGCGAAGACGACGACCGATCGCCGGGTGGCGGTCGACTCGAGGAGTGAAATGCGCAAGAGCACCACGAAATCCACTCGGATCGCCCTGTCGATCGCCGCAACCGGCGTGGCCATGATGGCGAGCCTCATCGCCGCCCCCGCGGCGAACGCCGCGACCGGCGCGACCTGGTCGACCAGCTACGTCGGCAAGGCGGCCTGCGACCAGGCCCAGGCGCGTGCCATCGCGACCAAGCGCGCACAGGGCTACCAGATCTCGAGACTGAAGGTCTGCGTGCCGACCGGACCCTCATACTGGAGCGGCAGCTTCTACTACTCCAAGGGCGGGCCGATCCCGGTCTAGCGTTTCGTATCGTTGAACGGATGCCGCACTCCACCGAACCCGACGACGACGGCCGTCGCGCCTCGCTCGTCGCGATGATCGAAGGCGACCCCGAGCGCCTGCGTCGGCGCAGCATCTCACTCGGCGTGGCTCGAGACGACGCCGAAGACGTCGCGCAGACCGCGCTGCTTCGGGCGTGGCGCTCCATCGAACACCTGCAGGCGCCCGAACCCGGACAGATGTGCGCGTGGCTCGACACGATCGCGCGCAACGCGGCGATCGATCTCGCGCGTCAGAAGGCGCGGCGCCCCGCGGTTCGGCTCGACGACGGGCTGGGCTCCGCCGACGGCGGCGGTTCGGATGCCGCGGGCACGCGCGGTGCGGCCGCCGGCGTGATCGTGGCCGCCCCGGCGAACGTGTCGGGCGAGGTCGAGACGCGCCTGCTCCTCGACGGCGTGCTGCAGGCCATCAACGAGCTGCCGGAATCGCTGCGCCGCCCGCTGCTCCTCAGCGTCGCCGACGAGCTTCCGGCCGCCGAGATCGCCGAGCGGCTCGGCATCACGACCGCGGCGGTCAGGCAGCGCATCACGCGGGCTCGCCGGGCGCTCGCGGGCTGCCGGCAATCGGGCATGTCCGACGCCTGCGCCGTGCCCGCGACATCCGGCTCGCCCGCGGCATCCTGAGCTCAGGCGGTGCCGAACGGGTTGTCGACGGCGTAGCGCCAGCCGTGCACCTCGTCGAACACGGCGACGTCGGCCGTGGTTCCGGCGAGCGCGATCTCGGAGCCGTCGGGGCCCGTGCCGCTGATGGTCCAGTCCGCGATCGCGAGGCCGGTGTCACCGGCCTGGAACACGTGGCGGACGGTCATGCTGATCGGCAGGTTCAGGCCGAGGAACTGCTCGAGCGCGCCGCGAACGGCCGCTTCGCCCTGCACCGGGTGTCCGGGTGCGGGCACGAACACGACATCGTCGACATTGAGCGACATCAGGCCGTCGAGGTCGCGGGCGTTGAAGCGGTCGGCGAATGCGAGGTTGAGCTGGTCGAGCGAGGCGACGGGCGTCGCGGTGGTGCTGGTCACGGGTGCGGTCCTTTCGGTGCAGGCCGACTCGGCGCCGACCTCACCATGGAAGACGCGGCACTCCGCCGGGTGTGACAGATGAGCCGAGTCCGCCACGCGACGCAGCGGCGGTCGTACGATGCGTTCCATGACACGGCAGCAGCGCTGGCAGCAGTTCATGGACTGGCCGTTGACGGCCGCCGCCTTGATCTTTCTCATCGCGTACTCGTGGGAGGTGATCGGCGACCTCGACGGGCCGAGGGCGGTGGTCGCGGAGTCGATCATCTGGGCGACCTGGGCGGTGTTCGTCCTCGACTACATCGTCAACCTCGCCCTCGCCACACGCCGATGGCACTGGTTCACCCGGCACATCTTCGATCTGCTCGTTGTCGTGCTGCCGATGCTCCGACCCCTGCGCATGCTGCGCCTGGTGACGATCCTCGCCGTGCTGCAGCGCTCGACGGGCGGCGCATTCCGTGGCCGCGTCGTGGTCTACGCGGCCGGCGCATCGCTGCTGCTCGTCTACGTCGCCGCCTTGGCCGCGCTCGACGCCGAGCGCGATCACGGCTCGATCCAGACCCTCGGGCAGGGCCTCTGGTGGGCATTCGTGACGATCACGACCGTCGGCTACGGCGACGTGTACCCGGTCACGCCGACCGGACAACTCGTGGCCGTCGGGGTGATGGTCGCGGGCATCGCGTTGATCGGCGTCGTCACGGCAACCCTCGCGTCGTGGATCGTCGAGAAGGTCAGCGTGCAGCAGGAGGTCGAGGAGGCGATCACCCGCGCCCACGTCGAGACGCTGACGGAGGAGATCCGCAAGCTCCGCGAGCTCGTGTCGTCGAGGCTCTGAGCCCGGGCGTTCAGCGACGGGCGCTCGGTGCTCGTCTCGACCGATCGCGCGGGGTCAGCCCTGCGTCGCGAGCACCGGCCGAGCGGATGCCGCTGCCCACGCCCGCCTGATCATCGCCGCCGAGACGACGGCTGCGGCGATCATGCCGAGACCGACCACGACGCTCGCCGCGGCCGGCGCCGAGTCCCAGAGCACCGCGCCGGCGATCGACGCGATCAGGCCGACGACGACGAACCCAGCCAGCGGAACCCACACGCGCACCGCCGCCGCAGAGGCGGCCGCTGCAACCAGGAGCGCCCCGCCGACGAGCGCGAGGAACGCGCCGACCGGCATCGCCGGCGCGAGCGGCACCCAGACGAACGCGAGGATCGCGAGCACGAGCGTGCGGGTGCCGTTGCCGCTGCGCCCCGCGAAGCCCGCGGTCGCCACGGCGATCACGGCGAGCAGCTGCGCGAGCACGAGGCCGACGATCGTGACGCTCGAGATCCACGTGCCGACGGATGCCGCGAGCAGGCCTCCGACGATGAACGCGAGCCAGGCGATCGCGAACGCCGTGAGCGCCAGCAGCAGCGGCCCGCGCGCGAGCACGCTCGCGTACTCGGCGGGCCCGAAGCGCGCGGCGTACGGCGGAGCCACGGCGGGTGTCGTGTCGCGCACGTCGACCTCGACCTCGGCCTCGTGCCGCGCGAAGTCGCCGCCCTCGAGCTGGGTGACGAGCACGTTCTCGAGCACGGTGAGGGCGTTGCCCTCGTCTCGCGCCGACATCCGCTCGTCGAACCAGGCGCCGTCGGCCGGGCCGTCGAGCCGCACGGCCGGGTACTGGCCGTAGACGCCGACGCTGCCGCGGTACGCCTCGAACGTGAGCACGCGAACGCCCGCCGCGGTGGTCTGGTCGATGACCCGCAGCTGCTTGTCGTCGCGCACCGCGAAGGCGTAGGTGCGCGGGGTCTCGCCGGAGCGATCGCGCAGCTCCCCGGCGATGCGCAGCGCGAGGGGGCGGACGTTCGGCTTGGTCATCGGGTCTCCTGCCACGGGCCGTAGCGCTCGTCGAGGGCGGCGCTCGAGAGGTGGATCTCATTGTCGGCCCAGGGCAGGCCGGCTTCGTCGGCAGCATCCTCGATCGGGATGCTGCCGGTGGTCAGCTCGACCTCGTCGGGCTTCGGCGCGGCGGCGATATCGAGGGTGATGCCCGTGGGCTCCGACGGCGAGGCGAGGTAGGCGGCCTCGAGCGCAGCATCGATCGACTCGGCCGACGCCTCGACGCCCGTGTCGTCGAGGTAGAGGCGCAGCCAGAATCCGCGCCCGGCGGGGCCGCTCGAGAACGAGAGGTACGTGTCGGCGATGTTCGGGCCGGCCGCGAGCACGGCCGCGGGCACGGCCTTCTCGAAGGCGCCCTGGTCGGCGGCGCAGGCGGTGAGCCCGAGCGTGCCGGTCGCGACGACGACCACGGCGACGAGCGAGCGGATGCCGCGGGCGGCCGAGCTGCGGTCGGCGCAGTTGCGGGCGGCACCGTTCCGGTCGGCGCGGATGCCGCGGGCGGCCGAGCTGCGGCCGGCGGCGTTGCGGCGGGGTGGGGCTCCGGTCGGCACGTGCCCTCCAACGTCGATGGCGGCCGACGTTCGGCCCGCAATCGACCACCCTACTGAGCGGGGCGCCGACCGCAGGGCGCGGATGCGCGACATCCGCACCCTGCAGTGGTGGCGCCGAGCCCGGCCGACCTAGCTCGGGGTGCCGACCGGCTCGACCGCGGCCTCGGCCGCCTCGTCGAACCCGGCCGTCAGCGCAGCCCGCAGTGCGGCACCGAGTTCGGCGTCGACCGCGGCCCAGTAGGCGATGGCGCGCTCGCGGATGTCGGGGCGCGTCACGCCGCCGACGGCGCCCGTGATGGTCGTGAGGAACCGTTCGCGCGCCGCGTCGTCGAAGACCTCGCGGTAGAGCGTGCCGGCCTGGCCGAAGTCGCTGTCCTCGGCGTGCAGGGTCGCGGCGGCGCGCACGAGCTCGCCGTCGGACTCCCACGAGCCCTCGCCCGCGCGGGTCGGGTCGGCGACCGGACCGCCGAAGCTGTTCGGCGCGTAGACCGGGGCCGTGGGCGCGTTGAAGCCGTGACGCTGGGCGCCGTCCTGCGAGTAGTTGTGCACCGGCGCGGCGTGCGGGGCGTTCACCGGGATCTGGTTGTAGTTCGTGCCGACGCGGTAGCGCTGCGCGTCGGGGTAGCTGAACACGCGCGCCATGAGCATCTTGTCGGGGCTGATGTCGGTGCCGGGCACCTGGTTCGCGGGCGAGAACGCGGCCTGCTCGATCTCGGCGAAGTGGTTCTGCGGGTTGCGGTTCAGGGTGAAGTGGCCGACCGGGATCAGCGGGTAGTCGCTGTGCGGCCACACCTTCGTGAGGTCGAACGGGTTGAAGCGGTACCCGGCGGCGTCGGCGTAGGGCATGACCTGCACCTTGACGTCCCACGTCGGGAACTCGCCGCGCTCGATCGCCTCGTAGAGGTCGCGGCGGTAGAAGTCGGCGTCGGCACCGGCGATGGCCTCGGCCTCGATGCCGTCGATGTTCTCGACGCCCTGACGCGCCTTGAAGTGGTACTTCACCCAGAAGCGCTCGCCCTCGGCGTTGATCCACTGGTAGGTGTGCGAGCCGTAGCCGTTGACGTGGCGCCACGACTTCGGCAGGCCGCGGTCGCCCATGAGGTAGGTGACCTGGTGGGCCGACTCGGGCGAGAGGGTCCAGAAGTCCCACTGCATGTCGGCGTCGCGGAGGCCCGAGCCCGGCAGGCGCTTCTGCGAGTGGATGAAGTCGGGGAACTTGATCGCGTCGCGGATGAAGAACACCGGGGTGTTGTTGCCGACGATGTCGAGGTTGCCCTCGGTCGTGTAGAACTTCAGGGCGAAGCCGCGCACGTCGCGCCACGTGTCGGGCGAACCCATCTCGCCGGCGACCGATGAGAAGCGCAGCAGCATCTCGCTCGTCGCACCCGGCTGGAACACGGCCGCGCGCGTGTAGGCCGAGACGTCCTCGGTCACGACGAGCTCGCCGAACGCGCCGCCGCCCTTGGCGTGCACGATGCGCTCCGGGATGCGCTCGCGGTTGAACTGGGCGAGCTTCTCGACGAGGTAGCGGTCGTGCAGCGCGGTGGCGCCGTCGGCTCCCGCGGTGAGCGAGTGCGCGTCGCTCGCGACCGGGGTACCGGTCTGCGTGGTCGTGGCGCCGGTCGTCGGCGTGGTCGGGTAGGACTCGTGCAGGTTCTCGTGCATGGTTCTCCTTCTGTAGGGTGCGGATGCCGCGGCGTCCGTCTCGTCGACGGAGGTCGCGTGCAGCCGTTTCGGGCGCGACGAATCACCCACCCCTGGCTGGGGCGGTGCGATGGCGCGATGCGGTGCGTTACTCGGCGGGCGTCGGATGCGGGATGGCCACCGCTGCGGCAGCGGCCGCCGCCTGACAGCCGGGGCACAGGCCCCAGAACGTCACCTCGGCGGTCTGCACGCTGAAGCCGGAGGCCGACGAGGGCGCGAGGCACGGCGCATGGCCGACCACGCAGTCGACGTCGGCGACCGCTCCGCAGACGGAGCAGACGACGTGGTGATGGTTGTCGTCGATGCGGCGCTCGTAGAGCGCGGCGGACCCGGCCGGCTCGATGCGACGGATCAGCCCCGCCCCCGTGAGGTCGGCGAGGATGTTGTGCACCGACTGGATCGACGTGCTGGGCAAGTCGCCGGAGACGGCCCGGTAGACCTGCTCGGCATCCGAGTGCGGCATGGAGGCGAGCGCGTCGAGCACGGCGACCCGGCCTGCGGTCGCCTTCAACCCGGCATTGCGCAATGCCGTGTCGAGCGTCGTCTCCATGTCTTCGACCCTAGTCACTTGTTTTGAATAACTCAAAACTAGTTCGGGAGAACTCCCAGCCTCGCGGCCGGGCCGTTTGCTACGTTGAGCGGGCCCCCGCCCACCGACGAGGACCCGCCATGATCACTGCCGCCGCACCAGCGCTCGCGCACCTGCGCCGAGCCCTGCTGATCGCGGCGCTCGTGGTGGGCACGATCGTCGGCCTGCTGCTCTCGCACGCCGACGACCTGCGCCACGATCTGGTGACCGGCGCGACGACGGGCGCGAGTGCGCTCCATCACGCATCGGATGCCACGGCCGGGCCCAGTGCGACGGCCACCACCACGTCGACCGCGACCGCTTCGACCACGACCGCGGTGGCCGGTCCGACCGCCGGCGACCGGCTCGTCGAAGCACCGGTCGAGGATCCCCTCGCCCTCTGCCTCACGGTCGCCGCGTGCTTCGCCGCGCTGCTCCTCGCCCTGTTCGGGCTGCGACGCCTGCCGTCGATCTGGCGGTACGTCGAACGCTCGATCGTCGTACCGCCGGCATCCGCTCCCTTCGACCTGCCGACGCCGGTCGAGCGTCGCAAGCTCAGCGTCTTCCTGATCTAGGACCGGACCCCGGCGTCGCCGCGCGTCCGCGCGCCGCCACGCCAACGGATCCGTTCCAGATCGGCGCGCCCCCGCGCCCAGAATCCGAGACGCAGGCGAATGTCCGCACCTTCCGAGAACCCGCACGTCCTCCGACCACCTCGAACCCGCCGCGAGCCGCGATCGAGTGCATCACCACCACGACGAGCACGGATGCCGCGCGCAGCCCGCCCGAGCGTCGGCGCCACCTCCCGCCTGATCGTCGCTGCGCTGCTCGGCATCACCGCATTCCCGCTCGCGATCGCCGTTCCGGCCGTCACCGCAGCGCCCTCCTCGGCGATCGCCGGGGACCCGCAGCGCCTGAGCGTCGCCGACGAGGTGTCGGTCGCCGTGCCGAGCCGCGACGGATTCGCCGTGACGACCGGCGAGGAGCTCCGGGCAGCGGAGTCGGCTCGCGTCGCGGCAGAACGGGCGATCCTCGCCGCCGCGAACATGCGCACCGCGTCCACGTTCGTCAACGATCCGACCTCCGACGTCCAGTGGCCATTCCCGGTCGGTGTGCCGATCACCGACCGGTTCGGACCGCGCGCTGCTCCGTGCAGCGGCTGCTCCACGATGCACAAAGGCCTCGACCTGACGCCCGGCACGGGCACGCCGATCACGGCGGTCGCCGCCGGCACCGTCATCGAGGCGACCTCGTCCGACGCCGGGCTCGGCGTCTCGGCCCGCATCGAGCACGTCATCGACGGCCGCCGCTACGTGAGCGTCTACGCCCACATGCAGTTCGGCTCGCTCCAGGTCTCGGAGGGCGAACGGGTCGAGGTCGGGCAGCCGATCGGCGCCGTCGGCGACTCCGGCCAGAGCACCGGACCGCACCTCCACCTCGAGATCTGGCAGGACGCCTCCACCCCGATCGACCCGTACGAATGGCTGACCGCGATGGTCGGCAGGAAGAGCTGAGACCATGGCCGAACCCACCACCACCAACCCGGCCGGGCCCGGTCGCTCGCGCCGCCTGCTCTGGATCAACCTGGCCGCCATCGGCGGGCTCATCCTGATCACCGTGGTCGCGCTGCTCGCGATGACGGGTGCGAACACCAGCGCGGCCCCCGCCTCGCAGGACCCGGCGACCGCCGAGGTCGTGCGCCCCGACAGTCACGTGCTGGGCGAGCCCGGCCGCGGCAATGCGGTGCTCGTGGAGTTCCTCGACTTCGAGTGCGAGGCGTGCGGTGCCGCCTACCCGTTCGTCGAGTCGCTGCGCGAACGCTACGACGGCGAGGTGACCTTCGTGACCCGATACTTCCCGATCGAGGCGCACCAGAACGCCATGAACGCCGCGATCGCCGCGGAGGCCGCCGCCCGTCAGAGCGCGTTCGTCGAGATGTACCGCATGCTGTTCGAGACGCAGGCCCAGTGGGGCGAGCAGTCGGAGTCGAAGGCGCCGCTCTTCCGCCAGTTCGCCCAGGGGCTCGGACTCGACCTCGCCCAGTACGACCGCGACGTCGCCGACCCGACCACCGAGGAGCGCGTGCGCGCCGATCAGGCCGAGGGCACGGCGCTCGGCGTGCAGGGCACGCCGACCTTCTTCCTCAACGGCGAGCGCCTCGAGCTCGTCTCGGCCGACGACCTCACCGACGCGATCGACGCGGCCCTCGCCGAGGGCTGACCCCGCCCGTTGGTCGAGGAGGCGCGCCAGCGCCCTCTCGAGACCAGCACCCCGCTCGACGGCTGGTCTCGAGACGCTCCGCTCCTCGACCGGCGGATCGTCTTGCTCCGACTCAGCGCGCCGGACCCGTCGGCGGCGCCACGCCCACCCGCACATGAACTCCCGAAGCCGCATCCTCGAGCGCGCGATCCAGCTCGTCGAGCGGGTAGGTCGCGCCGACGAGCCGCGCGAGCGGCACCGTGCGGTGCGCGCGCTCGAGGAACTCCACGGCCCGCACCAATTGCGACGGCGAGTAGTTGTGCACGCCCTTGAGGGTCACGAGTCGTCGCACGATCGATTCGGCGTCGAGCGCGACGGCGGGTCCTGGCGAGACGCTGCCGACGAGCACGACGACTCCACCGATGCCGATCCGCTTGATCACCGTCTCGACGGCGGCACCCGCACCGGATGCCTCGATCGCGACGAGGATCTCGACGAGCCCTCGCTGCGCGCGGACGGCCAGCACCTCGTCGAGGTGCTCGGCAGCACCCTTCTTCGCCCTGGGGTCGGAGGCGATCGCACCGAGGCGTCGAGCCAGGGCCCGGCGACTCGCATCGGGGTCGGAGAGGATCACCTCCGCTCCGGCTTCGACGGCCATCGCCGCGGCGGTGAGCCCGACCATGCCGCCGCCGGTGATGAGCAGCAGCGCTCCGTCGAGCTCGACGGTCGCCGAGGCCGCTTCGAGGGCGGCGACGGCGGTCGCGGTGGCGCACGAGGCGGCCGCGGCGACCTCGGCGGGGAGCGCGTCGTCGACGACCACGATCGACGAGCCCGCGCGAACGTGCACGTGCGTCGCGAAGCCGCCCGTGAGCTCCCAGCCGCGCGAGATGCGCTCGTGGCCGTATTTCGCGAGCGAGCGGCACTTCTGCTGCAGGCCGCGCTCGCACCGGTCGCACGAACCGCAGCTCACGGCGACCGACCAGACGACGCGGTCGCCGAGTTCGAGCGCACTGCCGTCGGCGCGCGTCGCGCCGTCGCCCAGCGCCACCACGCGACCGACCTGCTCGTGGCCGAGCACGAGCGGCGAGGGGGCCGAGCGGTCGCCGCGCACCGTGTGCACGTCGGAGCCGCAGACGGTGGCGTACTCCACCTGCACGAGCGCATCGCCGGGCGCCAGCCGAATACCGGGCGTCGCCACCGATTCATGCGGCGAGCCGGGCTCGTTCCACACCATCGCGACGGGCGAGGGCGACACGTTCACGTCGAGCCCAGCCGGAAGCGTGAGCGTCATGCCCGTCACTCGCCGCGCAGGCCGAGCAGCGCGGGCAGGTCGCGCACGCTCTCGATCACGACGTCGGCACCCGCGTCGAGCAGTGCGGCTCGATCGTGCGCGCCGGTGAGCACGCCGACCACGAGGCCCGCGCCGGCACGGGTGCCGGTCTGGATGTCGCTCCGGGTGTCGCCCACGACGACCATCGAGGCGACGCTCGTCGCGCCCGTGCGCAGCAGGGCCGTGAGCGGCAGGTCGGGGAAGGGGCGGCCTCGGCCGGCGTCGACCGGCGAGAGCGCCAGATCGGCGAGGTCGTGCCAGCCGAGCGCGTCGAGCAGCGCATCGCGCGTGGTCGGGGCGAAGCCGGTCGTGAAGGTGACGGATGCCCCGGCGGCCCGCAGCTCGCCGATCACGTCGGCGGCACCCTCGACCTCGGCCACGCCGTCGCGCACGACGATCTCGGCGTAGGCGTCCTCGAACGCCGCGTTGGCGCGCTGGGCGGCGGCCTCGTCGCCGTCGGCGAGCACGCGGAAGACCTCGATCTTCGACTGCCCCATGGTGTCGCGAACATACTGCAGCGAACGCTCGAACGCGTCACCGGTCGCGATGCCGCTGCGCTCGGCGGCGAGGGCGAACGCCTGCTCGACGGCGCCGTCATCGATGACGGTCGTGCCGGCCATGTCGAGCACGACGAGCTCGACGGCTCCCAGGGCGCGGCGCTCGGGAACTTCTGAGACCTCACGGGTCGCGTCGTCGCGTGCGGAGATCGTTTCGGTGGTCATGCGGTGCCTTTCGGAGCGGTGATGGTGGCGCGTTCGCCGGTGATTCCGGCCACGACGTGCTCGGCGAGCCCGAGGCCGGTGGTCATGCCGATGCCCGTGGTCGCCGCGATGACGCTGACGCCGGGCTCGGGTCGTTCGATGAGGAAGTCGGAGGGGCCGCTCGCGTACACGCCCTGCCAACGCTCGAGCACCCGCACCTCGCTGAGGCCGAAGAGTTCGCGCGTGACGTCGAGGAGCGCCTCGAAGGCCGCCTCGGGCTGGAACGGCGCGATCGACGTGCCCCGGTAGTGCGTGTCGCCGACGATGAGCGACCCGTCGGGCAGTTGCGTGTACATCTGGTTGAGATCGAGCGCGGCGAGCATCGGCTCCTCGGCGTGGAGGCGCCGCTTCAGGGCGCCCGCAGCCCCGGTCGCGGCGAAGCCTCCGTAGCGCACGAGCGACCAGCCGGTGAGCAGCGGCGACGCGAGCGGCGCGGTCAGGTTGGCCGCGACGCGCAGCATGTCGAGCCCGCATCGCTCGATGCCGTGCCGTTCGGCGAGGTCGGGGTAGAGCAGGTCGAGGTCGTGGTTGGCCGCCACGACGATCTCGTCGGCGTCGATCGGGCCGCGGCTCGTCTCGACGCGGCCGGAACGCACGGCGCCGACGGCCGTGCGGTGGCGGAACTCGACGCCCATGCGGGCCAGGTGCGCGGTGATCGCGCCGAGCGCCTGCCTCGGGTTCGCCTGCAGGTCGCGGGGCAGGAAGGCCCCGCCCACGGCGACGCCGGGCGCGATCGGCAGGCGCGCATCCGTCTCGGCGGCCGTGAGCAGCTCGACCTCGGCGCCGCGCGCGTCGGCGAACTCCGCGAGAACGGCGAACTCGTCGTCGCGACGGGCGGCGATCAGCGTTCCCGCCTCGCGCACCCAGACCCCGGCGTCGACGGCCAGCTTCAACCAGATCTCGCGCGAGGTCGAACCGAACTCGCGGGCGAGGCCGTGCTGCGGCGTGAAGCAGAGATGGCCGAAGTTGCGGATCGAGGCGCCGGTCGGCTCGCTGCCGCGCTCGATCACCACGACCCGCAGCCCGCGCGCGACCGCGGCGAGCGCGGCTCCGAGTCCGATGACTCCCGAGCCCACGACGGCGACGTCGAACTGCTCGACGCCTGCACCCCGGCTCAACGGAACACCCGCCGCATCCAGACGGCGAGTCCCTCGACGATGAGCACCGTGGCGAGGATCATCAGCACGATCGCGGTGACGACCGCGTAATTCGAACCCTGGCCGGCGTTCAGCAGGTAGTAGCCGACGCCGCCGCCGCCCACGATGCCGAGGATGGTCGCCGCACGGATGTTCGTGTCGAGCAGGTAGAAGCTGTGCCCGATCAGCGCGCGCTTGCCCTGCGGCAGCGTGGCTGACGCGTAGACCTGGCCGCGCGTGACGCCGGTCGCCTTGAGCGCGCGTTCGGGGCCGGCTTTCACCTCTTCGAACGAGTCGGCGATGAGCTTGCCGAGCAGTCCGATGCCGCCGAAGGCGAGTGCGATGGTGCCGGCCTGGCTTCCGAGGCCGGTGATGACGATGAGCACGATGGCGAGGATCACCTCCGGCACGCCGCGGATGATCACGAGCAGCAGTCGCATCGACCCGCGAACGGTGCCGTTCGGCGCGACGTTGCGTGCGGCCAGCGAGCCGATGACGACTGAGAAGGCGAACGAGAGCAGCGTCGCGGCGAGCGCGATGCCGATCGTGGTGCCCATGGCCCCGAACATCGTCGCGGCGTCGTAGTTGCCGAAGTTCGGCGGCCAGAACTGCACGGCGATCGCGGGCACCTTCGCCCAGAACGTCAGCAGGTCGCTCCACTGGATCTCGCAGATGACGACGCTGCCGACGACGACGAGTACCGCGATCCACCCCCAGGCGGTGTTGCGCACGCGGGCACCGGTCCACGGTCGGCGGAGTGCTGCTTCGAGGTCGGATGCCGCGGCACGGCCGGAACCGGAGGCCGCCCCCGCGGCATCCGCACGCCCGACGCTCGCCGCGGCATCCGCACGCCCGCTCGCAGTGCCTGCCGAACGGCGGTCGCGGGCGTTCGCGACGCCGCGCACGACCCGGTCGCCGAGCCCGCGCCCCGTGGGTGCGACGCCGAGCATGGCCTTGCGCACGACGCTCGAGACGATCTCCATGACCACGCAGAGCGCGAACATGACGAGCGCGATGCCGAGGCCGAGCGAGTAGTTCAGCGACTTGAAGGCGTAGCTCATCTCGAGGCCGAGACCGGCGACGCCGACGTAGCCGAGCACGACCGAGCCGCGCAGGTTGATGTCGTTGCGGTGCAGCACGGTCGCGACCCACGAGGGCAGCACCTGGGGCAGGATGCCGCTCGTGAACTCCTGCAGCCTCGACCCGCCGGCAGCACGGATGGCGCGGCGCGGGCCCTCGTCGATCTGCTCGATCGCATCGGCGAAGAGCTTGGAGATCATGCCGATGGAGTGGATGCCGATCGCGAGGATGCCGGGCAGCGTGCCGATCGAGAACATGAGCACGAAGACCATCGCGAGCACGACGTCGGGGATCGCCCGGGTGAGCACGGTGACGAATCGCCCGAAGGCCTGCCAGCCTGCGCCGGGCGTGGTGTTCGACGCGGCGAGGTAGGCGACCGGCACCGAGACGACGGCGGCGAAGAGCGTGCCGCAGAGCACGAGTCCGACGGTGAGACCGGTGAGGTGCAGCAGCTCGCCGAACTCGGGGAACTCGATGGTGCCGACGCGGGCGAAGAAGCGCTCGGCGTGGCCCCAGCTCTCGATCATGCCCGTGATCGAGATGCCCGACTCCATGAGCGCGAAGACGGCGACGGCGACGAGCGCGACGAGCGTGGTTCCGGCGGCGATGCGCTCGGCCGAAACGGGACGCTTGGGTGCGCGGGCCGCGACCGACGACTCGGGCGCGGAGGTCGGCGACGGTCGCGCCGGGGTGATGGTGGTCATGAGTGCGCCGCCGAGCCCAGCTGCACCGCAGCGGCGAGCTCGGTGTCGATGGCCTGCAGTTCGCCGGTCGAGGTTGCGACGCGGCCGTAGACCTCCATGACCTGGGTCTTCGAGAGCCCGGATGCCGGGGTGTCGAGCACGACCTCGCCGTGGCGGAGGCCGACGATGCGGTCGCCCCACGAGAGTGCGAGGTCGACCTGGTGCAGGCTGCAGACGACGGTGAGGCCCGCGTCCATCGCGATCTCGCGGATGAGCGCCATGACCTGGTCGCTCGACTCGGGGTCGAGCGAGGCCACCGGCTCGTCGGCGAGCAGGATCTCGGGGTTCTGCATGAGTGCGCGGGCGATGGCGACGCGCTGCTGCTGCCCACCGGAGAGGGTGTCGGCGCGCTGGTAGGCGCGGTCGAGGAGGCCGACCCGGTCGAGGTGGCCGAGCGCCACGAGCTTGAGGCGACGCGGGTACGCCCACAGCCCGAGTCGTGGGCCGCGGAGCTCGGCGAGCGCCCCCGTGAGCACGTTCTCGAGCACCGTCAGCGACGGCACGAGCTCGAACTGCTGGAAGACGAAGCCGACGCGGCTGCGCAGGGCGCGGAGGCGCCGACCCGTGAGGGACGGCACCTCCTCGCCGAGCACGCGGACCCGGCCCGAGGTGGGAGCCTCGAGTCCGACGACCTGCCGCAACAGGGTCGACTTGCCCGAGCCCGAGAGTCCGAGCAGCACGACGATCTCGCCGGGTTCCACCCGGAGGGCGACGTCGCGCAGTGCGACGGTGCGTCCGTACTCCTTGGTGAGTCCTTCGATGTCGATGACGGGTGTCTGGCTCATGTCATGCTCCGGTCAGGTCAGGTCAGGTCAGGTCGGGTCGTGGCGACGTCGGGCGGGTCGGTGTCAGGGGATCAGCCCTGGCACTGCTCCGCTTCGGTCTTCTCGCAGATGTCGCGGATGGTGTCGTAGTACGCGTCGTCGACCGGCGAGGTCGCGAAGAACACGCTGCGGAACCCGTCGGAGTCGGCCGACTCGATGCCCGAGGCGATGATGTCGTCGATCGTGACCTGGCCGAGGATCTCGGTCAGCTGCGCCTTGAGCTCGTCGGGAAGCGTGTCCGAGACGACGATCGGGGCGCCGGGGACCATCGTCTCGGCGACGACGGTGACCTTGTCGCTCTTCTCGACCTCGCTGTCCTCGGCGAAGCCGGCGTCGCACTCGACGCCCTCGCCGACCTTGGTCACCGAGACGTCGTGCTTGCCGGCGAAGACCGGCGTGACGTCGGTCTCGGGGTCGATGCCCTCTTCGAGGAGGTTGTACGACGGGAAGAGGTAGCCCGAGGTCGACGACGGGTCGACGAAGCAGACCTTCTTGCCCTCGAAGCCGGCGAGGTCGGTGATGTCGCTGCCCTTGGGCACGATCGCCTGCGAGTAGTACCCGGGCTCCTGGCCCTCGGCCGTGATGATCGACGAGACGGGCGTGATCGCCGCACCGTTGTTCTTCGCGGTGACGTAGGTGAACCCCGAGAACGAGGCGACGTCGATCTTGCCGGCGACCGCGGCCTCGATGAGCGCGGCGTAGTCGGTCGACTCGTGGTACTCGACGGTCTTGCCGGTCTCCTGGGCGATGTAGTCCATGAGCGGCTGGTAGTTGGTCTCGGTGTCGACCGAGTCGGGAACGACGCCGAACACGAGCGTGTTCTCGTCGACGGCGAACGAGCCGGTGTCTCCTGACGTGCTGGTGCCGGCTTCAGCGGTGCTGGAGCACGCGGCGAGGGTGACGGCGAGCGCTCCCACGCCGACGAGGGCGAGGAGGGAGCGGGTGAAGCGCGTGGACATGGTGGCCTTTCAGGCAGTGGTTCCGGTTGGGGACGTCGGCAATGCTGCCATCCCGAATCGGGGTTATATACCTAACTCAGGTCCTATTCACGCGGTGTTCACCGCGAACCCCGAAAGATGAACACTTCGCAACGGTGCCGCACGGCGGGATATGCCGAAGTAATATGCCTATGTGCCCATCAGTGTCTACAAAGCCATCGCCGACGACCTCCGACAGC
The DNA here is from genome assembly GCF_001660485.1 of Agromyces aureus. Taxonomy (GTDB): domain Bacteria; phylum Actinomycetota; class Actinomycetes; order Actinomycetales; family Microbacteriaceae; genus Agromyces; species Agromyces aureus. The sequence goes on from NZ_CP013979.1 coordinate 4,295,533, forward strand.
GCATCGCGAGCGGCCAGCTCGCCCCCGGAGACGACGTGCCCACCGAGGGCGAGCTCGCCCAGCAATGGAGCACCTCGCGCGGCCCGATCCGCAACGCCCTCGCCGAGCTCCGCGCCGAGGGCCTGATCGAGACCACCCGGGGCCGCCCGAGCCGGGTCGTGCGGCGCAAGGCCCACCAGGCCGTCGACGTCTCGATCCCCTTCACCAAGTGGGCCCGTGAGATGGGCGCGACGCCCGGCGCGCACACCCAGGAGGTCTCCCTCCGGCGCGCCGACGACGACCACGTCGAGCTCCTCCGCATCGAGCCCGGCGACCTGATCGTCGAGGTGACCCGACTCCGCAGCCTCGATGGGCGCCCCACGATGCTCGAGCGGCTGGCCTTCGTCGAGGAGGTCGGGCGGGTGCTCTTCGACGTCGACCTCGACACGGTCTCGATCACCGACTACCTGGCCGAGCGCGGGCATCCGTACGCCGAGGTCGACCACGAGATCGACGCGGTCGCCGCCGACGAGCTCGACGCCCGCCTGCTCGAGGTCGAGCTCGGCTCGCCGATCCTGCGCCTGCGACGCGTGACGCGCGGCCGCGACGGGCGCGTGTTCGAGGCATCCGACGACCGCTATCGCAGCGACATCGTGCGCTTCACCGTCTCGGCCTCTGGGCGCGCCATCTCGGGCGAGCACTTCATCCGCCCGGTCGGCGAGTAGGTCGACGAGCAGGTCGACTGGCACGTCGGCGAGCGATCACGCCGCGATCAGCAGCACCCCCGCGACGACGATGACGGATGCCGCGACCCTCGCCCATCCGCGGCCCTCGCGCAGCACGAGCGCACCGAACGCGCTGACGAGCACGACGCTGACCTCCCGCATGGGCGCCACGAGGGCCACCGGCGCGAGCGTCACGGCGACGAGCACGAGGATGTACGAGAGCGGCGACAGCGCGCCGAACGCGAGGATCCTCACCCAGTGCGTGCGCCCCACGCGGCCGAGCTCGCGACGACGCCGGCCGAGCAAGGCGGAGAACAGCACGAGCTCGCCGAGCGTGCAGCCGACCATGAAGGCGACGGGCGGCACGTCCCACGAGCGCACGACGTTCGCGTCCCACAGCGTGTAGGCGGCGATCGCGACGCCGGTCGCGATGCCCCAGAGGATCGCTGGATCGGGGCCCCGCCGGCGCGTCCCGGCGCCACCGAGCGAAGTACTGCCGCCCACCGGGCCGCGATCGAGCAGGCCGATCACGACGACTCCGACGAGGATCGCCGCGATGCCCACGAGCGCCCAGCCCGACGGCCGTTCGCCGAGCACGAGCACGGCCACGAGCACCGTGATCAGCGGGCCCGTTCCGCGCGCTGTCGCGTAGACGGTCGACAGCATCCCGGTGGCGTAGCCGCGCTGCAGCACCAGCATGTAGCCGCAGTGCAGCACGGCCGAGACGCCGGCGCCCAACGCGAGGCCACCGACATCCGCGGTGCCGATGCCAGCCGTGAACGGCACCATCGGCAGCCAGAGGAGCGTGCTCGCGAGCGCACCCCACCAGAGGAAGGGCATGCCGATGCGGCTGACGCCGTGGGCGAGGATGTTCCACGCCGAGTGGCACACGGCGGCGGCGAGGACGAGGACGAGCGCAGGAACGGACACGGGACCCTTCGGTGCGTCGCGGGCGCGACGGACGGGGTCCTCCGGGCTTTTGTCCTGTCAGATGACGGCCGCCTCTGGCGGTGGCCGTGGCGCCGCTCGGACCAGTCGGATCTCGCGATCCCGGAACCCTAGGCGCTATCGCGGATCACGGTAGCACGCGCGGGTGAACCGGTCCGTTCACCCTCGCGCAACCCTGCGGACCCCCGGTCGAGGAGGCGCGCCAGCGCCGTCTCGAGACCAGCGCCCCGGCGTCAGTCGTTCGGCCGACGGCGCAACTGCTTGACGTCGGTGCGCCGCTTCTTCGCGTCCAGGCGTCGTTCCTTGGAACCGCGGCTCGGCCTCGTCGGCCGACGTGACGGCGACGGCGGCCGGAGGAGTTCGGTCACGACGGCGACGAGTCGCTCGCGCGCGGCCTCCCGGTTGCGCAGTTGCGCCCGGTGCTCGGATGCCGCGATCGTGAGCACGCCATCGACGACGCGACCGCCGAGGCCGTCGAGCAGCCGCTCCCGCTGGATCGGGGAGAGCACCGCCGAGCCCGCGACGTCCCACACGAGCTCGGCCCGGGAGTCGGCCGTGTTCACGCCTTGCCCGCCGGGGCCCGATGACCGGGAGAACCGCCAGGACAGCTCGGACTCGGGGATCGTGAGTCCCGAGTTCACCCGAAGGCCGGGACGATGGACGGCGGGCATGCGTCCATCATCCTCTCTCGGCCTCGCCGGCGCGGGCCGACTTCGGGTTCCGGCTCAGCGCACCCCGCGGAACCGCCGCAGCAGCAGGCTGTTGCCCACCACGAACACCGAGGAGAACGCCATGGCCGCGCCCGCGACGAGCGGGTTCAGCATGCCGAGCATCGCCACCGGGATCGCCGCGATGTTGTAGGCGAAGGCCCAGAACAGGTTGCCCTTGATCGTGCCGAGCGTGCGCCGCGAGAGGCGGATCGCGTCGACGACGGCTACGAGGTCGCTGCGCACGAGGGTCAGGTCGCTCGCCTCGATCGCGACGTCGGTGCCCGAGCCCATCGCGATGCCGAGGTCGGCGGTCGCGAGCGCGACGGCGTCGTTGACCCCGTCGCCGACCATGGCGACCACGCGGCCCTCGGCCTGCAGCGCACGCACGATCTCGGCCTTCTCGGCGGGCAGCACGCCGGCGCGCACGTCGTCGATGCCGACCTCGGCGGCGACGGCCCGCGCGACGCGCTCGTTGTCGCCCGTGAGCAGCACGGGTCGGAGTCCGAGCGCCTTCAGCTGCACGATCGCCGCGGCACTGTTCGGCTTGACCGTGTCGTTCACGCTCAGGATGCCGCGAGCCACGCGGTCCCATGCGACGGCGACGACGGTGCCGCCCGCCGCCTCGAGCTCGACCTGCCGCCGTTCGAGCGCGTCGGGAAGTTCGACCGCCCACTGCTCGGCGAGCCACGCGGATCGGCCCACGAGCACGAGTCGCCCGTCGACGACGGCCTGCACGCCGAGGCCCTGCGTCGAGGCGAACGACTCGAGCGGGGGCAGGGCGCCGGCCACCGGTGCTGTCCCCTCCGCGACCGGAACGGCAGCGAGCGCCGCGGCAGCGATCGCCCGCGCGATCGGGTGCTCGGAGCCCGACTCGGCGGCACCCGCGAAGCGCAGCACCTCGGCCTCGCTCTCGCCGGCCGCGGGCACGACCTCGGCGAGCGACATCCGCCCGCTCGTGACCGTACCGGTCTTGTCGAGCAGGATCGTGTCGACGCGACGGGTCGACTCGAGGATCTGCGGGCCCTTGATCAGGATGCCGAGCTGCGCGCCGCGCGCGGTGCCGACGAGCAGCGCCATGGGCGTCGCGAGGCCGAGCGCGCAGGGGCACGCGACGATGAGCGTCGCGACGGCGGCCGTGAACGCGACCTCGGGGCCGTAGCCCGCGAGCAGCCAGCCGGCGAGCGCGGCGAGCGCGAGCCCGATGACGATCGGCACGAACACGGCCGAGACCCGGTCGGCGAGGCGCTGCACGTCGGCCTTGCCGGTCTGCGCCTGCTCGACGAGCCTGGCCATGGCCGAGAGCTCCGTGTCGGCGCCCACGCGCGTCGCTCGCACGACGAGTCGGCCGCCCACGTTGATGGTCGCGCCGACGACGGCATCGCCCGGGCCGACCTCGGCCGGAACCGACTCGCCCGTGAGCATGCTCTCGTCGACCGCCGACGCGCCGTCGACCACGACGCCGTCGGTGGCGATCTTCTCGCCGGGGCGCACCACGAACCGGTCGTCGACGGCGAGGTCTGCCACCGGCATCCGCACCTCGACGCCGTCGCGGAGCACGGATGCCTCGCTGGCCCCCATCTCGAGCAGGGCCGAGATCGCCGCGGTCGAGCTGCGCTTGGCGCGCGCCTCGGCGTAGCGACCCGCGAGCACGAACACCGTCACCGCGGCCGCGACCTCGAGGTAGATCTCGTCGGCGCCTCCGCCGGGCGTCGTGAACAGCTGGAACGTCATGGTCATGCCCGACATGCCGGCCTGGCCGAAGAACAGCGCGTACGCCGACCAGGCGAGGGCCGCGAGCACGCCGACGCTGATGAGCGTGTCCATGGTCGCGGCGCCGTGGCGCAGGTTGATCCACGCGGCGCGGTGGAACGGCCACGCGCCCCACAGGGCCACCGGCGCGGCGAGCGCGAACGCGAGCCACTGCCAGTTCGTGAACTGCAGCGCCGGGATCATCGACAGCGCGACGACGGGCACCGCGAGCACCGTCGACACGATCAGGCGCTGACGAAGGGATGCCGCGTCGCCGTGATCGTGCGCTCCCCCGCCGTGGTGCGACTCGGCGTCCGAGCCGTGCCCGCCTGCCGGACCGCGCGCGTCGCTCGCGCCGTGCGGGTGCGGGTGCTGGGGCGCGACCGGCGCCGCGGGCTTCGGCTTCGGCAGCGCGGCCGTGTATCCCGTGGCCTCGACGGTCGCGATGGCCTCGTCGACGCTGACGCCGTCCGGCAGCCGCACGCTGGCCTTCTCGGTCGCGTAGTTCACGGTCGCCTCGACGCCGGGCATGCGGTTGAGCTTCTTCTCGATGCGCGCGGCGCACGAGGCGCACGTCATGCCGCCGACGAGCAGGTCGACCTGCTGCGCGGTCATGATGCCAGGTCGGCCAGTTCGTAGCCGGCCTCGTCGACGGCGGCTGCGACCTGGTCGGCGTCGAGGGCCGCGGCGCTCTGCACGGTCACCCGCGAGACGCCCCCGGCGACGAGCTCGACGTCGACCGACGAGACGCCGTCGAGTCGGCCGAGCTCACCCGTCACCGCACCGACGCAGTGCGAGCACGTCATGCCCGCCACGCCGTAGGTCGAGACGGTGGGGTTCGCGTCGTGGGTGCTCATGTGATCCTCCTGAAGTTCGGGATGGGTACCCCCATGGGGTATTCATCTGAACTCAACGGTACCCCACCGGGGTCTATTCCACACCTGTGAGAACTCGCGAGTGGGCGAACTTGGCGGCTCGATGAAGTGCGAGTCGACCAGAATCGCCCTCGCGAACCGGTGACCCGCAGCAGTGACGGCGTCAGGCGGCGGGCGCGGGCGGGCAGGCGGCGAGCGCCGTCATGTTCGCCGTGGCCTGCTCGAGCGACCACGGAAGCTCGACGAGCGGGGCCTCGGCGCCGTTCGCGGCATCCGCCTTCGACCCGACGGAGGCGAGCGCGAAGGCGACCTCGCGCACGAACGCGTCGGTCGAGCTCGAGTTGTTCAGCACGAGCACGACCGTGAGCCCCGAGGTGGGGTCGGTGAGCGCCGCCGTGAGCATGCCGGCGGTCTCGCTGACATCGCCGCGCATCGGGCCGAACGTCGCACCGCCGATGCCCGCGCCGTACCAGGACTGCGGCGAGCCGGCGACCGGCTGCACGTTCTTCCACTGGTCGGCCTTGGCGCTGTCCGACAGCAGGGAACCCGTCGCGAACGCCTCGCTGAACCGGCGGAGGTCCTCGAGCGTCGTCGTCGCGCCCGCGGCCTCGCCGCCCATCGAGCTGGACTGGGCGGACTGATCGAGACGGGTCGCGCAGTCGGCCTTGCCGTCGGCGCCGATGGGCGAGGCGTACGCGCCGAGCAACCCGCGACCGGTGTCGTCGGCCGGCGGGATGACGGTGCTGTCGAGGCCGAGCGGACCGAACACGTACTGCTCCGCGAGGTCCTCCCACGATTTGCTGGTGTGGCGCTCGATGCCCATCGCCGCCAACAGCACGCCGGTGCGCGACTCACGTACGGCTGCGCCCGGAGCCCCGGTTCGCGCCATGCCCATGCCCGCCGCGACGAGTTCGTTGTTCGACCAGGTGCGCACGGGGTTCGTGGTGAAGATGCCCTTGAGGCCCGGGTAGTAGTCGGCGAGGCCCGAGCTGTGGCGGCAGAGCTGCTCGTAGGTGATGCCGTCGAGCGAGGGGATCCAGTCGACGTCGTCGGCGATCTCGTCGTCGAGTTCGAGGTGCCCGTCGTCGACGAGCTTCAGCACGATCTGGCACGTGACCTCTGAGGTGAGCGTGCCCATGCGGAAGGGCGTGTCGACGGTCGTCGCGGCGGCCCCCTCGTCGAACGAGACGGTTCCGGATGCCGCGGTCCACTCTCCGGACCACGGGGCCCACACGCCGGCGATGCCGCCGCTCGCCCCCGACAGCGCGATGGCCTGGTCGAGCACGCCCTGCAGCGCGTCGGCCGTCGGGGTGCCGAGCGGTGCGTCGACCGGATCGAACTGGGCCGCCGGATCGGCGGGGCCGAACGAGCAGCCCTGCAGTCCGAGCGCGAGCACGACGAACGCCGCGGCCGAGATTCCCCATCTCCGCCCGCGATTCCTCCGGCGAGTCGCCACAAGCCCCCCTAGCTGTGTCTCGACGAGATTCTAACCCGGGCCGGCGGATCGGAGGTTCAGGTGTTCGAGCCGATCTCGCGGTGGGCGCCGGACATGAAGCGCTCGACCGCGGCATCCACGATGATGTCGCTGGGTCGCAGCGGCCGGCTGAGGTAGAGGCCGTCGAGGGAGGTGAGCCGGCTGAGCGCCACGTAGGTCTGCCCCGGGCTGAAGACGCGCGACCCGAGATCGACGATCGCGGTGTCGTAACTCGCCCCCTGCGACTTGTGGATCGTCACCGCCCAGGCGAGCCGCAGCGGGAACTGGGTGAACTCGGCGACGATCTGACGTTCGAGCTTCTTGCGCGCGGGGTCCCAGGAGTACTTGTACTTCTCCCACGTGGCGGGCTCGACCTCGTGCTCCTCGCCGTCGACCTCCACGCGCAGTTCGCGGTCGAGGCGGGTCACGGTGCCGATCGTGCCGTTGACCCAGCGCTGCCCGTCGGGCCCGATCGCGGTGTCGTTGCGCAGGAACATCACCTGCGCACCCACCTTGAGCTCGAGCCGCTCGTCGGCGGGGTACGCCCGGCCGCCGAAGTCGCCGGCGACCTCGGCTTCGTTCGCCTTCGACGTGCCCGGAAGCCGGTGCAGTTGGGTCGCGTTGATGCGGTTGACGGTGCCGTTCGTCGTGGCGAGCGTGATCGCGCCGTGCTCGGGCAGCGGACGCCGGGCGCCGATGCCGTTGAGCACCCCGGCGATCTCGGCGGTGACCGCGCCGTGCCGCACGGCGTTCAGCATGTGCTTGAACTCGGCGTCGTGCTGGCGGTGCACCTCGCCGAGCTCGAAGATGCGCAGGCCGGTCTCGCGCCACACCTTGGCGTCGAAGAACCACATCGAGTCGTAGGTGTCGGCGAAGTACGCCCGCTCGTCGCCGTCGCCCGGCACTGGGGCCAGCTGGTACGGATCGCCGAAGAGCACGACCTGCACCCCGCCGAACGGTTCGTGCCTGCGCTGCCGCGCCTGTCGCAGCGCGCGGTCCATGGCGTCCATCAGGTCGGCGTTGACCATCGAGATCTCGTCGATCACGAGGGTGTCCATGGCGTTCAGGATCTTGCGGACCGCGTCGTTCTGGTCGATCGGGTGGTCGGCGATGACCCCGATCGGCAGGCGGAACAGCGAGTGGATCGTCTGCCCTCCGACGTTCAGCGCCGCCACGCCCGTCGGGGCGCAGATCACGATCTGCTTCTGCGTGTTCCAGTTGAGGTGGTTCAGCAGCGTCGACTTGCCGGTGCCCGCCCGGCCCGTGACGAACACGTGGTCGCGAGTGCCCTCGATCGCCTCGAAGACCGCGGTCTGCTCGCGGGTGAGGGTGGGGGCCACAAGGTTCTCCGGCTGGTCGGATCCGGCTCGCGGATCGGGCTCGTGGGGTGGCGCCGGCCGGCGCGATCCCACTGTAACCGGGCCGCGCGGGTTCGACGGGTCCGGTGGTCCCCGATGTGCAGGGTGCGAGCAGATCGTCTCCCTGTGGAGAGCGGATGCCGCGGCGCGGCCTCGCCCTGCCCCGCGGCGCGCGTGGCCGGCGCGTGTGTTCGGCTCCCGGCATCCGTCGCCGCCTAGACTGGCGGGGTGACTGGCTCGGGGGTTCGGAACAGCCGGCTCTCACCGCTGTCGATCGCCGGGTGGGCCGCGCTGGCGATGCTGCTCGGAACCGCGTTCGTCGCCGCGCTCGGCGGCCTGAACCAGACCACGTACGGCGCCGCGAACTTCGTGGAGCGCTACCTCTCGGCCATCGCCGACGACGACCTGGCGACCGCGATCACCACGCCGGGCGTCGCGCTCGACGACGACGAGCTGACCGCCATGGGCGTGCCGACCGACATCTCGACGGCGATGCTGCGGTCCGACGTGATCGATGCCGGCCCCGAAGACGTGCGCATCGTCGACGACGTGAAGCACGAAGACGGCACGCACACCGTCACAGCCAGTTACCGGCTCGACACCGCGATCCTGCAGACGTCGTTCGAGATCCGGGCCATCGACCCGCTCTACGGCCTGCTGAACCGGTGGGAGTTCATCGAGAGCCCGCTCGCCGTCGTCGACGTGACGGCCGCCCACAACCCGCTCTTCACGGTCGGCGACCTGACGCTCGACACCCGGGCGACGAAGTCGGGCGACGAGTTGGCCGCGTTCACGCAGACGGCGCCCTACCTCGCGATCGCGCCGGCCGCCTACGAGTTCGGCTTCTCCGACACCCTCGTCGCCGCGGTTCCCGTGCCGCTCGCGACCGAGCCCGGCGTGCGCGCCGCCGTGACCGTCGACGCGCAGCCCACCGCGGACTTCGTGAAGCGCGTGCAGACCCAGGTCGACAGCTACCTCGACGGCTGCGCGGCGCAGACCGTGCTGCAGCCCTCGGGGTGCCCGTTCGGCATCGAGATCGACGACCGCGTGCTCGGCGACCCGGTCTGGTCGATCGTCACGTACCCTCCGGTCACGCTCACCGCGGGCGAGACGGCGTTCGAGATGCCGGCGACCGACGGCATGGCCCACATCTCGGTCGAGGTGCAGTCGCTCTTCGACGGCGACAAGTCGCAGCTCGAAGAGGACCGGCCGTTCCGGCTCGCCCTCAGCGCGACGATCCGCCCCGACGGCAGCATCGCGATCCAGCTGCAGCAGACGAGCTGACGCTCAGCCCTGCCGGTCGTGCTCGGCGATCGCCGCGAGCCGTGCGTTGTACGCCTCGAGCTCGGCATCGCCCGTGCGATCCGCGTGCCGGTCGTGGCGCTTGGACTCCTTCTGGTCGCTGCGCGACCACTGCACCGCGACGGTGATCGCGAGCGCCACGGTCGGGATCTCGCCGATCGACCACGCGAGGCCGCCGCCCATCTGCTGATCGACCAGCGCATCGGTGCCCCAGCCCATGGCGCCGTACCAGTCGGCGAGCAGCAGGCCCGCGCTCGACATGATCGCGAGGCCGAAGAACGCGTGCAGCGCCATGGTGCCGAGCAGCAGCACGAGCCGGAACGGGTACGGCAGGCGGTAGGGCACCGGGTCGATGCCGATGAGCGACTGCACGAAGAGGTACCCCGTGATGAGGAAGTGCACGATCATCCACTCGTGGCCGATGTGGTCGACCATCGTCCACCGGAACAGCGGCGAGTAGTAGAACACCCAGAGCGAGCCGGCGAACAGCAGGGCCGCCACGATCGGGTTCGCGATGATGCCGGCGAACTTCGAGTGCACGGCGAGCAGGATCCACTCGCGGCCGCCGCGCGATCCGTCCTTGCGGGCCCTGATCGCGCGCGCCGCGAGCGTGACCGGCGCGCCGGGCACGAGCAGCACCGGCACGGCCATCGTCAGCACCATGTGCGCGGCCATGTGCGCCGAGAAGAGGTACTGCTCGTAGGCGTTCACGCCGCCGTTCGTGATGTACGCGAGCAGCAGCATGCCCGAGACCCAGAGCACCGAGCGGTAGATCGGCCATTTGTCGCCGCGGCGGCGGAGGCGCCACACGCCCGCGAGGTAGAAGAAGATGCCGAACCCGCAGCCGAGGATCCACAGCAGGTCGAGGTTCCACTCGGTGAAGTAGCGGTACAGGTCGGGCCACGGCGGCAGGGGCTCGCCCGTGAGGATCTCGGCGGGCGTCTGGGCGATGACGCCCGGCTGCTCGGCGACCGGGGTCGCGGTGCGCGCGAGCGCGGCGGCCACGCCCGACGCGATGCCCATGAAGGCGAGTTCGGCGACCACGAGGATCCAGAACTCGGAGATGCGGGATGCCGGGCGGTCGGCCTTGCCCGCGGCGGCGGCGCGCGACATCCGCCCGATCAGGTACCGCCGCTGGATCGCGCCGAAGCCGCCGAGGGCGAGCAGGGCGAGCAGCTTCACGATCACGAGCACGCCGTAGGGGGTGCCGAGCTGGTCCCACGTTCCGATGCGGAGGGCGGCGTTCGCGTAGCCCGAGACCGCGACCACGATGAAGCAGATGAGCGCGACCGTCGAGTAGCGCGCGAGCACGACCGGCAGGCGCGCGCCGTCGAGCTCGTTGCGCAGCAGCACGATCGTGAGCAGGCCGCCGAGCCACACGGCCGCGAAGACGAGGTGCAGGCCGAGCGACGTGATCGCCGCGCTGTGACCGGCGGTGCCGGCCGAGTGCCCCTGCTGCGCCATGGGCACCAGCGCGAAGACCGCGAGCACGGCCACGAACACGAGCGCCGTGTGGTTGCGCACCGCGAAGCAGAGCACGGTGACCGCGGCGCCCACGAGCGTCGTCGTGAGCCACGCCTGGCCGAGCTCGATCGTCGTGAGGAACTGCCCGAGCTGCGCACCGAACGTGTCGCCGAGGCTCAGCTCCACGCCCGTCACGACGAGGAAGGTGAGCAGGCCCGTCGCGGCACTCGCGACGGTGAAGACGGCAGCGGATGCCGCGGCGACGTCGAGTGCGACGTCGAACTCGCGCTTCTTCGGGGTCAGCGCCCACACGGCGAGCACGAGCGCGCCGATCATGCCGGCCGCGCTCAGGTTGACGACGAGCTTCGCGATCGGCAGGCCCCAGCGGGCGATGGGCCCCGGATCCTGGATCAGCTGGGGCGTCGCTCCCCCGCCGTACGCGAGGGCCGCGACCGTCGCCGCGATGGCGACGACGATGAGGACGGCAGGGCCGAACACGCGGACTGAGCGGGGCACCGGACAAGCCTACGCGGCGCGAGGTGCGAGCCCGGCCACAGGAGGTTACGCGGGCGGGCGCCGAGGGCCGGGCGCCGGGCGGCCCGACTGCGTGAGCCGAGACATCCGCGCATCCGCGCCTCCGCAGACGACGAAGGGCGCCCGGCCGAAGCCGGACGCCCCTCGGGGGTCGCGAAGTTACTTCGCGGCAGCCTTCAGCTTGGAGCCGGCCGAGACCTTCACCGAGTAACCGGCCGGGATCTGGATCTCGGCGCCGGTCTGCGGGTTGCGGCCGGTGCGGGCTGCACGGTGCGTGCGCTCGACGGCGAGCCAACCCGGGATGGAGACCTTGGTGCCGGCGCCCACGGACTCGGCGAGAGCCTCGAAGAGCCCACCGAGAACGGCGTCGACGGTGGCCTGGCTCTGTCCGGTCGACGCTGCGACCTTCGCGACGAGCTCGGTCTTGTTGAGCGACTTGTCAGCCATTGAATGTCCTCCTCGGACCTTCGCTGTTCTGTACAGCATCTTGTGAGTTCTCGGGGACGATCGTTCAACCGCCCCCGTGGCCGATCGGGCCGCCTCGAATGTAGCAGAGAAGCCCGGAAACTCGCGGATTTCCAGCCTTTTCGGGCATGGAAGTCCCGGCGTGTCGCTCCGTGACGACCCGGATACCGTCTCCGCGACGATCCGGAGACGCCGAAAGGGGCGCCCCGGAGAACCCGGGACGCCCCTTTCGGAGAAGCTCAGTGCTTACCAGCTCGACTTCGTGATGCCGGGCAGCTCGCCACGGTGCGCCATGTCACGGAAGCGGACGCGTGAGACGCCGAACTTCGTGAGGACACCGCGGGGGCGGCCGTCGATCGCGTCACGCGAACGCACGCGGATGGGCGATGCGTTGCGGGGCAGCTTCTGGAGGCCGACGCGAGCAGCCTCGCGGGACTCGTCGGTGCCGTTCGGGTCGACGAGGGCCTTCTTCAGTTCGAGGCGCTTCGCCGCGTAGCGCTCGACGATCACCTTGCGCTGCTCGTTGCGCGCGATCTTGCTCTTCTTCGCCATTGTTTAGCGCTCCTCTCGGAAATCGACGTGCTTGCGGATCACCGGGTCGTACTTCTTCAGCACGAGACGGTCGGGGTTGTTGCGACGGTTCTTGCGGGTCACGTAGGTGAACCCGGTGCCGGCCGTCGAACGGAGCTTGATGATGGGACGAATGTCCTGCTGCTTCGCCATTAGAGCTTCACCCCACGAGCCTGGATGTCCTTGACGACCTTTTCGATGCCACGGGCGTCGATCACCTTGATGCCCTTGGCGGACACGTTCAGGGTGACGCTACGACGCAGCGACGGCACGTAATAGGTCTTCTTCTGCACGTTCGGGTCGAAGCGGCGCTTCGTCCGGCGGTGCGAGTGCGAGATGTTGTGACCGAAGCCGGGAACGGCTCCAGTCACCTGGCACACTGCTGCCATTGGTCTTTCCTCCAATACCGAGGGGCGGATGCCCCTCCCAAGGTCTCTTGTCTGCTGACGTCCCACGCCGAGATCCGCGATTTCTCGCGGTGTTCGAAGGGGGATGGTCGCGGTCTGGGCAGTGGATGTACCCAGCCAAAGGGACAGCTTACCAGAGTGGCCGATCTCGGCCGAATCGAGCGGATGCCGCGTGCAGGCGGCCGCACGGTGGTATCCCTGTGTGGAGGCGCCATGAGCGTCCAAGGGCATACGGAACGAGGCGACGTGGCATCACCATCGGATTCCAAGCGCGTCACCGTCGTGGGCGCCGGGGTGATCGGGCTGACGACCGCCGTCGAACTCGCGCGCGACGGTCACGACGTCACGGTCGTCGCCGACGTCGACACGATGCAGACGGTGTCATCCGTCTCCGCAGCGCTGTGGTTCCCGTATCGCGCGGAGCGCTCGCCGGTCGTGCGCGACCTGCTGCGCACGTCGTTCGAGCGGTTCGCCGCACTGTCGGAGGTCGCCGATTCCGGCGTCGAGATGCGCGCCGGCACGGTCGTGGAGCGTTCGGCGGCACCCGACCGCTCGTGGACCGAGTTCGTGCCGAGCGCCGCCGAGGCCGACCCGTTCCTGCTGCCGGCGGGAGCGACCTCCGGCATCCGCGCGACCCTGCCGTTCATCGTGATCCCGGCCTACCTGCCCTGGCTGCGGGCGCAGGCGAGCGTGCTCGGAGTCGCCTTCGAGCACCGGACCGTGCAGCACCTCGGCGAACTCGCCGGGCACGCCGACGCCGCGGTCATCGCGGCCGGCATCCGCGGGGGCGAGCTGCTCGGCGGAGACGCCGACGTCGTCCCGGTCCGGGGGCAGGTCGTCCGCGTCGCGAATCCGGGCCTCACCGATTGGATCACCGACACCGACGACCCCGAGCGCGTCACATACGTGTTCCCCCGCCGGGACGACGTGGTCGTCGGCGGCACGTCGATCGACGGATCGTGGGATCTCGAGGTCGACGTCGACACCGAGCGCGCCATCCTGGAGCGCGCGGCCGCCCTCGTGCCGGCGATCGCCGGCAGCCCCGTGGTCGGCCGCGCGGTCGGGCTCCGGCCCGCTCGACCGAGCATCCGCCTCGAGCCGGTGGCGGGCCGCGAACTCCCGGTCATTGCGGCGTACGGTCACGGCGGCGCCGGCGTCACGCTCTCGTGGGGCACGGCCGAGCGGGTTCGGGCGATGCTCCGCAACGACGGGAGGTGAAAGGGTGACGGATGCCGCGGCATCCGTCACCCCTCCTGATTCCGCCGCGCTACTGCGTGAGCGACGCCACGTAGTCGGCGTTCGCGGCGATCCACTGCTCGACCACGGGGCCGTAGTCGTCGGAGTCGTTCTCGTTGAACATCGCGTTCTCGAGCGAGTACAGCAGCTCGGAATCCATGGAGAACGCGCTGATCCAGCCCGCGAGCGTCGGGTGCGTCTGCTCGAACGACGCGGCGCCGAACGAGTGGATGCCCTCTGAGCCGCCGAGCGCGCCCTCCGGGTCCTCGAGGTCCTTGAGCGGGAACGCGTCGTAGGCCCAGTGCGGGCTCCACAGGGTGACGGCGATGTTCTCGCCCGCATCGGTCGCCGCGGTCAGCTCCGAGAGCATCGCGGGCGTCGAGCTCGTGAGGTACTCGAGGTCGTCGAGGCCGTACGTCGGGATGACCTCCTCGGTCGTCACGCGGTTCAGGCCCGAGCCCGGCTCGATGCCCACGAGCCGGTCGTCGAACAGGTCGGCGTTGGCTGCGAGCTCGTCGAGCGAGTCGATCGGGGCGTCGGCGTTCACCGCGATCGTGAGCTTCGCGTCGCCGTTCCACGCGCCGAGGTCGACGATGTCCTCGCCGTACTCCTCGACGTAGTCGGCGTGCGTGGTCGGCAGCCAGGTGTCGAGGGTGAGGTCGTAGTCGTCGCTCGCGAGCCCGCTGTAGACGGGCGCCGGGTCGGCGTACTCGAGCGTGACGTCGTAGCCCTGCTCGGTCAGGATCGCCTTCCAGAGCTCGCTCGCGGCGACGCCCTCGTCCCAGCCGTTGAAGACGGCGATGGTGACGTCCTTCCGGTCGCCGTTCGCGAGGGTCTCGGCCTCGGCGCCTCCGGCCGAGCATCCGGCGAGCACGAGTGCCGAGACGGCGCTCAGGGTGAGGGCTCCGGTGAGGGTGGACTTCTTCATGGTGATTCCTCTTCTCCCGCGGGCTGCGGGCCGCGGGGGTTCGGGGGTTCGGGGGTTCGGGTCGGTGTTCGGGGTTCGGGTCAGGCGGTGGCGGATGCCGCGGGCACGCGTGGCTCGGTCGCATCGGCCTGTGCCGCGGCATCCGTCGACCGCGAGGTCGTGTCGCGTCCACGACGACGACCCCCGCCGCCACCGAGTGCGCCCGTGATGCGGTCGAGGATGATCGCGAGGATCACGACCGAGAGGCCCGCCTCGAACCCGAGTGCCACGTCGATGCGGTTGAGCGAGGCGACCACGTCGCCGCCGAGACCGCCGGCGCCGACCATGCCGGCGATGACGACCATCGAGAGCGAGAGCATGATGACCTGGTTGACGCCGGCCATGATGCTCGGCATCGCGAGTGGCAGCTGGATCTGGCGCAGGATGCGGCCGCGTGAGGCGCCGAACGCGTGCCCGGCCTCGACGACCTCTGAATCGACCCCGCGGATGCCGAGCTCGGTAAGGCGCACGCCCGGCGCCATCGCGAACACGATGGTCGCGACGATGCCGGGCACGACGCCGACGCGGAACAGGATCAGCGCGGGGATGAGGTAGACGAACGCCGGCATCGTCTGCATGAAGTCGAGCACGGGGCGCACGATCTTCGACGCGACGTCCGATCCCGCGGTCCAGATGCCGACGGGCACGGCGAGCGCGATCGCGATGGCGCTCGCGACGAGCACGAGCGCGAGGGACTCCATGGCGTGCTCCCACTGGTCGACGCCGACGATCACGAGCAGGCCGACGGCGGTGCCGAGCGAGAGCTTCCAGCCCTTGAGCCACCACCCGAGTGCGGCGAGCGCGACGATGACGACCCAGAACGGCGGCGTCGCGAGCACGAACTCGACCGCGTCGTAGAACGCGAGGAACACCGTTCGGACGATGGAGAAGAACCATCCGAGCGTGTCGGTGAGCACGTCGATGAACCCTTCGGCGAGGTCGCCGAGCGGCAGGCGGATCTCGTTCATGCCGTGGTCCCCTCGACGAGGGCGAGTTCATCGATCGGTTGCGGGGTGTCCGGCGGAGCCGATGCCGCCGTCTCGCGCAGCGTCGCGGTCATGACCTCGGCCGAGACGGTCGCCGGCGTCTGGAGCACCTGCAGCTCGGCCGTGTCGGTCGTCACGTTGCCGAGGGCGGCGAGCAGGGTGACCCGCGGAACCGCGCCGAGCAGGCGACCCTCGTCGTCGACGACGGCGAGCGGGAGGTCCTGCTCGACCGAGCTCTCGAAGAGCTCGGAGAGGTGCACGTCGGGGCCGACGGCAGCGTAGTCGCCGGAGATCGCCCCCTCGAGCGAGCGCTCTCCGCGACGCACGAGCCGCAGCACGTCGCGATCGTGGGCGACGCCGAGCAGCTTCCGCCCGGAGGTCACGACGAAGACCATCGAGGTCTGCAGGTCGCGCATGGCACGCAGGGCGGCACGCGGGCCCGCGGCAGCCGAGGCCAGGGCCCGCGGGGCCTCCATGACGTTGCCCGCCGTGAGCACGCGTGCGCGGTCGACGTCCTGCACGAACTGCGCGACGTAGTCGTCGGCCGGGTCGGTGAGGATCTCCTCGGCCGTGCCGATCTGCACGACGCGACCGTCGCGCATCACCGCGATGCGATCGCCGAGGAACATGGCCTCGTTCAGGTCGTGCGTGATGAAGACGATGGTCTTGCCGAGCTCCTGCTGCAGCTCGACGAGCTGTTCCTGCATCTCGCGGCGGATGAGCGGGTCGAGTGCGCTGAACGCCTCGTCCATGAGCAGGATGTCGGCGTCTGCCGCGAGGGCGCGGGCGAGGCCGACGCGCTGCTGCATGCCGCCCGAGAGCTCCGACGGGAACTTGTGGCCCCACTCGCCGAGGCCGACGCGCTCGAGCACGCGCTCGGCGCGCTCGCGCCGCTCGGCGGCCGGCACGCCCTGGATCTCGAGGCCGTACGCGGTGTTGTCGAGCACCGTGAGGTGCGGCAGCAGGGCGAAGTGCTGGAACACCATGGCGACGTGCTTGCGACGGATGCCGCGGAGCCGGCGTGGCGCGACCCCGGTGAGGGTCTCCCCCATCACCGTGACCGTGCCGGCGGTCGGCTCGACGAGGCCGTTGAGCATGCGGATGAGCGTCGACTTGCCGGAGCCCGAGAGTCCCATGACGACGAAGATCTCGCCCTGCCGCACGTCGAAGTCGACATCGATGGCCGCGGCGGTGCCGAGGCCGGCGAGCTCGGCGCGGCCGGCCCCCTCGCGCAGGCGTTCGAGGGCGTCGGCCGGGCGTCGCCCGTAGAACTTCGTGAGCCCTCGCACTTCGAGGGCGTTCTGGTCGGCGATGCTGTGTCGCGCGACGGATTGCTGCTGTTCGGGCATCGAAATGTGCTCCAATGGCACGTGCGGATTCCGCAGCCGGGTGCAGGGCGGCAGGCGGGCGCGCACGCGTCACGGCCGGGTTCAGGCGATCCGGGATCCGGGACTCAAGCGCCGACGTCTCGTCGTGCGAATCCCGGCTCCAGCGCGCACTGCCATCGGGGCGGTGCACCACGCTCAAAACCGTACGACCCCCGCCGTGGAGACCGCCGGGGCAGGTCTCACGCGAAGGGCGCGGACTGGGTGGGTCGGCCCATCAGGGCCGTCGTCCACCGTATGTCCCCCTGAAGAGGGTCACCAAATCGCGAACCGTGAAAACGATGCTGACCTGCGGATTCTCCCCATCACTCCTTCGGGATCGTCCGCCGTGAGAGCAGCGCGGCCGTGAAGAAGCAGAGGGCGCCGATCGCCGTGCCGAGGTTCGCCCAGATCTCGCTGACGAGGTCGCCGGAGTCGGGCAGCACGTACGCGCCGACCGCCGAGACGGCGAACGCGACCGAGCCCAGCGCATTCAGTCCGGTGCCGTGCCAGGTGCGCGCGTCCGGGTCCCACAGGCGCCCGCGGTCCTTGGTCGCGATGATGGCGAGCGCGCTCGAGATCAGGAAGGCGAGCGAACCCCAGGCATCCGGGCGCCATCCGGCGCCGACGGCGTCGGGCCTCGAGACGGCCGCGGCGAGCGCGGCCCCGGTCGAGATGTTGAAGAGCAGGGTTCCGGCGAACTGCACGGCAGCAGCCCACCAGTCGGCGCGATCGGCGGGGTTCATCTTCGCGTGGGGGGCCACCCGTCCACTGAGGCTCAGCTGGATGAACGCGGCCAGCGTGAAGAGCACCGACCCGACCACGAACGTCGCGTTCGTGCCGACGGGCCCGAGTCGATCCGCGTACCACGGCAGGGCGCCCACGAAGAAGCACGCCGAGCCGGCCGCGAAGCCCCAGGCTTCGCGGCGCAGTCGGCGCACCGCGGTGACGGCCGTCCTCGGGGTCATGGGTGAGTCGACGGCGGGTCAGTGGTGGAAGGTCGTCTTGATGCCGGGGTGCGGCATCGGCGACGCGAGCGAGTCGAGGAAGGCCGTCTCGATGCGGATGTCGCGCAGGAGGTCCTCGGCCAGGTCGTGACTGAGCCCGTTACGGCTGACGATGCGCATCACCGTCTGGTCGGACTGGTCGCCCGAGAGCGGATAGGCCGGCACGAGCCATCCGCGGATCCGGAGGCGTTCGGAGAGGTGGTACAGGGTCCATTTGTCGGTGTGCCCCGGCTTCAGGCGCCACGCGAAGACGGGGATGTCGCTGCCGTCGGTCAGCAACTCGTAGGCGTCCATGCGGCCGATGGCGCCCGAGAGGTAGCGCGCGACATCCTGCGTCGTCTGCTGGATCTCTCGATAGCCGTTCCGGCCGAGCCGGAGGAAGCGGTAGTACTGCAGCAGCACCTGCGCGCCCGGGCGCGAGAAGTTCAGCGCGAACGTCGGCATCTCCCCGCCCAGGTAGCTCACCCGGAACACGAGGTCGTCGGGCAGCGCCGCGACGTTGCGCCAGACGACCCAGCCGACGCCCGGGTAGACGAGCCCGTACTTGTGCCCCGACGTGTTGATCGACTGCACGCGCTCGACGCGGAAGTCCCACTCGAGTTCGGGTTGCAGGAACGGCGCGACCATGGCCCCCGACGCGCCGTCGACGTGCATCGGGATGTCGAGGCCGGTCTTCGCCTGGATCGCGTCGAGCTTCGCGGCGATCGCGGTGACCGGCTCGTAGGCGCCCGTGTACGTGACGCCCATGAGCGCGACCACGCCGATCGTGTTCTCGTCGACGACGTCCTCGAGCCCCGTGCCGTCCATGAGCGGGTGCTCGTCCGACGTCGGGATGAGGCGCATCTCGACGTCGAAGTAGTTGCAGAACTTCTCCCAGCACACCTGCACGGCCGAGCTCATGATGAGGTTCGGCTTCTCGGTCGACTGCCCGGCCGCGCGCCGTGCGTGCTGCCATCGGCGCTTGAGGGCGAGGCCCCCCAGCATGCACGCCTCCGACGATCCGATGGTCGAGGTGCCGATCGCGTCGCGGTGGTCGGGCGCATGCCACAGGTCGGCCAGGATCCGCCAGCAGTACTCCTCGATCGCGGCCGTCGCGGGATACTCGTCCTTGTCGATCATGTTCTTGTCGAACGCCTCGCTGTAGAGGCGATCGGCATGCTCGTCCATCCACGTGCCGACGAAGGTCGCGAGGTTGAGCCTGGCATTGCCGTCGAGCATCATCTCGTCGCTGACGATGCGGTAGGCGGTCTCCGGCAGCATCGATCCCTCGGGGATCTCGGTGTAGCGCGCCGTGGTCGACTCGCCGATCCGGCTGAATGTGGGCAGGAGCGCGTCGTCCGGTGTCACTGTCTCTCCTTCGAGCGATCGGTCGGCTCCGACCCTGAAAGCGCACACGGGAGCCGACGACCGAGCGGGCACCTGCTCCCCCGGGCCGGTCACCGTCTTCCCGGCAGACGATACGCCTCCCGCATCGAGCGCGACACCCCTCGATCAGGTCACCGGGCGAGCGGATGCCGCGGGCAGGCGGTCCGCGTCGGCGTAACCCCCTCAGCGAGTGTCGTTCGCCAGCAGCACCGTGCAGTCGGCGCAGAGGCCGAACACGTCGACGACGTGGGCCGCACGGGTGAACCCGTGTTCGCCCGCGACGCGGTGCGCCCAGGCCTCGACCTCGTCGGCCTCGATCTCGACGGTGCGGCCGCAGTTGCGACAGATGAGGTGGTGGTGATGGCCGGTGGTGCTGCAGGCCCGGTAGAGCGCCTCGCCGTCGGGGGACTGCAGCGAGTCGGCCTCGCCCGAGGTCGCGAGATCGCCGAGCGCGCGGTAGACGGTCGCGAGGCCGATCGGCGATCCGGTCGCGTGCAGCGACGAGTGCAGCGCCTGCGCGCTGATGAAGCCGTCGGTGCCGTCGAGGGCCTCTCGAACGGCTTCGCGTTGCCAGGTGTTGCGCTTCATGCGGTGCGTGCGTCCTCTGCCGTCTCCACGGGAATCGCGGATGCCCTCCACGGTAGCGCGCGCAGCTTGGAACCGGCGAGCGCGATGAGCAGGAACGCGGTCGCCGTGAGCACGATCGCCGGGCCCGCGGCGATCGCGAACGCACGCGAGGCGAGCACGCCGAGCACTCCGGATGCCGCGCCGATCACGGGTGCGACCACGAGCATGCCGCGGTACGTCGTCGTGACGACCCGCGCCGCGGCGGCCGGCGCGGCGATCAACGCGATCGCGAGGATCGCACCGACGGCGGGCAGCGCGCTCACGACCGTCGCGGCGGTGAGCGCGAGCACGAGCAGCTCGACGGGCCATTCGCGGTACCCGGCGGCCCGGAATCCGGACTGGTCGAAGGTCGAGAACACGATGCGGCGACCGAAGACCACGACGAGCACGAGTGCGGCGACCGCGACGCTCGCGGCGAGCACGATGTCGCCGTCGCTCACCGTGAGGATCGAGCCGACGAGCAGCGACTCGGGCTGCACGGGCAGGCTCGGCACGACGGCCGCGAGGATCGCCCCCGCCGCGAAGCCGCCGGTGAGCACGATGCCCGCCGCGACCTGCGCACCCTGGTTGCGCACCCGCGCGATGCCCGTCATCACGAGCACCAGCACGACGGATGCCGCGGCGGCCCCGAGCGGAACGCTCACGCCGAGTGCGGCCGCCGCCACAGCCCCTGGGTAGGTGCCGTGCGTGAGCGCCTGGGCGAAGAAGGTACGCCTGCGCAGCACCACGAGGCATCCGACGAACCCGCCGAGGGCGCCGATGACGATGGAGGCGAGCATGGCCCGCTCGAAGTAGCTCATGCGGCCCGCTCCCCCATCGCCCGGTCGACGGATGCCGCGCTCGATGCGGACGAGTCGGGCGAGCCGGCGCCGGCACCCGCGCGCGCACCCGCGCGCCGCTTGCCGGCGTCGCGCGCCAGCCGAACGAGGAGCACGACCGCGTAGGCGAGCACGAAGACCGCGACGACCGTGCTGCCGGCGGGCAGGTCGACGCCCGCGCCGACGCTCGCGGCGAAGCCGGTCGCGAGGCCGAGCCACGAGGCGAGGGCCGCGAACACCCCGGCGATGGGGAACAGCAGCCACAGCCGGCCGATGATCAGGCGCGCGGCCGCGCCGGGCACGACGAGCAGCGCGAGCACGAGCAGCGACCCGACCGTGCTGGCGCCGGCCACCACGACGAGCGCGACGGCCACGTTGAGCGCGAGGTCGAGGCCGAACGCCGAGTCGCCCGCCGCGCGGCTGCCGGCCGGGTCGAACGCCCGGAACACCTGCTGCTTGGCCGTGAGCGCGACGAGCAGCAGCGCGACCGCCGAGACGACGACGAGCGGCACCACGTCCGCCGGCGGGATCGTGAGCACGCGGCCGAAGAGGAGTTCTTCGAGGGCGCCGGCGTAGTCGTCGCTCTTGGAGACCACGATCACACCGATGCTGAACGCGGCGGTCAGCACGACCGCGATGCCCGCGTCGTTCGCGACCCCCGACCGCATGAGCCAGGTGAGCAGCACCGCGCCGATGAGGGCGGCGATCGCCGCACCGGGGAGCACTCCGGCTGCGCCGCCGACTGCGAGCCCGACCGCGAGGCCGGGGAACACGGCGTGCGTGAGCCCGTCGCTGATGAACTCGAGACCGCGGAGGTTGACGAGCACGCCGACGACGCCGGCGATGACCGACAGGACGAGCATCACCAGCAGCGCGCGACCCATGAACGGCAGTGCGAACGCACTGAACAGCGCCTCGACCGCACTCATGCGCGGCCACTCCCCCGCGCGGCCGACCGCGTGTATTCCGGATGCGGCATCAATGCCCCTCGTGACCCGGCACGACGAGCGTGTGCTCGTCGATCTCGACCTCGACGCCCTCGAAGCACCGCTGCACGTTCGCGAGGTTGAGGGCGTCGGAGACCGGACCGAACGCCGTCTGACGCCGGTTCACGAGCAGCACGAGGTCGCAGACCTCGCGCGCGAGCTCGAGGTCGTGGGTCGACACGAGCACCGCGACGCCGTCGGCCTTCAAGCGACGAAGCGTCGCCACGAGCGCGTCGCGGTTGGGCTGGTCGAGCCCGTTGAACGGCTCGTCGAGCAGCAGCAGGCGCGGATCCGCGGCCAGGGCCCTGGCAAGCAGGCCGCGCTGACGCTGGCCGCCGGAGAGCGACCCGAAGCGCTTGCCCGCGAACGCCGAGAGCCCGACGGTCTCGAGCGCGTGCCGCACGGCCTCTCGATCGGCGCGGCCCGGCCAGCGGAGCAGGCCCAGTCGGCGGTAGCGCCCCTGCATCACCACCTGCTCGAGGCTGATCGGGAAGTCGACGTCGAACTCGATGGTCTGCGGGAGGAAGCCGACCATGCCGCGATCGGCATGCGATGCCTCGGCGCCGCCGTCTCCGAGTGTCATGCGCCCGCGGGTGAGCGGCACCAGACCCAGCACACCGCGGAGCAGGGTCGACTTGCCGGCGCCGTTGGGGCCGATGACGGCGACGGCCTCCCCCGGGGCGATGGCGAAGTCGAGTTCGCTGACGCCGTCCCCGCCGGGGTACGTGAACGCGGCCCCCTCGAAGCGCAGCACGGCGTTCGGACTCATGGGGTCATCCTTGCAGTGACGCCGGGAGCGTGGAAGGCTCCACGCCCCACGACTCGACGATCAGGCGCGTGTTGTGGATCTGTGAGCCGAGGTAGGTCGCGCCCTCGGTGCCGGCCTCGCCGAGCGAGTCGCCGTAGAGGGCGTCGGGGCCCGAGTAGACCGTCACGCCGGCCTCGCGGGCGATCGCCTCGGCGGCCTTCGGCGAGAGCGACGCCTCGGAGAAGACGGCCTTCGTGCCGGTGGCCGTGATGGCCGCGACGAGCTCGTCGATCTCGGCGGCGCTCGGCTCGGCGTTGTCGTCGAAGCTCGGAATCACGCTGCCGACGAAGACGAGGCCGTAGGCGTCGACGTAGTACGTGAACGCGTCGTGGTTGGTGACGAGCAGGCGCTCGGCCGCGGGCACCTGGTCGACGCTCTGCTCGATCCAGGCGTCGAGGTCGTGCAGGCGGGCGAGGTAGGCGGTCTCGGCGGCGTCGAGGGCCGCGGTGTCGACGCCCTGAAGCCCCGCGAGCCCGTCGGCGATGTTCTCCACCATGTCTTCGGCGAGCTCGGGATCGGTCCAGATGTGCGGGTTGCCGGCACCGTGATCGTGGCCGTGGTGGTCGTCGGGCGCGGCCTCCGTCGCCGAGTCGGCGTGGTCGTCGGTCGCGGCCTCATCGCCGTGGTCGTGATCGTGGTCGTCGGTCGCGAAGAGCTCGATGCCCGTGCTCGCGTCGATCAGCACGCCGTCGAACCCCGACGCCTGCAGGGCATCGTCGAGCCAGGACTCGAGACCGGCGCCGTTCATGACGACCGCATCGGCGTCGGCGAGGGCGAGCAGCTGCGCGGCCGACGGATCGAAGCTGTGCGCGCTCTGGCCGGGCGAGAGCAGCTGGGTCACCTCGGCGTCGTCGCCGACGAGCTCGTGCACGAAGTCGCCGACCTGCGTGGTGGTCGCCACGATCTGCACCCCCTGCGCCTCGCCGGATGCCGCGGGGGAGGCGCACCCGGAGAGCACCAGCGCGCCGGCGCCGATCGTCGCGAGCGCGGCGAGGGTCGGCAGCGTGCGGGCGGATCGGGGCGCGGGGTTGCTCATGACCTCGAACCTACGCTTATTGATAATGATTGTCAAAACCATCACGACGTGTTGCGAGTCGGTGAAATCTGTCCACACGAATCTCGCACTTGTCGGTCGGCCGTGCGAGCATGAGGCACGTGGATACGACCACCCCCTCACTCACGTTGCGCCCGTTCACCGTCGACGACGCCGAGCGTCTGCTCTCCGGCGAGGTCGACCCGCGCGACGGCTGGGAGGGCGGCTACTCGTTCACCGAGGAGCCCGAACTGCTGCGCGAGTACGTCGACGCGGTGCGCGATGCGGGCGATCCGGCGCCGTTCGGCCCGTATCTCGTGCACCTCGTCGACGGCGGCATCACCGGCGCGGCCGTCGGCGGCGTGAACCTGTTCGGCCCGCTCTCCGACGACGGCGCCATCGAGTTCGCCTTCGCGCTCGTGCCCGCAGCGCGCGGTCGCGGCCTCGCCGATCACGTCGTGCGCGAGGCGCTCGCGCTCGCCCGGGCGAACGGAGCCCGCATCGTTCGGGCCGAGGCCGAGATCGCGAACCTTCCGGCTCGCCGCGTGCTCGAACGCTCGGGCATGGGGGAGTGCGCCCGCACCGACGGGTCGATCACCTACGAGATCCGCTACTGACGCGGATCGAGACCAGCGCCCTGGCTACTCCAGCAGCAGCGCCGGCTCCTCGATGATCGATGCCACGTCGGCGACGAAGCGCGACACGACGTCGCCGTCGACGACCCGGTGATCGAACGAACCGCCGATCGTCGTCACGAAGCGCGGACGCACCTCGCCGTCGACGACCCACGGCTTCTGCTTGATCGTGCCGAGCGCGACGATGCCGACCTCGCCGGGGTTCAGGATCGGCGTGCCGGTGTCCATGCCGAAAACGCCGATGTTCGTGATGGTGATCGTGCCGCCCTGCATCTCGGCCGGCTGCGTCTTGCCCTCGCGGGCGGTCAGCGTGAGCTGCTCGAGCGCGGTCGCGAGTTCGACCATCGACATGTCCTGCGCGTTCTTGACGTTCGGCACGATGAGCCCGCGAGGCGTCGCCGCAGCGATGCCGAGGTTCACGAAGTGCTTGACGATGATCTCGTCATCGGTCCACTGGGCGTTGACCGTGGGGTTGCGCCGCACGGCCCACAGCATCGCCTTGGCCATGATGAGCAGCGGCGAGATCCGCACGCCGGCGTAGTCGGGGGAGGCCTTGAGTCGCTTGAGGTACTCCATCGTGCGGGTCGCATCGACATCGACGAACACGGAGACATGCGGCGCGGAGTATGCGCTCTGCACCATCGCGGCGGCGATCGCCTTGCGCACGCCCTTCACGGGAATGCGGGTCTCGCGGTCCGAGGGCGCCTCGGGCGTCTGGATGTTGCGGAACACGCTCGCCTGGCTCGCCTCGCGGATCACGTCGTCGCGCGTGATGTCGCCGATCGGTCCGGTGGGGGCGACCCGTGAGAGGTCGACGCCGAGATCCTTCGCCAGCTTGCGGATCGGCGGCTTGGCGATCACCGGCACACCGGAGTCCGGGCGCGGGGCGACGGGCGCGGGCGTGCCACCGGCCGGGGCCGACGCGGCCGCGGGAGCCGGGGGCGGCGTGGGCGCGAGGTGTTCGTGCGCGCCTCCGGGCGACGGATGCCGCTGTCGACGCCGGGTGCCCGAAGGGCCGGACGCGCCGTGGCCGACGAGCACGGCGCCGCCGCCCTCCGACGGGGCCGACGCGTGCGACGCGACCGTGGCGGGCGCCGCAGCCGCGGGAGGAGCGGCGGGCTGCGCACCGGCCGCCGGGGCGGCGACCTGCTCGGACGTGGGAGCCGACGCGGCCGGCGAGCCCGCGGCATCCGCCGTCTGGATCACCAGGATCGGCGTGCCGACGTCGACCGTGGTGCCCTCGCCGACCAGCAGCTCGGTGACGACGCCCTCGAACGCGCTCGGCAGCTCGACGAGCGACTTGGCCGTCTCGATCTCGACGAAGACCTGGTCGAGCGCGATGGCATCGCCGGGGGCGACCCGCCACTGCACGATCTCGGCCTCGGTGAGTCCTTCACCGACGTCGGGCAACGGGAACCGGATCTCAGTCATGTGTCCACCCTCGCAGTCGATCTATGCCGACATCGTCATATCGGTTTCGTGTCGTCGTCAGTACGCGAGCGCACGGTCGACGGCTTCGAGCACCCGGTCGGGGCTCGGCAGGTACTCGGTCTCGAGTGCCGCAGGGGGGAACGGCGTGTCGAAGCTCGAGACCCGCAGCACGGGAGCCTCGAGCGAGTAGAACGCCCGCTCGGCGACGGTCGCGGCGATCTCGGATCCGACGCTGACCGAGCCGTAGGCCTCTTGCGCGACGACGAGGCGACCGGTGCGGCCGACCGATTCGAGCAGCGGTCCGTAGTCGATGGGGGAGAGCGAGCGCAGGTCGACGACCTCGATGCTCGTGCCCTCTTCGCCGGCGATGTCGGCGGCCTGCAGCAGTGTCGAGATCATCGCGCCGTGGCCGACGACCGTGACGTCGGTGCCCGAACGGATGACGCGGCTCGAGTGCAGCGGCACGCCCGAGTGGTCGAGGTCGACCGGCCCCTTCGGCCAGTACCGGCTCTTCGGCTCGAAGAACAGCACGGGGTCGTTCGACGCGATGGCCTCCTGGATCATCCAGTAGGCATCGTGCGGGCTCGACGGGCTCACGACCCGGAGGCCGGGCGTGTGCGCGAAGTAGGCCTCGGGGCTCTCCTGGTGGTGCTCGATCGAGCCGATGTGCCCGCCGTAGGGCACGCGGATGACGATCGGCATCGAGATCGAGCCGTCGTGGCGCAGGGTCATGCGCGAGAGCTGGGTCGTGATCTGGTCGAAGGCCGGGAAGATGAAGCCGTCGAACTGGATCTCGATGACCGGCCGGTAGCCGCGCATCGCGAGGCCGATGGCCGTGCCGACGATGCCGGACTCGGCGAGCGGCGTATCGAGCACGCGGTGATCGCCGAACTCGGCCTGGAGCCCCTCGGTGACGCGGAACACGCCGCCGAGCGGCCCGATGTCCTCGCCCATCAGCAGCACCTTGTCGTCGGCGCGCAGGGCTTCACGGAGGCCCGCGGTGATGGCCTTCGCCATCGAGAGCGTCTGCACGCCCTTCGCGCCGGGCTCTGCGGATGCCGCGGGCTCGCCGTTCGCCGGCCCAGGCACGTTCGTCTCGGTCGCCACGATCGGTTCGACCGCTCCGGCCTGCAGCTGCTCCTCGATGTCGGTGCTCACGCTGCACCTCCTTCGAATCCGGTCTCGTACGCCTGGAGCCAGGCCGCCTGCTCCGCCATGAGCGGGTGCGGTTCGCTGTACACGTGCTTGAAGATGGTCTCCCGCGTGGGAACCGTCACCTCGAGGGCGCGCTTGCGGACGTCGCTCGCGACATCCGCCGCCTCTTCGTCGGCCGAGGCGAAGAACTCGGCCGACGCACCGCGGGACTCGAGCCACGCGCGGTAGCGGATGATCGGGTCGCGCTCGGCCCAGTAGGCGACCTCGTCGTCGGTGCGGTACTTCGTGGGGTCGTCGGCCGTGGTGTGCGCGCCCATGCGGTAGGTCAGCGCCTCGATGAAGCTCGGGCCCTGGCCCGAACGCGCCTCTTCGAGGGCGACGCGTGTGGCGGCGTAGCTCACGAGCACGTCGTTGCCGTCGATGCGCAGGCTCGGCATGCCGAACCCGGCGCCGCGGAGCGAGAGCGGGGTGCGCGACTGGCGCGAGACGGGCACCGAGATCGCCCACTGGTTGTTCTGCACGAAGAAGACCTCGGGCGCCTGGTAGCTCGCCGCGAACACGAGCGCCTCACTGGCGTCGCCCTGCGAGGTCGAGCCGTCGCCGTAGTACACGAGCACCGCGGCATCGGTCTCGGGGTCGCCGGTGCCCGAGGCGCCGTCGAACTTGATGCCCATGGCGTAGCCGGTGGCGTGCAGCGTCTGCGACGCCAGCACGAGCGTGTAGAGGTGGAAGTTGCCGTTCTCGGCGGGATTCCACCCGCCGAGCGTCGCGCCGCGCAGCAGGCCGAGGATTCGCACGGGGTCGAGCCCGCGGATCATGCCGACGATGTGCTCGCGGTACGACGGGAAGATGTGGTCCTGCGGGCGCGAGGCGCGCGCGGAGCCGACCTGCGCGGCCTCCTGGCCGTGGCTCGGCACCCACAGCGCCAGCTGCCCCTGCCGCTGCAGGTTCGCGCCGGTGATGTCGAGGCGACGCGAGATGACCATGTCCCGGTGGAACTGCTCGAGCGTCGCGTCGTCGAGCGCCTCGATCAGCGGGAGGTAGGCCTCGGCCTCGGGGGAGGGCCGAAGCGCTCCCTCGGGGGTCAGCAGTTGCACCGTCGGCGCGGTGAATTCTCGTTCCTGGGCGACCACGGGTTTCACGCTACCCGCTACTTCGGGTGCCCTTCTTGTGAAGCCGGTACAAGCTCTCCGAGAATCCCGAGGAGGATATCCACAGACTCGTGCTC
Source organism: Agromyces aureus (assembly GCF_001660485.1). Lineage (GTDB taxonomy): Bacteria > Actinomycetota > Actinomycetes > Actinomycetales > Microbacteriaceae > Agromyces > Agromyces aureus. The sequence continues at coordinate 4,323,739 of NZ_CP013979.1, forward strand.
GCCGATCGAAACCCGAATGCCCTCGGGCGGGAACGCGCGCACGACCACGCCCGCGTCGAACAGGCGCTCGGCGACCGCGGTCGTGTCGGCACCCGTCGGCAGCCAGACGAAGTTGCCCTGCGCGTCGGGCACGGGCCAGCCCTGCGAGACGAGGCCCGTGTGCAGGCGCGTGCGGCGCTCGACGATCTCGGCGACCCTGGCGAGCAGTTCGGTCTCGGCAGTGGGCTCGAGCGAGGCGACGCCGGCGGCTCCGGCGGCCGCGGTGACGCCGAGCGGGATCGCGGTCGCGCGTGCGGCGTCGAGAATCGCGACGGGGCCGATCGCGTAGCCGACCCGCAGCCCCGCGAGGCCGTACGCCTTCGAGAACGTTCGCAGCACCACGAGGTTCGGGTAGCGCCCGATGAGCGTGCGCCCGTCGACGGATGCCGCGTCGCGCACGAACTCGACGTAGGCCTCGTCGAGCAGCACGAGCAGGTCGCTCGGCACGCGGGCCATGAACGCCTCGAACTCGTCGGCGGTGACGGTGACGCCCGTGGGGTTGTTGGGGGAGCAGACGATGACGACGCGGGTGCGGTCGGTGATCGCGTCGGCCATGGCGTCGAGGTCGTGGCCGTGGTCGGCGCGGTTCGGGATCTGCACGCTGGTCGCACCGGAGACGGTGACGAGGCCCGGGTAGGCCTCGAAGGAGCGCCAGGAGTAGACGACCTCGTCGCCGGGGGCAGCCGCCGCGAGGATGAACTGGGCGAGCAGCGCGACGGAGCCGTCGCCGACGAGCACCTCGTCGGGCGTGACGCCGAAACGCTCGCCCAGCTTCTCGCGCAGCGTCAGCGCCGTCGCGTCGGGATAGCGGTTGATCGCCGTCGCCGTCGCCGCGACCGCCTCGGCGACGCCGGGCAGCGGATCGAACGGATTCTCGTTGCTCGAGAGCTTGTAGCCCTCGGCGGGCGCGGGGCGCCCCTGACGGTACGGCGGGAGCGCGGCGATCTCTGGACGCAGGCGGATGCCCGGCGTCGTCGACTCGGGATTGGTCACGGAATCCACGGTACCTTCTCGCCCATCGCGGGTCGCGTCTGGGAGAGTAGGCGCATGCGGTTCATCATCAAGGTCCTCGTCGTCGCGTTCGCCCTCTGGCTCACCACGCTGCTCGTCGCCGGCGTGAAGGTCGTGCCCTACGACGACACCGCGATCGGCACCGTGCTGACGTACCTGCTCGTCGCCGCGATCTTCGGCCTCGTGAACGCCATCATCGGCACGTTCATCCGCATCGTCGCGTTCCCGCTGTACGTGCTCACGCTCGGACTGATCTCGTTCATCGTGAACGGCCTCCTGCTGCTGATCGTCGACTGGTTCAGCGACCTCATCGGGTTCGGCCTCGTCGTCGAGACGTTCTGGTGGGGCGTGCTCGGTGCGCTGGTGCTCGGCCTCTTCAGCTGGCTCATCGGCCTCGTGGTGCGCCCGAGCCGGGACTGATCTCCACTGCTGAAGATCGCGAGCGTCACGTCGGGGGTTCGCGCGTCGCGAGCCACTCGCTGCGGCGGCCGCTCGCGCCACCCGTGAAGTCGACGATGCGCGCTTCGAAGGCGAGCACGACCGGATCGTCGTTGCCGTCGACCAAGGCGCCCGTCTGCCGGTAGAGCTCGAGCGAGTGCGACGCCAATGGTTCGTGGTCGCCGTCGTCGTCGAACACGCGCCTGGTGACTCGCGCAAAGCCCGACGCACCCGAATCGATGCCACCGGTGGCGGGCACGAGGTCTTCGACGTGCTCGATCGAGAGCACCGGCACGTCGCCGGTGGAGGCGGCACCGCTCGGTGCGCCGAACGTCACGGCGAGCGGCACCGCGAGGTCGGGGGCGCGCGCGAGGTCGGCCGCGGTGATTCCGCCGGCCGAGAACCCGACCGGCATGACGGGGTCTCCGGGTTCGGCTCCGGCCTCTGCGAGCGCCTGACGCACGGCTCGTTCTGCCGCACCGGTCGACTCAGGGGTGCCGACCGCGCCGGTCAGCCCATCGTCGGCGACGCCATACACGTCGTTGGTGAGGTCGAACGGCTCGCCGCCGGGCTCGGGGTCGAAGGTGACCGTGCCCGAGACGTAGACGACGAAGCGCCGCTCTCCATCGACGTCGTAGCGCTCGACGGCGATTTGCGGCTCGTCGTGGTTCGGACTCGGGATGCGTCGAGCGAGCTCCCCGACGCCGATCGGCGGGGGCACGCTCTGCATCTTCGCGGCGCCGTTCGGTGCGCTCGTCGCGGGCACCACCGAGACCGGACCCTCGACGAGCGCCCGGCTGCCGAGCACCCCGAGGGCGGCCGCTGCGGTGAGCGCCGCGGCCGCCGCGTCGGGCGTGCGGGTTCGAGCGCCGAGCAGCCTCGCGATCGGAGGGGCGATACCGACGGCCATGAGCGCACTCTCGTCGAGCGTGCCGGGGAGCGTCCGGATGACGTCGATGAATGCCGGGTCGGCGAGGATCCGTCGACCGGTGGCGCCCGGGTCCCATGCGCCTCCGATGGCGCCGGCGATCAGCAGGGACATCGCGAACGGTGCGCCCCCGAGGACGGCCGAGGCGGTGACCCCCGCGCCGAAGCCCGTGGCGTCTGCGAACACGTGCGCGCCGAGCCGCGAGCCGAGCTCCCACATCGACGCGACCATGCGCTCGACGTCGCCGTAACCGGATGACGCGGTGTCGAGTGCGAATCGCAGATCGCGCGCATCGTCTTGCATGTCGCGCAGCGCGAACCAGGCCCGTTCGACGGCGAGCGTCGGCGATTCCACGACTGGGCCACCGGCAGGCCCAACGGGCCGCGAGCCCAGCATGTCGATGCGCACCGCGTCGACCCGATCGGCCCAGTCGGCGCATCTCGCCTCGGCGACACCGAGTCGCGCCGCTTCCTCCCAGAGCTCGCCCAGCACGACGGAGGTCGATCCGCCGGCCGTGACGGTCAGATCGTCGGCCATGCGCCTGCCCCGCCCTCTGCGGCGAGCGCGCGGAGTTGGACGGCCTCGCGCATCAGGCCGTCACGAGCTTCTTCGAGCGCATCGGTCGCGCCGCTGAGGCGGCTGACCAGGCGTTCGAGCGCCTGCGCATAGCGATCGGATGCCACACCGCACCAGATGCGCGTCGCCGATCCGCCGCTGAGTGCGGCAGCCCAGCCGTGGGTCTCGGCGACCAGTGCATCGATGAGGCGCAACTGTCGCTCGACCGCGCCGAGCTGCTGGGGAACCTCGGCTGCGCACCGCGCCTGCCACGTCGACTCTCGCATCCGCCCAGCCTCCGTGAATGCCGTTCCACGGACGGCACGACGGCACCTCCGCGTGCACACACCGCGCTGAGGCGATCCTCGGGAGGAGGAGTGGCCGATGGTCGCGTCAGCCCGCCTCGGCGACCACCTCGACGAGTACGCGCGCGCCCATGCTGCCGAGCGGGCTCCGCGCGTCGGTCACGTCGACCATCGCCGTCGCCAGCACGACCGCCCACCCCCTCGCGCGCTCCCACATCGCCGCATCGACCTCGGCGAGCTCCTCGAGCCGACGGCGGAACGCCGCCCGCCCGCTCGGCCCGAACATGAACCACGCGGTCGCCAGGTCGGTCGCCGGATCACCGGCCGTGAGGTCGCCGAAGTCGATGACGCCCGCAAGTGCGCCGTCATCGTGCAGCAGCAGGTTTCCGGGGTGCAGGTCGCCGTGCAGCCACACCGGCGGCCCGTGCCAGACGGATGCCGCGAGCGAACGCTCCCACACGCGCGCGACCGCGTCGGGCTCGTCCACGCGGCCTGCGGCGAGCCTGGCGCGGACCGACTCGTCGCGCACGGCGAGCGGCACGCCGCGCACCGGGCTCACGGGAGCCGCAGCGCGCGCGGGCACCCCGAGGGCGGCGACGAACTCCGCGAGGGCGACCGCCGCGGCATCCCGAACCGGCACGGTGAACTCGAGCGCCGAGACGCCGGGGAGCCACGGCACGATGCTCCACGGCACGTCGTAGCCGAACTCGGGCGCCGGACGCCCGATCCGCACCGGTGCGGGCACGGGCGTCGGGAGCCGGCCGGCGAGCTCGGGCAGCCAGCGCTGCTCGTGCAACGCGAGCTGGATCGCGACCTCGCGCCGCGGCATCCGCACCGCCAGATCGTCGCCGAGGCGGAACATGACGTTGTCCCACCCGTTCGCGACGCGCCGAACCGGCGCCACGAGATCGGGATGCTGCGACGCGACGAGCCGCCGCACGAGGTCTTCGTCGGGGTGCAGATCGGGCTCGGGGGCATCGGCCACGCGCTGCTCCTCCCGCATCGACGACGCACGTCAGCGTACGCCCCCGTTTTGGCTGGTGCGCCCGACGCGCATCGCCGCCAGAATGGAGGGCATGACGCGTGCCGACGCCGCAGGTGATGCCGCGCAGCCATTCCGAGTGTCATTCGTCTGCACGGGCAACATCTGCCGGTCGCCGATGGCCGAGGCCGTGCTGCGCTCCCTCGCCGAACGCGCGGGCCTCGGGGCGCGCATCCAGATCGAGTCGGCGGCGACCGGCGACTGGCACGTGGGCGAGCAGGCCGACCTGCGAACGGTGGCCGCGCTCGAGCGCGCCGGCTACGACGGGTCGAAGCATCGCGCGCGCCAGTTCGACGCGACCGACTTTCCGAACCTCGACCTCGTCGTGGCGTTCGACCGCGGCCAGGCCCGCATCCTGCGCAACTGGGCGCACGACTCGGCCGACCAGCAGAAGGTGCGCCTGCTGCTCGAGTTCGACGCCGAACTGGCCGCGCTGCAGGACGTACCCGACCCCTACTACTCCGACGGGGCGGCCTTCGATCGAGTTCTTGGGATGATAGAGCAGGCGACGATGGCGCTGTTCCGCCAACTCGCTCCCGCTCTCAGACAAGGAATCCGATGACCACGCTGCCTCCTCAGCCGCTCAGCCCGCTCGACGGACGGTACCGTTCCGCCGTCGGAACGCTCGGCGAACACCTCTCCGAAGCCGGCCTCAACCGCGCCCGCGTGCACGTCGAGGTCGAGTGGCTCATCGCGCAGACCGACCGCGGATTCTTCGGCACCTCGCCGCTCACCGACGACCAGAAGGCGGCCCTCCGCCGCGTCGTCACCGAGTTCGGCCAGCCCGACATCGACGAGCTCGCATCGCTCGAGGCCACCACGCGCCACGACGTGAAGGCCGTCGAGTACTACGTGCGCCGTCGCCTCAGCGACCTGAACCTCGACCACCTCGCCGAGCTCACGCACTTCGCGTGCACCAGTGAAGACATCAACAACCTCTCGTACGCGGTCACCGTGCGCGATGCCGTGCAGCAGGTGTGGCTGCCGAAGTACCGTTCGGTCATCGCCACGATCGCCGAGCTCGCCCGCGCCCACCGAGACGACGCGATGCTCTCGCGCACCCACGGCCAGCCCGCGACCCCGTCGACCATGGGCAAGGAGCTCGCGGTCTTCGTCTACCGACTCGAGCGCATCGCGAAGCAGGTCGAGGCGAGCGAGTACCTCGGCAAGTTCTCGGGTGCGACCGGCACGTTCTCGGCGCATGTCGTCGCCGCTCCGGATGTCTCGTGGCCCGACGTGTCGCGCGAGTTCGTCGAGTCGCTCGGGCTCGGCTGGAACCCCCTCACCACCCAGATCGAGTCGCACGACTGGCAGGCCGAGCTCTACGGCCGCATCTCGCACGCGAACCGGGTGCTGCACAACCTCGCGACCGACATCTGGACCTACATCTCGCTCGGCATCTTCCGCCAGACGCCGGTCGCCGGCGCGACGGGCTCATCGACCATGCCGCACAAGGTCAACCCGATCCGCTTCGAGAACGCCGAGGCGAACCTCGAGCTCTCGAGCGCGGTGCTCGACTCGCTCGCCGCGACGCTCGTGACCTCGCGCCTCCAGCGCGACCTCACCGACTCGTCGGCGCAGCGCAACATCGGCGTCGGCTTCGGGCACTCGATGCTCGCGCTCGACAACATCCAGCGCGGCCTCGGCGAGATCGACCTCGACCTCGCGGTGCTCGCCGCCGACCTCGACGGCAACTGGGAGGTGCTCGGCGAGGCGATCCAGACGGTGATCCGCGCCGAGGTCGCCGCCGGCCGTTCGAACATCGCCGACCCGTACGCCCTGCTCAAGGAGCTCACGCGCGGCAAGCGCATCGGCCAGGCCGACCTCGTCGAGTTCGTGAACGGCCTCGAGATCGGCGACGACGCCAAGCAGCGGCTGCTGGCGCTGACGCCCGGCACCTACACGGGCATCGCGTCGGAGCTCGTCGACCGGCTCTAGCGGTCGGCCGGGCCTCCGTCGGGCGTCAGTGGCCCTTCGGGGCCTCGGGCGCCTCGGGGGCGCCGGGCGTCTCGCCGCCAGGGGCGTCGCCCTCACGGGCCGCCCGCGCGGCGGCCTCGTCGTCGAGCTCGGCCGACTCCGCGGCATCGGGCTTGATGGTCATCGCGAGCAGCGCGAGCACGACGAGCACGATGATGAACACGGCGCCCGTGCCGATGGCCGCGAGCACGAGGTCGCGCGTCGCGACGAGCGAGATGACGCCGACGAAGATCGCGGCGATGGCCGCACCGCCGACGTACTCCACCGGGCGGAGCACCTCGCGCCGGCTCGGCTGGTAGTCGCCAGAGGGCTTGCTCACGAGAGTTGCTCCGATCCGGATGCCTGGGTGTCGGCCGCAGCGGCCCACTTCAGCGAGAACCCGCCGATGAGCAGGTAGACGCCGAGGATCACGAGGTAGCCGCCGATGAGGCCGACCGCGGTCACCGTGTCGGGCGGCAGCAGGAGGAAGACGATCGCGAGGATGGCGGTGAACCCGCCGGCGGCGATCCAGTCGCGCGCGGCGGGCGTGCGGCCGCGTCCGCGGAGGCCCGCGTAGAGCTCGAGGAACCCGGTGACGGCGGCCCACGCGCTCACGAGGAAGAGCAGGAACGGGAGCCCGCCGGGCACGGTGAGGGCGAGCAGGCCCGCGACCACGGTGACGACGGCGGTGATCGCGAAGATCGAGCGGATGCCGCGATCTTCGATCAGCCGCAGCGACAGCGCCCCGACGACCAGGCCCGACGCGACCGCCCACGCGCCGAAGACCACGAGGCCGAACGCGGCCGAGTGGTTCGGCGAGAACGTGATGACGGCGGCGGGCACGAGGGCCAGGAGTCCGCGGACGACCGGGGCGACCCAGTAACGGGCGCGCTCCGGGGCGGCATCGCGGGCGGTGGCCACGGCGACCTCTTTCACTTCGGAGGGGGGTACCGATCCATCCTACGTGCCGCGGCCCCGCGAACCTGAGAGCCCGGTCGCTCGACCGCCGGTCGAGGCCGCGGTGCCGGCGACCGGCTCAGAGGGCACGCAGGATGTCCTCCACCCGGTCCTTCGCGTCACCGAAGAGCATCTGCGTGTTGTCGCGGGTGAACAGGGGGTTCGCGACGCCCGCGTAGCCGGCGGCCATCGAGCGCTTGAACACGATCACGTCGGAGGCCTCCCAGACGTGCAGCACGGGCATGCCGGCGATCGGACTGCCGGGATCTTCGGCGGCGGCCGGGTTCACGGTGTCGTTCGCGCCGATCACGAGCACGACCGAGGTCTCGGCGAAGTCGTCGTTGATCTCGTCCATCTCCTCGACGATGTCGTAGGGCACCTTCGCCTCGGCGAGGAGCACGTTCATGTGCCCGGGAAGTCGGCCGGCGACCGGGTGGATGCCGAAGCGCACGTCCACGCCGCGTTCGCGGAGCTTCGCCGTGAGGTCGGCGACGGGGTGCTGCGCCTGCGCGACGGCCATGCCGTAGCCGGGCGTGATGATCACGCTGGTCGCGTCGCGCAGCAGCGCGGCAGCATCCGTCGCCGTGATCTCGTGGATCTCGCCCTGCACCTCGCCCGACGAGGAGGGCGCGGCGATGCCGAAGCCTCCGGCGATGACCGAGATGAACGACCGGTTCATGGCCTTGCACATGATGTACGAGAGGTAGGCACCCGACGAGCCGACGAGCGCGCCGGTCACGATCAGCAGGTCGTTGTTCAGCAGGAAGCCGGCCGCGGCCGCGGCCCAGCCCGAGTAGCTGTTCAGCATCGAGATGACGACGGGCATGTCGCCGCCGCCGATCGACGCGACGAGGTGCCAGCCGAGGGCCAGGGCGAGCGCGGTGACGACGACGAGCAGCCAGAGTTCGGGCGTGATGACGTACCAGACCGTCAGCGCGACGAACGCGACGAGGGCGCCGAGGTTCAGCGCGTTCTTGCCGGGCAGCATGAGCGGCGCCGACTTCATGCGCGCCGAGAGCTTCAGGAACGCGACGATCGAGCCGGTGAACGTGACCGCGCCGATGAAGACGCCGATGAAGACCTCAGCGTGGTGGATGTCGAGGAGGGCGCCGCTGAGTCCGGAGGTCTCGAGCGCGCCGTTCCAGCCGACCAGCACGGCCGCGAGGCCGACGAAGCTGTGCAGCAGCGCGATGAGCTCGGGCATGCCGGTCATCTCGACGACCCGAGCGCGCCAGAGTCCGATCGCGCCGCCGATGACGACGGCGGCCGCGAGCAGGCTCAGTCCGAGCGTCGCCTGCGGCGACCCCCAGGCATCCGACACGACGACGCCCACGGTGGCGACGAGCGCGATGACCATGCCGGCGATGCCGTAGCCGACACCGGCCTTGGCGGTTTCATGTCTGCTGAGGCCCGCGAGACTGAGGATGAACAGCAGCGCGGCGACGATGTAGGCCGCTCCGGCGATGGACGCCGGGGTCAGGAGGGCGGTGGTCTCAGGCACGGTCGCCTCCGGTCTTGTTCGTCGTGCCGGCAGAGAACATCGCGAGCATGCGTCGGGTCACGGCGAAGCCGCCGAAGATGTTGATGGCTGCGAGCAGCACGGCGACTGCGGCGAGCACCTGCACCACGGGCTCGGAGCTCGTGATCTGCACCATAGCGCCGACGATGATGATGCCCGAGATGGCGTTCGTGACGCTCATGAGCGGCGTGTGCAGCGCGTGGGCGACCTTGCCGATCACGTAGTACCCGATCACGACCGAGAGCACGAGCACCGTGAAGTGCTGGGGGAGCGGGGCCGGGGCGATCGCGTTGACCGCGAACAGCGCCGCGATGCCGAGCGCGATGAGCAACACCTTCTTGACCGGTGTCATCGGCTTGCGCGCGGGCTTGGCGGCGGCGGCCGCAGCATCCGGCGCCCCAGGGACTGCGGATGTCGCGGCCGGGGCCGCCGACACCTGCACGGGCGGGGGAGGCCACGTGACCGCGCCGGGCTGGGCGACGGTGACCGATCGCTGCACGACGTCGTCGAAGTCGAGCACGAGCCGGCCGTCCTTGGCGGGCGTCAGCAGCTTGAGCAGGTTCACGACGTTCGTGCCGTAGAGCTGCGAGGCCTGCGTCGGCAGGCGCGAGGCGAGATCCGTGTAGCCGAGGATCACCACCCCGTTCGGCGTGACGACGCGCTCGCCCGCGACGGAGCCCGCGACGTTGCCGCCCTGGCCCGCCGCCATGTCGACGATGACGCTGCCCGAGCGCATGCTCGCGACATCGGCGGCCGTGATGAGCTTGGGCGCCGGTCGACCCGGGATCAGCGCGGTCGTGATGATGATGTCGACGTCGGCCGCCTGCTCGGAGTAGAGCTCGGCCGCTCGGCGGTCGTAGTCCTCGCTCGTGGCCTTCGCGTAGCCGTCGGTCGACTGCATCTGCTCGGCGACCTCGACGGCGAGGTACGAGCCGCCGATCGACTTCACCTGGTCGGCGACCTCGGGCCGCGGGTCGGTCGCGCGCACGATCGCACCGAGGCTCGACGCAGCGCCGATCGCCGCGAGGCCGGCGACCCCGGCGCCCGCGACGAGCACCTTGGCCGGCGGCACCTTGCCCGCGGCCGTGACCTGGCCCGTGAAGAAGCGCCCGAACTCGTGGGCCGCCTCGACGACCGCCCGGTAGCCGGCGATGTTCGCCATCGAGCTCAACACGTCCATCGACTGGGCCCGCGAGATGCGCGGCACGGCGTCCATCGCGAGGGCCGTGACGCCGCGGTCGGCGAGCGCCTGCAGCAGTTCGGGCTTGAACGCGGGCGCGAGCAGTCCGATGACGGTCGAGCCGGGCGAGAGCGCCGCGATGTCGGCATCCGTCGGCGCATTGACCAGGAGCACGACGTCGCCGCCGAGCGCAGCGGCCCGGTCGGCGATCTCGGCACCCGCCCCGGCATAGGCCTCGTCGGGGAACGACGAGCGCGCGCCGGCGCCCGCTTCGACGACGACCTCGTAGCCGAGGGCGACGAGCTGCTTCACCGTCGCGGGCGTCGCGGCGACGCGCGACTCGGGATGGTGCTCGGTCACGATCCCGATGCGGGACATGGGTGCTCCTTCACGTCGAGGCGCCCACTGGTGCGGCGCTGCGGCTTGCGCGGCCGTCGCCTCGGGTGCACGAACGTGCGGTGCGGCGACGGTGCTGCGAGCACCACCATAGGCGCTGTTCGGCAGCGCGGGCGGCACCTTCAGATGCGTTCCGCGGATGCCGGTGGCGACCGTTCGGGCGGTCGTGCTCGGGCATCAGCGTAGGGGCCGTCGTCGACCCCTACGCCGAGGTTTCGTCACCGTGACCGTGAAGGATCCGCGATTCTTTCACCCAGCAGAAATGTCGCGCAGCTCGCGAAGGTTCGGGTCACTCGACCGCGTCGTCGGCCCTCGTGCGCGAGGCGGTGTCGCCGCGTGCGGGGATCAGGCCGAAGTCGGTGAGCACCGAGGGGCGAGGCGGGCTCGCAGTGTCCGGTATGTTCGGATATCGAACGCAGGAGCGAGGGGGCGGCATGGTGGCAGAGGGCACGAGCGGCGCCGGATCGCAGACGCTGAGTCGCGGCATCCGGCTGCTCGAACTGCTCGCCGACGCCGACCGCAACCTCTCGATCGACGAGCTCGCCGCGCAGCTCGGCGTGCACCGATCGGTCGCCTACCGACTGCTGCGCACCCTCGAGGACCACGGCCTCGTCGCGCGCGACAGCGCCGGCCGCATCACGCTCGGCACGGGCCTCGCCGCCCTCGCCTCCGGCGTCGCGCGCGACCTGCAGCAGGTCGCCCTGCCCGAGCTCAGCGAAGTCGCGAACGAGCTCGGCATGACGTGCCTGCTCGCGGTGCAGGTCGACGCCGACGAGGCCGCGACGCTCGTGAGCGCGGCGCCCCGCCAGAGCATGGCCGTCGTGTCGTACCGGCCGGGCCACCGGCATCCGCTCACCAGGGGCGGCCCCGGCAAGGCGATCCTGCTGTCGCTGCCCGAGGCCTCATGGGCGGATGCCGCGACGCCGGCGTTGCGCGCCGAGATCGCCGAGAGCCGCGAACGCGGGTACGCCGTGAGTCACGACGAGGTCGTGCCCTCGCTGCGGTCGGTCGCGGTGCCGCTCGTGCTGCCCGGTGAACCCGCGGCGGCGATCGCGGTGATCCACGTGTCGTTCTCGCGGCCCGAGGCCGAGATCGCCGAGCGCCTCACGGCCGCCGCCGCGAGCGTGCGCCGCGCGTACGGCGCCTGACCGCGGCATCCGCTCGAACGACCACTCGACAGAACGGAACCCGATGAGAATCGACCTCGAACGAATCGACATCCACGCCGCAGATCACTACGGGAGGAAGCGGAGTGTCGAGGTCGACGAACGGATGCTGCTCTCCGAGCTCGTTGCAACGGTCTGCGGTCCGTTCCTGCCCGAGCTCGGCTGGGCCACCTGGACCATCCGAGCCGAGCGATCCGGCACGTACGTGGACATCGCCCAGACCGGCGCCGCAGGCGAGCCCGCGCACCTGCTCATCGCGGACGCATCACTCATCGAGGTGACGAACGGGGCGCCGGAGTTGCGCATCTTCTGTCTCCTCACCGAGGACTGACTGCACGCCGACCGATCGGCGATCGCCGCAGGCCCGGCATCGAGGAGAATGAACACATGCCCCGTCGCCTCCCCACTGAACGTCAAGCTTGGGGCGCGGGCCTCCTCGTCGCCGGTATCGGGGTGCTGCTCTGGCTCGGCTGCCTGTTCATGATGGCCAGGCTCGGCTGGGACCTCTCGATGGAGGTCGGCTCCGGCGGCGGCGGGCGGAGCGGCGGCGTCCAGGTGCCGGCGGGCGTCGCGCTGGCGATCCTCGGCCTGCTGGGGCTGGGGTGCGTCGCGCTCGGCGGCCTCGTCACGCGGAACGCGCTCCGAGACATCCGCGACGAACGCTGAGAGAGCAGACCCGTCGACAACCTCTCGGTCGGCGCGCACCCGACACTGAGGCCCGCCGAACCGAGTCCGTCCACACGGATCCGCGACGCTACGCGGCGGGTTCGTCCTGTTCCGCTCGCTTCCGTGCCGATCGCCTGAGCGCCGCGCCGACGACGATCGCGACCACGCCGAACATGATCCAGATCAGGCCGACGGTCACCGGAAGGGCCGTCTCGGAAGCGGTCAACCCATCCGGCAGCGCACTGATGAGCATGACCGCCGCGAGCACGAGCCCGAACGTCGCGAGCGTCAGCCCGATCGCGGTGAGGAGGGTCGGCGCCTTCGTGGGGCGTGGGGGAGCACTCGGCTTGGCCATGCTTGAACTGTAGCCAGCGATTGCCGCGACGACACGCCCCGAACCGATGCCGACCGCTCAGCGCGCCAGCAGTGCCCCCCTGAAGAACTCCGCGAGCTCTTCAGTGGCCGAGAGCGGCAGCACCTGGGCGACGTAGTGGTCGGGGCGAACGACCACGACGACGCCGTCACGCGAGAGGCCGCGCTCCTCGAAGATGTCGTGCTCGGGGTCGATCGCGTAGACCTTCTCGTAGTCGGTGAGGCCGAACGGCCCGGTCGCCGGCCGGAACACGGCGGGCGCCTGCATGAGGTCGACCGCTCCGTGCGGCTGCTGGTAGACCACCTTCACGTCGAACACGTCGTCGAAGCTGCCACCGTCGGGCACATGCACGGCCAGGGGCGAGTCGGATGCCGCGGCGAGCCAGTTCGCCCACGACGCCAGCGCCGAGGCATCCGCCCCCGCATCGGCTCGTGAGGTCGCTGCGTCGGCGAACGCGTAGATGCGCCAACGGCCGTCGGCGCGGTGGTGGTGCCCGAGCTGCACGGGATTGCCGTCGCAGACGCGCGAGACGGGCGCCGACTTGAAGCGCTTGCCGACCGGGAATCCGGTCGCGAGCGCCTGGTGCTGCTGCGAGCCGACGATCATCGAGGGCTCGTACTGCGTCATGAACCCCGCCGGGAACTCGAACGTGCGCACGTAGAAGTCCTCGAGCTCGGCCGGGTCGCCCAGGTCTTCGGGCTTGGTGGCCATGAGCTTCGACCACTCGCGGTCGAAGTCGATGAGCTCCTTCGCGACCACGTGCCGCTCGGCGTGGTAGGTCTCGAGCAGGGCGGGGTCGGCGCGGCCGTCGAGCACGTGGCCGAGCTTCCAGCCGATGTTCCAGCCGTCCTGCATCGAGACGTTCATGCCCTGCCCCGCCTTGGCGCTGTGCGTGTGGCAGGCGTCGCCCGTGATGAACACCCGGGGCGTGCGGGTGCCCTGCTCGTGGAGGGGCACGTCGTCGAACCGGTCGGTGACGCGGTGGCCGACCTCGTAGACCGAGTGCCACGGCACGTTGCGCACGTCGAGCGAGTAGGGGTGCAGGATGTCGTTCGCCTTCGCGATGACCTGCTCGAGCGTGGTCTGGCGAACGGCGCCGCGGTCGTCTGCCGCGACCTCGCCGAGGTCGACGTACATGCGGAAGAGCTGCCCGCCCTCGCGGGGGATGAGCAGGATGTTGCCCGCCTCCGACTGGATCGAGCACTTCGTGCGGATGTCGGGGAAGTCGGTGACCGCGAGCGTGTCCATGACGCCCCACGCGTGGAACGACTGCGCGCCCACGTGCTGCGCGCCGATCGCCTCGCGCACCTTGCTGCGGGCGCCGTCGGCGCCGATCACGTACTTGGCGCGCACTGTGCGTCGCTCGCCCGTGAGCTCGCCGTCGAGGGCGACCGCGTGCGAGGCGTCGCCTGCGCCGACCCCGACCCCGGTGGCGCGCTCGAGGGTGACGGTCACGGGGTATTCGGGCAGCACGCCGGGCTCATCGCCTTCGTCGTCGCCGGCAGCGCCGCTGCCGGCGGCGCCCGGCGGCGCGACCTCGAGTCCGACGAACTCCCACCCGTAGTCGGGCACGATGCGACCGGGGGAGTTGCGGGCGTACTCGGCGAAGTAGTCGAGCACGCGGGCCTGGTTCACGATGAGGTGCGGGAACTCGCTGATGCCGGTGGGGTCGTCGGGCGTGACGGCCGCGCGGTGGATGTTCGCGCGGTTCTCGGGGTCGGGCTTCCAGAACGCCATCTCGGTGATGCGGTAAGCCTCGGCGATGATGCGCTCGGCGAACCCGAACGCCTGGAACGTCTCGACGCTGCGAGCCTGGATGCCGTCGGCCTGGCCGATCGCGAGACGCCCGCCGCGCCGTTCGATGATGCGCGTCGAGATGCCGGGGAACTGCGCGAGCTGCGCCGCCGCGACCATGCCGGCCGGGCCCGATCCCACGATGAGCACGTCGACCTCGTCGGGCAGCTCGTCGGGCCGGTCGAGCCCGATGCCGGCGGCGGGATCGACGCGCGGGTCTCCGGACACGTAGCCGTGGTGGTGGAACTGCACGGGCTCTCCTCACGTCGTCGTGGGTTGGTTGATGCGAGCTGTGTTCTATAAACGAACACGCTATTCTGATATCGCTCAGCCAGTGTAGATCGCGGGCGCAACGACGACAAGCGGGCTCACGCCTCGGGGATCGGCAGTCCGAACCGCTCGAGGGTGATGTCGACCGGCTCGGGCCCGCGGCGCACGCCCACGTCGAGCGCGTCGATGCGTGCCAGCTCGTCGCCCGCCAACTCGAAGTCGAAGACGTCGAAGTTCTCGGCGATGCGGCGCGGCGTGACCGACTTCGGGATCGCCGAGCGACCCTCCTGCACGTGCCAGCGGAGCATCACCTGCGCGGGCGACTTGCCGTGCGCCGCGGCGATGTCGGCGATGGTCGGGTCGTCGAGCGTGCTGCCGCCCTGGCCCTCGCGGTAGAACGTGATGCCGCCGATGGGCGACCACGCCTGGTTCAGGATGCCGCGCTCGTCGTCGAGCGAGAGCACCTCGCGCTGCTGGAAGAACGGGTGGATCTCGAGCTGGTTCACGGCGGGCACCACCGACGCGACGTCGAGCAGCCGGTGCAGGTGCTCGGTCATGAAGTTGCTCACGCCGATGGCTCGCACCTTGCCGTCGGCGTAGAGCGCCTCGAGACCGCGATACGCCTCGAGGGTGCGGTCGAACGCGGTCGGCAGCGGCTGGTGCAGGATCAGCAGGTCGAGCTGCTCGACGCCGAGCTTCGCGGCCGACTTGTCGAACGCGTGGATCGTCTCGTCGTAGCCGTAGTCGCTGATCCAGACCTTCGTCTCGAGGAACAGGTCGTCGCGCGCGACCTCCGACGCCGCGATCGCGTCTCCGATCGCACGTCCGACCTCGCGCTCGTTCAGGTAGGCCGCGGCCGTGTCGACGTGCCGGTAACCGACGCTGAGGGCCTCGGCGACGGCCGCCTCGGTCTCGTGCGGCGCGGCCTGGTACACGCCGAAGCCGAGGGCCGGCATCTCGACGCCGTTGTTCAGGGTGAGCGTGGGGATCGTCATGCTCCGACGCTACGCCCGGCCGCGCGCCGCCGGGAGGCACTGCCGGTACCCGTCATCTGGCGCCGCAACGCCCACGACGGGGCTGCACAGGACGATACTGTCCGCATGGCGAGTGACACCCCGCTCGGCGGGTATCTTCGGGCGCGACGCGTGCTCGTGCGCCCTGAGGACGTCGGCCTCCGACTCGGCATCGAGCGGAGGCGCGTCGACGGGCTGCGCCGCGAAGAGGTGGCGATCCTCGCGGGCATCAGCACCGAGTACTACCTCCGCCTCGAACAGGGGCGCGAGACGCATCCGTCCGATCAGGTGCTCGACGCGCTCGCCCGCGCACTCCGCCTCGACGACGACGCGCGACGCTACCTGCACGAGCTCGCGCAGCCGTCGCCCGAGCCGCGAGCCGATGCCGACGTGGTCGACGAGCACGTGCAGTGGCTCATCGACTCGTGGCCGTCGACCGCGGCCGTCGTGCACAACCGCTACCTCGACGTGCTCGCGACCAACGCACTCGCCCGCGCCCTGAGCCCGAACTACCGCGTCGGTGCGAACAACCTCGAATCTCTCCTGATCGACCCGGCCGACCGCGCACTGCACGAGGGCTGGGAGGGCCTCACGGCGCGATCGGTCGCGCTGTTCCGCTCGATGTTCGGCCAGCGCAGCCACGACGCGCGCCTGCGCACGATGGTCGACGACCTCTCGAGCCGGAGCGAGCGATTCCGCGAACTCTGGCGACGCAACGACGTCATCCAGGTCACCGACGGCGTGCATGAGCTGCGGCATCCGGATGCCGGTGCGCTGACCCTGCACTTCATGCGTGTTCCCCTGGCGGGCACCGACGGCCACACGATCTACCTGTATCAGGCCGAACCCGGCTCGCCTTCGGCTGCGGCCTTCGCGGCCCTGGCCGCCCTGGGAGCCCCGCTCGCCGCTTCGGGGTAGTCGCAGGGACAGGCAGCACACCCCGGCCAGGACTAGCGTCGCGCCCATGGATCTGGATCTGACCGACAAGGTCGCCGTGGTCACCGGCGCGAGCAAGGGCATCGGCCTCGCGGTCACGCGGGCACTCGTGGCCGAGGGGGCGCGCGTGATCGCCGGCGCCCGCACCATCACCGACGAGCTCGTGGCCCTCTCCGACAGCGGGCACGTGATGGCGGTATCCGTCGACCTGTCGACGGCCGACGGGCCCGCCGAACTCGTGGCCAGAGCCGAACACTTCGGCGGCCTCGACATCCTGGTCAACAACGTCGGCGCCGTGACACCGCGGACCGAGGGGTTCCTGGCCGTCTCCGACGACGACTGGCTCCGCACGTTCAACCTCACGCTCATGGCCGGGGTGCGCACCACGCGCGCCGCGATCCCCCTGCTGCTCGAACGCGGAGCCGGCAACGTCGTGACCATCGCCTCCGTCAACGCCTACCTGCCCGATCCCGGGGTGATCGACTACGCCGCCATCAAGGCCTCCGTGTGGAACCTCTCGAAGTCGCTCTCGAAGGAGTACGGACCGCGCGGCCTCAGGTTCAACACGATCAGCCCGGGGCCGGTGTCGACACCGCTCTGGCTGGGGGAGACGGGGGTCGCGGCGACCATCGCCGCGAAGCTCGGGGTCTCGCTCGACGAAGCGCGCGAACGCATCGTCGCCGAGGGCGGCGGGTTCTCGACGGGCCGATTCACCGAGCCCGAGGAGGTCGCCGATCTCGTGCTGCTGCTCGCGAGCCGTCGGGCGGGCAACGTGACCGGCGCCGACTTCCTCATCGACGGCGGGCTCACGAAGGAGCTCTGACTCCTGGTCCGGGCGCCAATCGCGCCGGCGAACCACTGACCGACCACCACTCACCACTCACCACTCACCACGAAGGAGTTCCACCATGCCCAAGACCCCCGTCGTGTTCATCCACGGCCTCTGGATCCACTCGTCCGCCTGGGCGCCGTGGCAGGAGCTGTTCGCCGCGAACGGCTACGAACCGTTCGCGCCCGGCTGGCCGGGTGATGCCGACACGGTCGAGGCCACCCGCGCGAACGCGGAGCAGCTCGACGACGTCGGCATCGAGCAGATCTGCCACCACTACGCCGACTTCATCGACACGCTCGACGCCAAGCCCATCGTCGTCGGGCACTCGTTCGGCGGTCTCATCGCGCAGGAGCTGCTCGCGAACGACCTGGCGATCGCGGGCGTCGCGATCGACCCCGCGCCCATCAAGGGTGTGAAGACCCTGCCGTTCTCGCAGCTGCGCTCGGGGTTCCCGGTGCTCGGCAACCCGGCGAACAAGAAGCGCACGGTCGCGCTGACGGCGAAACAGTTCCGCTACAGCTTCGGCAACGCGATCACCGAGGAGGAGTCCGACGCGCTGTTCGAGGCCTGGACGATTCCCGGTCCCGGCCGCCCGCTCTTCGAGGACGCCACGGCGAACTTCACGCGCAACTCGCCGGCGACCGTCGACACGCACACCGCGGTGCGCGGACCGCTGCTGCTCATCTCGGGCACCGAAGACCACACCGTGCCGAAGGCCGTGACGAAGGAGGTGCTCGGCCTCTACGCCGACAACCCCTCGTCGGTCACCGAGTACCGCGAGTTCGAGGGTCGCGGCCACTCGCTCACGCTCGACAGCGGGTGGCGGGATGTCGCGGACGCCACGCTCGAATGGCTCGCCTCGAAGCATCTCGCCGCCGAGGGGGCGACCACCGCGTAGGCGGCGGAGTCGGCGTCTGCCCTAGTCTGGCGCGCGAAGCTGTTCGCCGCACGAGGGAGACGCCGACATGCCCGCTGCACTCATCGAGGTGCGCCGCCAGTACACCGAAGCTGAAGAGGTCGCGATCATCGACGCCGTGCACGCCGCACTCGTCGTCGCGTTCCGCATCCCGCCCGAGGATCGCAACGTGCGACTGATCGCGCACGCTCCGCACCGGTTCGCGTGTTCACCGGATGTGACGCAGCCCGAGTACCGCACGCTCGTGACGATCGACTGCTTCTCCGGCCGCTCGGTCGACGCGAAGCGCGCGCTCTACGCCGCGATCGTCGAACGGCTCGAACCGCTCGGCATCCCGCGCGACCACGTCTCCACGATCGTGCACGACATCCCGCGCGAGAGTTGGGGCCTCTCCGGCGGCCTCGCCGCGAGCGACGTCGACCTCGGCTTCGAGGTCAACGTCTGACGTCAGCGGGTGCGGGTGCGCCGCGAAGGGGCGGCGGCCTCGGAATCCCGAGCGTGCGTGCCGAGCGGCCCGCCCGCGGCATCCGGAGCCTCTGCCGCCGTGATGATGGGAATCGACTGCGTGACGACCGCGTCGACGACCATCGAGCCGTCGGTCGGGCCGATGATCGCGACGGCCGTGGTCTCGGTCGGCACGGCGGGCTGCACGGGCAGGCGCCCGAGCCGTCGGTGCTCCCGCACGTACGCCGGCACGAGCAGCACGACCGCGCCGAGCCACGCGAGCGGATTGCTCCACACGACGCCGACGAACCCGATGAGGCTGCCGAGCACGACCGCGGCCGCGACGCGCATGACGAGCTCGACGACGCCGGTCACGGTCGGGATCAGCGTGTGGCCGAGACCCTGCAGGGCGCCGCGCAGCACGAAGAGCACGCCGAGGGCCGTGTAGCTGAGGCCGTTGATCACGAGCATGAGGGTCGCCTGATGCACGACCTCGTCGGATCCGTCGCCGACGAAGAGCCGCACGAGGGCCGAGCCGAACACGACGAGCAGCGCGCCCAGCACGAGCGAGAGCACGATCGACATCCACGTCGCCTCGACCACGCCGCGGCGGATGCGGTCGGGGCGGCCGCCGCCGAGGTTCTGCGCGGCGTACATCGACACCGCGAGGCCCAACGACTGCAGCAGCGCCACGGCCAGTCCGTCGACGCGCGACGCGGTCGTGTACGCGGCGACCGCGTCGGCCCCGAGCTCGTTGAGGGCGACCTGCACGGCGAGCGTGCCGATCGCGATGATCGATGCCTGGAAGCCCATCGGCAGGCCGAGGCGCAGGTGCTCGCGCAGGTCGGATCGCGTGATGCCCCAGTCGGCGCGCGTCAGGTGCAGCACGGGCACCCGCCGGCGCACGTACTCGAGGCACATGAGCACCGAGATCGCCTGCGCGACGACGGTCGCGAGGGCGGCTCCGCCGACGCCCCAGTCGAGCGGGCCGACCATCAGCACCACGAGCCCGACGTTGAACGCGCACGCGATGCTGAGGAAGATCAGCGGGGTGCGCGAGTCGCCGATCGACCTGATGATCGCCGAGAGGTAGTTGAACGCCATCATCGTCGAGGCGCCGAGAAAGCTGATCTGGGTGTAGATCGTCGCCTCGTCGAGCAGCTCGGGCGGCGTCTGCATGAGCTCGAGCGCCGGCCGCGCGATGAGCGGCGCGACCACGGTGAGGATCAGGCTCAGGATGCCGGTGAGCAGGGTTCCAGTGGCGACCGACCGCCGAACCGCCGCATGGTCGCGCGCACCGAACGACTGCGCCGTCGGAATCGCGAATCCGGATGTCACGCCCCAGGCGAACCCGAGCAGCAGGAACAGGAGGCTGCCCGTCGCGCCGACCGCGGCGAGCGAGTCGACGCCGAGGTGCCGCCCCACCACGATCGCATCGGCGAACTGGTAGAGCTGCTGCACGACGTTGCCGATGAGCAGCGGGATCGAGAAGAGCAGGATGACGCGCCAGGGGCGTCCGGTCGTCAGGGCGGTGGACATCGGTGAGGACTTTCGCGGACGTGTGCGGTCAAGAGTGAGGCGGTCCGCTCGGGCACCGCATTCGCCAGTGTATCGAATCGATTCGATTCTTTCCTGCGCGAACGCTGCGCCGGATCGATCCGAGTGGAGCGGTGAAGCGATCAGGAATCGAGAAGCGCGCGGCGCGCGGATTCAATAGCGTGATGGCAGGTCGAACCCGACCGAGATCATCGAGGAGGAACCGAGCATGGCTACGAAGACCGACGGACTGTCCGCCGACGAGCGGGCTGCAGTCAAGCAGCGCGCAGCCGAACTGCGCGCCGAGGCGAAGGCCGGCAAGACCCGCGAGGCGGGCGAGAAGGCCATCCGCGAGGCGATCGAGGCGCTTCCCGACGACGACCGCGCCCTCGCCGAGGGCATCGACCGCATCGTCAAGGACGTCGCGCCGCAGCTGTTCCCGAAGACCTGGTACGGCTTCCCGTCGTACGCCGACGCCGACGGCAAGGTGGTCGTCTTCTTCAAGCCCGCATCGAAGTTCGAGACGCGCTACCCGACCCTCGGCTTCGAGGATGCCGCCCAACTCGACGACGGCGACATCTGGGTGACCTCGTTCGCCCTCCTGAAGCTCACGCCCGAGACCGAGAAGCGCGTCGCCGACCACATCCGCAAGGCCGCCGGCTGAGGGGCGTCCCCGCGATCGGCCGGGTGATCGGCGAGGAGGTGCACGACTACCCCGAGCGAACCCGGGCCCGACCCTGCGATCAGCGCAGGCGCGACCTCGGCGGCACCACCGTCACCGGCGACAGCACGTCGGGCGGATCGCCGTCGTCGAGCAGAGCGATGAGCGTGCGCACGCACGCGGCACCCGACCGCACCGGGTCGATGTCGAGGTAGACGGCGCGGGCATCCGCCGCGAGCCCGCGCGCGTCGCCCGCGATCGAGACCCGCAGGTCGCCCGGCACGTCGAGATCCCGCTCGGCGGCCGCGGCGAGCAGGGCGTTGCCGTACGTGTCGTTCAAGCAGTGCACGGCGTTCACGCGCGCGTGCGCGTCGGAGAGCATCGCGCGCGCCGCGTCGATCGGCGCTTGGCCGAGCTCGAGCGCGGTCACGACGGGCTCGAGACCCCGGTCGGCGCACCACGAGCGGTAGGCGGCGACGGTGTCGCCCGTGTAGCTGTCGAGTCGCGGGCCGATGAACAGCCCCGGCCGCAGCGGTTCGCCGGGGTCGAGGGCGGCGAGCACATCGAGCACGTCGGGGATCCCGCGGGCCATGTCGGAGCGTACCGAGCGGAGCATGGCTCGGCCATCCGCCTCGTAGCCGCCGTCGGTGACCACGGCGAGACCGTCGGCGAGCGCACGCTCGACGAGCGCATCGTCGGCGACCGGGTCGACCACGATCACGCCGTCGAGCGGGATCGTGGTCTGAAGCTCGCCGTCCGCGGTCGCGGGGGCGGCGGAGATCGAGTATCCGTGCTCGACCGCCTCGATCGCGGCGCCCGCGATGATGCTGCGGTAGTAGGGCATGTAGGTCTGCTCCCACACCGCCGACTCCCGGTAGCCGATCGCGATGCCGAGCACGTGCGAGCGACCCGAGCGGAGGGCGCGTCCGATGGGATTCGCCCGGTAGCCGAGCCGCGTGCCGACGGCGAGCACGCGCTCGCGCGTGGCCTCGGCGACCTCGCCCTTGTGGTTGTACACCTGCGAGACGGTCGTGATGGAGACACCCGCCTCGGCGGCGACCTGCCGGATGCCCACCTTGACATGCGCCTTCATGAGCCGAATACTACCGGTCGTACCCAAAACGTTTTAGGTACTCCTCGAAAGGACATGCAATGACGCATCACCGACCCCTCCGCCGCGCGGCCGCCCGCTTCGCGCTCGTACCCGCCGCCGCCTCGATGCTGCTGCTCGCCGGGTGCACACCCGCGGAGTCCGCCGCGGGCGATCCCGCCGCCGACGGCAACCCGCCGTCGTACGGCGACTGCGAGGTCACGGGCGAGCGCGGAACGTTCGAGCTCGACACGATCACCGAGGGCGTGCTGCTCATGAAGGCCGACCTGCCGAGCCCCGGCTGGTACAACGGCGACACCGTCGAGGACATCCGCAGCGGCTTCGACTTCTGCCTCCTCGTCAACATCGCCCACCGGGCGGGCATCGACGACGTGAAGCTGCAGATGTCCTCCTTCGACGGACTCGTCGCCGGCAAGGCAGGCGACATGGACCTCTCGCTCAACCAGATCACCATCACCGACGAGCGCAAGAAGGTCATGGACTTCTCCGACCCGTACTTCCAGTCCACCGCCGGCGTGCTCGTCGCCGCGGGCGCCGACGTGACCGAGAAGAACTTCGCCGCGGCGAAGCTCGGCGTCAAGCAGGGCACGGTCGGCCAGATGCTCGTCGACGACCTCGTCGACCCGGCCACGCCGCCGGCCGTCTTCCCCGGCGACCCCGAGATGCAGGCGGCGATCGCCGCGGGCAACATCGAAGCCGGCATCCAGGACCTCAGCATCGTGCTCGGTGCCGCGACCAAGTCGAAGGGCAAGCTCGAGGTCGTCGGCCAGATCGAGACCGACGAGGCCTACGGCGTCATGCTGCCGAAGGGCTCCCCGAACACGGCGACGATCAACGAGATCCTCGCCGCGCTCGAGGCCGACGGCACCCTCGACGCCCTGAGCGCCGCGTACCTCACCGACGCGTACGGCGTCGACCCTGCGTCGATCCCCGTCTGGTCCCTGCGTTGACCACGCCGACCGGCCTGATCGGGACACCCGTGTCGCGGGTGTCCCGATCAGGCCCCACGGGCCAAGCCGGATCAGTGCTGCTCGCAGCGCTGCTCGTGGGCCTCGGCACGCTCGCGGTCGCCTCGTACGCCGCCTGGCTCACGATTACGGTCGCCGAGGCCGGCGCCTGGCGGTTCGTGCTCGGTGCCGCGACCATCGCCGTCGTCGTGCTCGCCGTCCTCGCGCTCGTTCCGCTGGTGCGCGGGCGGCGGGAGCTTGCTCGAAGCATCCGCGCCTTCGCCGAAGGCGACCCCGTCGCGGGCCGCGCCGCCCGTCACCGTGCAGCGCACGCCGGCTGGCTCGCCATGGGCTCGTGCCTGCCGGTGCTCTTCATCGCGATGTTCACCCTGTTCCTGCTCGCCAACGACCACGCCGTGCAGACGACCTTCTTCGACGTGTCGTTCATGGCACTGAGCTTCGGCGACATCGTCGTGGCGTTCTGGCAGAACGTGCAGATCGCGGTGATCGCCGAGGTGATCGTGCTCGTCTGGGGCCTGTTCATCGCCCTCGCGCGCCTGCTTCCCGGTGACGCCGGTCGGCCCATCCGCTGGCTCGCGACGGTGTACGTCGACACCTTCCGCGCGATCCCGTCGATCATCGTCATCTACCTCGTCGGCTTCGGGCTGCCCCTGGCCGGGGTTCCCGTGCTCAGCGACATGAGCCCGATGTGGGCGGCGGTGCTCGCCCTCACCCTCACCTACGGCGCCTACGTCGCCGAGGTGTACCGCTCCGGCATCGACGGGGTGCACTGGTCGCAGGTGGCGGCCGCGCGATCGTTGGGACTCAGCCACGCCAAGACGCTGCGGTTCGTCGTCGTTCCCCAGGCGGTGCGACGGGTCACCCCGCCGCTGCTCAACGACTTCATCGGCCTGCAGAAGGACACGGCGCTCATCACCATCATCGGCACGGTCGACGCCTTCACGCAGGCGAAGATCTACGCCAGCAACTACTTCAACCTCTCGTCGGTCACCGTGGTCGCCATCCTGTTCATCATCATCACCATCCCGCAGACGCGCTTCGTCGACCGCCTCCTCGAGCGCGACGCGCGACGGCAGCGGGCGAAGGGCTAGGCCGCCATGGCATTCCTCGAACTCGACGATGTCGAGAAGACCTACGGCGAGAACCGGGTGCTGCGCGGCATCACCCTGCACGTCGAACAGCACCGGGTGATCTGCCTGATCGGGGCATCCGGATGCGGCAAGTCCACGCTGCTGCGCTGCGTCAACGGGTTGGAGACGATCCAGGGCGGCACCATCCGCCTGGACGGCGACCAGGTCTCGGGCGAGGGCGTCGACCTCGACGCCCTGCGCCGCCGGGTCGGCATCGTCTTCCAGAGCTACAACCTGTTCCCGCACATGACGGTGCTGCAGAACATCACCCTCGCCCCGATGCGGGTGCTCGGTCACGACCGAACGGATGCCGAGGCGCACGCGCTCTCGCTCCTCACGCGTGTCGGACTCGCCGCGAAGGCCGACGCCTATCCCGACCAGTTGTCGGGCGGCCAGCAGCAGCGGGTCGCGATCGTGCGGGCCCTCGCCATGGGACCGGAGGTGCTGCTGCTCGATGAGATCACCTCGGCGCTCGACCCCGAACTGGTCGCCGAGGTGCTCGACATCGTGCGCGATCTCGCGTCCGAGGGGCTGACCATCCTGATGGCGACCCACGAGATGTCGTTCGCACGCGAGGTGGCCGACCAGGTCGCCTTCGTGCACGAGGGCGTGGTGCTCGAGATCGACACCCCTGAGCGCATCTTCACGGAGCCGTCCGAGCCGCGCACGCAGGCATTTCTCCGCAAGATCATCGAAGCGGGCCGGCTGTGACCGCGCGGGTGCTCGTCGTCGAGCACGAGGCCAATGCGGGCATCGGGCTGGTCGGCGAGCGACTCGAGGCGGCAGGCATCGAACTGCTCGTGGTCGGCCCCGAGGCCGGTGGCGAGGTTCCCGAGACCGCCCAGGGCGTCGATGGCGTGATCGTACTCGGCGGCACCCCGGGGCCGACCGATGACGACGACGCCGCGTGGCTGCCCGGGGTGCGCGCCCTGATCGGGGACTGCCTCGATCGGGAACTGCCCTTCCTCGGCATCTGCCTGGGCGCGCAACTGCTCGCCGTCGTCGCCGGCGGCGTCGTCGGCCCCGCGCGCGACACGGCCGAGGTGGGGCTGCATCCGCTCGCCCTCACCGACGAGGCGAGCGAGGACCCGCTGCTCGGCGGGCTCGGCGACGACCTGGCCGCCATGCAGTGGCATTTCCTCGAGGTGCTCGAACTGCCGGCCGGTTCGCAGTCGCTCTGCCGCAGTGACGGATGCCGCAACCAGGCCTTCCGCGTCGGTGCGGCCGCCTGGGGAGTGCAGTTCCACCTCGAGGCACTCGCTTCTACCGCCGAGGCCTGGGCGCGCGACGACAGCGATGACCTCGCGGCGGTCGGGCTCACGCGGAGTGCCGTCGTCGAGCCCATGCGCTCGGCCGAACCGGCGCTGCGGCGCACCTGGTCGCGCGTGGCGGACCGCTGGGGGGCGATCGTGCTCGCCGAACGCGCCGCGGACGCGGACGCGGACGCGTTCAGCTCGGCGACATCCGGGGGCTCGGCGAGCTGATCCGGTCGGGGGACGGGGAAGGGGGACGACGGGCCCGGGGCGCAGTGACGCCCCGGGCCCGATCTGTCGGAGCTCGGGAAGATCCCGCATCGCCACCCGCTGCTCTACGTTGGGGAGATGGCCTCCAAGCGCGTTTCCCGGGGAACGTTGTGGCTCGCTTTGGGTGCGATCGGGCTCTTAGGTGCGGTCTGGGTGGTCGCCCTGCTGGTTCCGGATGGTCGCCCGCAGAACCTTGCCGCCGCTGAGAAGCAGGTGCTCGAGGTCTTCGATCGGATCGAAGGCGAAGTGCCGAGCGCCGCTCTGGTCGACACCGACGATTCGAGCGAGCAGGTCGTCTGCGCCAATCACGATGATCGGTTGCAGACCAAGCTGGTGCGAACGCTCTCGATCTCGGACTCCGTCGATCGTGTGGCGTGGGCACGAGCGCTCATCAGCTCGTTCGACCCAGATGACGGTTGGGTCGCCCGTGCCACGACGCTCGGCCAGAACGACGATCTCCGCGTCCGGATCGTCGGACGCGACCTGCTCGTATTCAACGTGTACATCAGCGACGAGTCCGGCTCCGCGCGGATCACGATCAGGTCCACGACTGAATGCTCGGCTCGGTAGGGCATCCGGGATCGACGACGCGGGTTTCACTCCGACCGCGGTCGTCTGGGAGTCTGACGAGTTGCGCGAGACCTCCGAGGAGAGGGCTGGACCTAGACCTGCACCATGTCGGTGAACCGCGAGAAGTGGCCGTGGAACGCGACCGTGATCGTGCGCGTCGGGCCGTTGCGGTGCTTGGCGACGATCAGGTCGGCCTCACCGGCGCGAGGGCTGTCGCGCTCGTAGGCGGCCTCGCGGTGCAGCAGGATCACCATGTCGGCGTCCTGCTCGATCGAGCCCGACTCGCGCAGGTCGCTGAGGGCCGGCATCTTGTCGGCGCGCTGCTCGGGGCCACGGTTCAGCTGCGAGAGGGCGATGACCGGCACCTGGAGTTCCTTCGCGAGCAGCTTGAGCGCACGCGAGAACTCCGACACCTCCTGCTGGCGGCTCTCGACGCGCTTGCCGCTCGTCATGAGCTGCAGGTAGTCGATGACCACCATCTTGAGGCCGACGCGCTGCTTGAGGCGCCGGCACTTCGCGCGGATCTCGACGAGGGTCATGTTGGGGGAGTCGTCGATGTAGAGCGGCGCGTCGTTGATGCGCCCGCGGGTCGATGCGATGGTGGTCCAGTCGCGCGTGTCGACCGTGCCCTTGCGCATGTTCTGCAGGGGAACGGATGCCTCGGCCGAGAGCAGGCGCATGGCGATCTCGCTCTTGCCCATCTCGAGGCTGAAGAACACGGCGGGCAGGTCGTTCGTGATGGCGGCGGCGCGGGCGAAGTCGAGGGCGAGCGTCGACTTTCCCATGGCGGGGCGCGCGGCGACGATGATCATCTGGCCCGGGTGGAACCCGTTGGTCAGGTCGTCGAGATCGGCGAAGCCGGTCGGCACGCCCGTGAACTTGCCGTCGGTGTGCGACGCGGCCTCGATCTCGTCGAAGGCCGCGCTGACGGCCTCGGAGAGCGGCACGTAGTCTTCGGTCTCGACCGAGCCCGTGACCGAGTAGATCTCGGCCTGAGCGTTGTTGACGAGGTCGACGACCTCGCCCTCGCCCTGGTAGCCCATCTGCACGATGCGCGTGCCGGCCTCGACCAGGCGGCGCAAGAGCGCCCGCTCGGCCACGATCGACGAGTAGAAGCCCGCGTTCGCCGCGGTCGGCACGAGGCTCGTGAGCGTGTGCAGGTATTCGACGCCGCCGGCGCGCTGCAGTTCGCCGGTCTTCGTCAGCTCGTCGGTGACCGCGATGACGTCGGTCGGCTCGCCGTGCGAGTACAGCGTGAGGATCGCGTTGAAGACGACCTCGTGCTTCGGCACGTAGAAGTCGACGCCGCGCACGGTCTCGATGACGTCGGCCACGGCGTCCTTCGAGAGCATCATGCCGCCGAGGGCGCTCTGCTCTGCGAGGAGGTCGTGCGGGGGGACGCGTTCGCCGCGTCGGGCTCCACTGTCGTCGGACGGTTCAGCGAGCCCGATGTGCGCGATCGACAACTCAATGACCTCCGGTTCCGGCCGTCTGGGCCGCATGCGTCTGCGCCCACAACCGAGTCTCGGCCGAACCACCGACATGGGGCTTCGGGCACGAGGAGATCGGGTTGATCGAGGACGCTGCTTCACGATATGGAAGCCGACTCCACATCACAACCCAGCCTGTGGATAACTCTGGGGAGAATCTGCGCGAAACGCCGCAGAACATGTGCAATCACCCTGTGGATATCTGTGTATAACAGGCGAATTACATGGGTTGAATTTCAGTCTGATCAGGGTTTTGCACTATCCACACCTGTGTGGAAAAAGTTCTTGAGAAGTCCACGGTCATGCACACCCCACCTGTGTACAACAGTCACAGCGAACATTGAAGAATCCTTGCGTTCGCGGCCCTCCGCATGCGAGTGATCGTGCGCGTCGCGCACGTCTCGCGCGGCGGCTGAACGCGAAACGGCGGCCCAGGCCGAAGCCCGAACCGCCGTCCGTGATGCGTGCGCGAATTACTTCGCGGCGACCACCTGAAGGATGATCGTTGCCGAGAGCTCGTCGTGCAGACGCACGACGGCCTCGTGGTCGCCGACAGACTTGATCGGCGAGGGGATCGTGACCTTGCGCTTGTCGACCGAGCCGAGGCCGGCGGCCTCGACTGCAGCTGCGACGTCCGAGGTCTTGACGGAGCCGAAGAGGCGTCCGCCGACGCCGGCCTTGACGGCCAGCTTGACCTTGCCCGACTCGAGCGAGGCCTTCAGGGCCTGCGCGTCTTCGAGCGAGTGCAGAGCGCGAGCCGCGCGAGCGGCCTTGATCTGGTCGACCTGCTTCTCGCCACCGCGGGTCCACGGAGTCGCGAAGCCCTGGGGGACGAGGTAGTTGCGCGCGTAGCCGTTCTTGACCTCGACCACGTCACCGGCGACACCGAGGCCGGAGACCTCGTGCGTGAGAATAACCTTTGCCATTGTCGTGCTCCTTAACGGCCAGAGCCGGAGTAGGGCAGAAGGGCCATCTCGCGTGCGTTCTTCACGGCACGGGCGATGAGGCGCTGCTCCTGCACGGAGACACCGGTGATGCGGCGGGCGCGGATCTTTCCACGCTCGGAGATGAACTTGCGAAGGGTCGCAACGTCCTTGTAGTCGATGATGCCGACCTTGATCGACTTCGCCGGGGCGGCGTTCTTCGCGCCCTTCCCGCGGCTCGGCTTGCGGCGATCGCCGCTGCTCTTTCCAGCCATTGGATTTCCTGTCTATAGAAGATGTTGTGCGAGGCGGATGCACCGGCTGGCAGCATCCGTTCGCCGGCCGTGAGGCCTAGAAGGGCGTCTCGTCGCCGTAGTTCGTTCCGGGCGTGTTCCAGACGTCGCCGCCGCCCTGCTGGGCTGCGGGAGCGCTGGGAGCCCACGCGTCGTCGGACTGACCGCCGCCGCCGCCGCTCCCGTAGGAGTTGCCGCCGCCGCCGCCGACCGCACCGCGGTTGGACTGTGCACGCGTGATGGAAGCCGTTGCGTACCGGAGCGAGGGACCGATCTCGTCGATCTCCAGCTCCATGGAGGTGCGCTTCTCGCCTTCCTTCGTCTCGTAGGAACGCTGCTTGAGACGTCCGGTAGCGATGACCCGGGAACCCTTGGTGAGCGATCCCGCGACGTGCTCGGCGAATTCACGCCAGCAGCTCGCGCGCAGGAACAGCGCTTCGCCGTCCTTCCACTCGTTGGCCTGACGATCGAACGTCCGGGGAGTGGAAGCGATGGTGAAGTTGGCAACCGCCAGTCCGCCCTGCGTGTAGCGCAGTTCGGGATCTGCCGTGAGGTTGCCCACCACAGTGATGATGGTCTCGCCTGCCATGGGGACTAGGCGTCCTTCTTGGCCGAAGCGGCAGCCTTCTTGGCGGCCTTCTCTTCCTGAGCCTTCGCGTGAGCGGCGACCTGTGCGATCGCCTCTTCTGCGCGGAGCACCTTCGTGCGCATGACTGCTTCGCTGAGGTTCAGCTGGCGGTCGAGCTCGTCGGTGGTCTTGGACTCGGCGGTGAAGTCGACGACGGCGTAGATGCCCTCGTTCTTCTTGTTGATCTCGTAGGCCAGACGACGACGTCCCCAGATGTCGACCTTGTCGACAGTGCCGCCATCGTTACGGATGACGTTGAGGAACTTGTCAAGGCTGGGAGCAACGGTGCGCTCATCGATCTCTGGATCGAGGATAACCATCAGCTCGTACTGGTGCATGACTAACCCACCTCCTTCGGACTCAAACGGCTGCAGGATCTCTGCAGCAGGAGGGTTGTGCATACGCCACCCGAGGAGGCCTCACATTCGAGGCGCACGGGCAACCTTCACAGCTTAGCGGATGCCGCGTGCCGGCGCCATTCGACCAGAGACCGTCGGGCGGTGCAGACGCCGTCGCCACGAGTCGTCGGGCTAGACCCCGCGCGCGGCCCACCAGTCGCGCAGGCGCTGCTCAGCGGCATCCGCCCCGATGGGACCCTCGTCGAGCCGCACCTCGAGCAGGTGGCGGTAGGCCTCGCCGACGACCGGCCCGGGCGGAATCGAGAGCAGGCGCATGATGTCGGCGCCGTCGAGCTCGGGGCGAACGGCGGCGAGCTCCTCCTCTTCGGCGAGCACGGCGATGCGCTCCTCGAGGTCGTCGTACGCGAAGCCGAGGCGATCGGCCTTGCGCCGGTTGCGCGTCGTCACGTCGGCGCGCGTGAGGATGTGCAGGCGCTCGAGCTGGTCGCCTGCGTCGCGCACGTAGCGTCGAACCGCGGAGTCGGTCCACGCGGCATCCGCATAGCCGAAGAAGCGCAGGTGCAGCTCGATGAGCCGCGAGACGGCCGCGATGGTGTCGTTGTCGAAGCGCAGGGCGCGCAGGCGCTTGCGCGCGAGCTTGGCTCCGACGACGTCGTGGTGGTGGAACGAGACCACGCCGCCCGATTCGAGTCGCCGCGTGCCGGGCTTGCCGATGTCGTGCAGCAGCGCCGCGAGGCGCACCACGAGGTCGGGGGAGTCGAGGTTGCCGCGCGCCACCTCGTAGTCGATGGCCTGGTCGAGCACGGTCAGCGAGTGCTCGTAGACGTCCTTGTGGTGGTGGTGCTCGTCGACCTCGAGCCGCAGCGCGGGCACCTCGGGCAGCACGCGCTCGGCGAGACCCGACTCGACCAGCAGACGGATGCCGCCGCGGGGCGACGACGTCAGCAGCAGCTTCGAGAGCTCGTCGCGCACGCGCTCGGCCGAGATGCGATCGATCTCGAGGGCGAGCGTCGTGAGGGCCGCGCGGGTGCCCTCCTCGACCTCGAAGCCGAGCTGCGCCGAGAACCGGGCGGCGCGCAGCATGCGCAGCGGGTCGTCGCCGAACGAGCGCTCGGGCGCGGCCGGCGTGCGGAGCGTCTTGGCAAGCAGGTCCTCGACGCCGCCCGTCGGGTCGACGAGCTCGAGCTTCGGCAGGCGAAGGGCGAGCGAGTTCACCGTGAAGTCGCGGCGCACGAGGTCGTCTTCGAGGCGCGTGCCGAACACGACCTCGGGCTTGCGCGAGTCGCCGTCGTAGGCGTCGGCGCGGTAGGTCGTGATCTCGACGGTCTCGCCCGCGACCTTGGCGCCGATCGTGCCGAACGCGCGGCCGATGTCCCACTGCGCCTCAGAGATGGGCTTCACGATCGCGAGGATCTCGTCGGGCGTGGCATCGGTCGTGAAGTCGAGGTCGTTGACCGGCCGGCCGAGGAACGCGTCGCGCACCGGCCCGCCGACGAGGGCGAGCTCGTGGCCTGCACGTTCGAACGCCGCCGCGAGCGTCGAGACCGTCGGCGAAGCCGCCAGCTCGCCCAGCCGGTCGAGGGCTGCCGCGACACTCTCCATGCCTCCCATGTTAAGCGGGGCGGATGCCGCGGCGCGGCGCCCGGCGAACGAGACGGGTCCGAGGTCGGCCGCCCGCGGCATCCGTCGACCGCCTCGAAGCTGTGCAAACCCGCACAGCGGCGGCGTGCTCACGCCGTAGAATCCCTGCATGGCCGACTCGAATGCTGCGCGTCGTCGCGCCCGCAGGCGAGTCGGTTCCTCCGGCGCGACGGGCGTGCGTCGCACGCTCGTCTTCAGCGCCGCCGCCGTCGCGGCCGCGACGCTCGTGCTGGTGCCCCTCGCGGCGAGCACCACGGGCGCCGATCCCGTCGGCGACTTCCAAGACGTGCTGTTCGGCACCGAGAATGCCGTCGACCCCAGCGCGGGCGCGAGCGCCAGCGGCGATGCCGTCAGCAGCGCCGCGATGCTCCGCGGGGCCGTGCCCGAGGGCGGGGCCGAGGGCGTGCTGCTGAGCATCGCGCCGACGCTCGCCCCCACCTACACCCCCGGCACGCCGACCAGCCCGGTCACCATCACGGTCGAGCTCGAG
Source organism: Agromyces aureus (assembly GCF_001660485.1). Lineage (GTDB taxonomy): Bacteria > Actinomycetota > Actinomycetes > Actinomycetales > Microbacteriaceae > Agromyces > Agromyces aureus. The sequence continues at coordinate 4,355,798 of NZ_CP013979.1, forward strand.
AACCGCAGCGGCTCGTTCGTCGAGGCCGGTTCGGTGCGGCTCGTGCGCTCGGCCGAGGCGATCGGCGACGACTCCGACCTCGATGCGTGGCTCGCGACCCTCGACGACGGCGCCGCGTTCGGCTCGGCCAGCGTCTCGCTCGGCGAGGCGACCTCGCGCACGCTCGCGGCCGGCGGCGTCACCCAGGTCGCCTTCACGGTGCCAGCCGCCGCGTTCGACGACCTCGCCGATTCGCCTGTCGTGGGCCTCGGCGCCGAACTGAAGGTCGGCGACACCGTCGTGTCGACCGGCACGTCGGCGTTCGCGAACACGGCGGTCGCGTCCGCCGGGGCACCGATCGCGCTCGTCGCGCCGATCACGGTGCCCGCCTCGGCCGACGGCCTCATCTCGAGCGACGACCTCTCGAACTGGACCTCGCCCTCCGGGCTCCTGACGCGTCAGCTCGACGCGCTGGGCGGACGGCAGATCGCGATCGGCATCGATCCGCGCATCATCGCCTCGATCCGGGTGCTCGGCACCTCCGCCCCCGTCACCGCGACCGCGTGGCTCGATCGCCTCGCCGCGCTGCCCAACGAGACGTTCCCCCTCGCCTACGCCGATGCCGACCTCGCACTCGAGGCGCAGACCGGCCTGCCGGCGCCGCTGCAGCCGACCTCGTTCGCCGACGTGCTCGACCCCGACGACTTCGTGCCCGACCCCGCGATCGAGCAGAACGCCGACGCCGACCCGAGCGTCGACCCGGCGACCCCGGCTGCGTCTCCGACGCCCGTGCCGACCGAACCCGTGTCGCCCGTTCCGACCATCGAGGCGCTCCTCTCCTGGCCGTACACGCGCGCCGACATCGCCTGGCCGGGCGACCGCACGGTCGGCCCAGGCAACCTGGCGTTCTTCAACGCCGCCGGCCTCACCACGACCGTGCTCGACGCCGGCAACGTGGAGCCCCTCGACGGCGCACGGGCGTCGGCCCTGGTCGACGGCGGCACGGCGATCGTCTCCGACGACGACCTCACCGAGGCCGTTCGCGCCGCCGGCGCCGCAGCGACCGACCTCGAGTGGCGCGACGCCACGGGCGAGGTGCTGGCCCGCGCCGCGCTCGACGGCTCGACGAACTCGTCCGACGGGCCGCTGCTGGCCACGTTCGGCCGCGACTACGGGCTCGTGTCCGACCGCGTCGGCGACCTGCTCGACGAGATGGCGGCCGCCCCGTTCGTCTCGCTCACCGGCCTCGCGCAGGCGATCGGCGCCCCGCCGACCGCCCGGTCGCTCGTCGACTCGACCGAAGACCAGGCCCGACGAACCATCGCCGGCAACATGATCACCGTCGAGACCGACGTCGACGCGTTCGCCAGCGTGCTCGAAGACCCGACCGATCTCACCGGTCCGGTGCGCCGGCAACTCCTCGCGCTGCTCGACGTCGGCTGGCTCGCGACGCCCACCGAGTGGAGCACCTCGGCGACCGAGTGGATCGCGGCCCAGCACGCCACCGTGGATTCGATCTCGGTCGTGCCGAGCAGCACGGTGCTCGTCGTCGCGAGCGAGACCGGCATCCCCGTGACGATCCAGAACACGCTCTCGCTGCCGGTCACCGTGCAGGTCGACGTCGCGCCGTCCAACGGGCGCCTCGTCGTCGACGAACCGGTGCAGGTCACCGTCGAGCCCGAGTCGCGCAACACGGTGATCGTGCCCGTCGCCGCCGGTGTCGGCAACGGCGAGGTGCGGCTCGCGGTCTCGCTGCAGTCGCTCACCGGCGTCTCCGTCGGCTCCACGGTCATGATCACCGCCGACGTCCGCGCCGACTGGGAGGGTCTCGGCGCCGCGATCCTCGGCAGCATCGTCATCATCGTGTTCGGCATCGGCCTGTGGCGCAACATCCGCCGCCGCCGACGCGCACGTGCTGCGGATGCCGCGGCAGCCGCATCTGACGAGCAGGCCGATGCCGAGGCATCCGAGCCCTCCGAACTCTCCGAGGCGACTGCGAATGCGTCGGAGACCAAGCCGAACGAGCCGGTGGCGCCGAGCGAACCGAACGAGACGAGTGAACGCCGCGATGACTGACGACCGCATCGGGCGGGCGAGCCTGTTCCTCGCTTCGGGAACGCTCGTCTCGCGCGTCCTCGGGTTCGTGAAGGCCATCGTGCTCGCGGGCACGATCGGCGTGGTCGGCTCGATCAGCGCCGACGCGTTCGCCGTGGCGAACGGCCTGCCGAACACCGTCTACGTGATCGTCGCCGGCGGCGTGCTCAGCGCCGTGCTCGTGCCGCAGATCGTTCGGGCCTCCGCCCACGCCGACGGCGGCAGCGGCTACATCAACAAGCTGCTGACCCTCGCGATGGTGATCCTGCTGGGGGCCACCGTCGTGGCGACCGCCCTCGCCCCACTGCTGGCGGCGCTGTATGCGGGCTCCAACGAGAAGATCCTGCCGCTCGCCACCGCATTCGCCTGGTGGTGCATGCCCCAGATCTTCTTCTACGGGCTCTACACGCTCCTCGGCGAGGTGCTGAACGCGCGCCGCAGTTTCGGCCCGTTCACGTGGGTTCCGGTGCTGAACAACGTCGTCGCGATCGCCGGTCTCGTGGTCTTCGGCCTCGCGTTCGGCTTCGACCCCGACGGCGTCCGCGGCGTCGGCGACTGGACCGCGGGCATGGTCGCGCTGCTCGCGGGCTCCGCGACGCTCGGAATCGCCGTGCAGGCCCTCGTGCTGTTCTGGTTCTGGCGACGGATCGGACTGCGCTTCAAGCCCGACTTCGCGTGGCGAGGCGTCGGACTCCGCACGGCCGGCCGTCTCGCCGGCTGGACGTTCGGCATGCTGCTGCTCACGACGCTCGCCGGCATCGTGCAGACCCGCGTGCTCGTCGTCGCGACCAACCAGGGTGCCTCGGTCGCCGCATTCGACACCGCATGGTTGGTGTTCATGCTTCCGCACTCCGTGATCACGGTGTCGATCGCGACGGCGTACTTCACCCGCATGAGCGAACACGCAGCCGTCGACGATCTCGAGAAGGTGCGTGACGACTTCTCGAGTGCCGTACGCGGCGTGCTCGTCATCCTGGTGCTCGCAGCAGCCGGGCTGATCGTGGTCGCGTATCCGTTCGGTGCGGTCTTCCAGACCGGCTTCGATGCAGCATCCGCCATCGGAAACATCCTGATCGCACTCGCCATCGGGCTCGTGGCCTTCAGCCTGCTGTTCGTCGTGCAACGCACGTTCTACGCGCTGAACGACACCCGCACCCCGTTCTTCTTCACGATGTTCCAGGTGATCGTCTTCTCGATCGCCGCGCTCTCGTGCCTCGCGCTCCCGCTCGACTGGATCGCGGTCGGTGTTGCACTCGCGACCACGATCGCCGTGCTCGCGCAGTTCGTGCTCGCCACTGTCCTGCTGCGCCGTCGCCTCGGCACGCTCGACGGCCGTCGCATCGGCGCCGCGGTCGGCCGATCACTGATCGCCCTCGTCGTGCCGGTCATCGCCGGGCTCGGGTTGTTGGTCCTTCTCGGCGGAACCGTCGATGGTGGTTACGCGGTCTCGAGTCGCGTCGGCGCGATCGTGTCCATGGTGGTCATCGGCGCCGTGATGTCCGCCCTCTACTTCGGCGGCCTGTGGCTGCTCAAGTCGCCGGAGTTCCGCGGGTTCGCCGAGCCGGCGCTCGCACGCCTGCGTCGGCGCTGAGCCGCATTCGGGGTCGATCGAACGCGCCCACGGTCGCGTTCCGCACCCGAGCGCTCGCGGCATCCGTCACATACCGCGCTCCACCTCGGGCACCGGAATACGCGACGCCTAGACTGTGTTGACCATGTCGGTGCCTCCGATTCGGATTCGTTCGAAACGGATGCCACGAACCACTGAACGACGACAGGAGCCGCCTTGCGCGACATCATCATCATCGGCTCGGGTCCCGCGGGCTTCACCGCGGCGATCTACGCTGCCCGCGCAGAACTCAAGCCCCTGCTCATCGCCAGCTCCGTCGAGATCGGCGGCGAGCTGATGAACACGACCGAGGTCGAGAACTTCCCCGGTTTCCCCGAGGGCATCATGGGCCCCGACCTCATGGGCAAGCTGCAGGCTCAGGCTGAGCGCTTCGGCACCGAGGTCGTCTATGACGATGTCGTGTCGCTCGACATCGACGGCCCCGTCAAGCGCGTCACGCTCGGCAACGGCGAGACCCACGAGGCCGCCGCGCTCATCTACGCGACCGGCTCCGCGTACCGCAAGCTCGGCCTGCCCGAAGAGGAGGTCCTGTCGGGCCACGGCCTCTCGTGGTGCGCCACGTGCGACGGCTTCTTCTTCCGCCAGAAGACCATCGCGGTCGTCGGCGGCGGCGACTCGGCGATGGAGGAGGCGACCTTCCTCACCCGCTTCGCCGACAAGGTCTACGTGATCCACCGTCGCGACAGCCTCAAGGCGTCGAAGATCATGCAGCAGCGTGCCGCCGACAACGAGAAGATCGAGTTCGTGTGGAACTCCGAGGTCGCCGCGATCCAGGGCGAGACGGCGGTCACCGGCGTCACGCTCCGCGACACGGTCACCGGCGAGGAGCGCCTGCTCGAGCTCGACGGCCTGTTCGTCGCGATCGGCAACGACCCGCGCACCCACCTCGTGCACGGCAAGCTCGAGCTCACCCGCGAGGGCACCATCCATGTCGAGGGTCGCTCGTCGCGCACCTCGGTGGCCGGAGTGTTCGCCGCCGGAGACGTCATCGACCCGTTCTACCGCCAGGCGATCACCGCCGCGGGTTCGGGCACCGTCGCCGCGCTCGACGCCGAGCACTACCTCGCCGCACTCGAAGACACCAACTCGCCCGAGGCCGCAGAGATCGAGGCTGAGGCGATCGATGAGGGCGTCGCACTCGACGGGCTCGTCCGAGCTCACTGAGCGCATTCGCCATCTGATTCACCGCGACGTCCGCTTCACCAAAGGAGAACCGCAATGACTGCACGTGCTGTGACCGAGGCGACCTTCGAGCAGGAGGTCCTGAACAACGAGAAGGCCGTCCTGGTCGACTTCTGGGCCGAGTGGTGCGGACCGTGTCGTGCGGTCAGCCCGATCCTCGACCAGATCGCGACCGAGCATGCCGACAAGCTCGACATCGTCAAGATCAACGTCGATGAGAACCCCCAGCTCGCGATGAAGTACCAGATCACCGCGATCCCCGCGTTCAAGGTCTTCGAGAAGGGCGAGGTCGTGAAGACCGTCATCGGCGCCAAGCCGAAGCCCGCCCTCGAGGCCGACCTCGCCGCCTACATCTCGTAGCCGGCAGCCTCGTAGCGCATCGAGACCCGCCCGGCACACGCCGGGCGGGTCTTTCGCATCTCTGCCGGCGTCGCGCGGATGTCGCGCGGAATGTCCTTCGTACGGATGCCGCGGCATCCGCCCCACCCGTCACCGCCACCCGCACGGGGTGACGCGGTGCGAATCACCCCTCCACGCGGCAATTAGCATGGAACAACTCGAACAGAACGGATGAGCCACTCGTGACCTCTGACGGCGTCCCCCAGCGGACCGGCAACAACCTCGACCCGTGGTACGCGAACTACGCCGAGCGAGCCGCCGGCCTGGCCGCCTCCGAGGTTCGAGCCCTGTTCGCCGTCGCCTCTCGGCCCGAGGTCGTTTCGCTCGCGGGTGGCATGCCGTTCGTCTCCGCCCTGCCGCAGGATCTGATCATCTCGTCGATGGACCGGGTGATGCGCACCGATGGGCCGACCGCCCTGCAATACGGCTCTGGTCAGGGAGTTCCGGCGCTCCGGGAGCACATCCTCGAGGTCATGTCCCTCGAGGGCATCCAGGGCTCGGTCGACAACGTCGTCACGGCGACGGGGTCGCAGCAGGCGCTCGACCTGGTCGCGAAGTTGTTCATCGATCCCGGTGACGTGATCCTCGCCGAGTCTCCGAGCTACGTCGGCGCGCTCGGCGTGTTCCGGTCGTACCAGGCCAACGTCGTGCACGTCGCGATGGACGAGGACGGGCTCATCCCCGAGGCGCTCCGCCAGACGATCGCCCACCTTCGTGGTCAGGGCCGACGCATCAAGTTCCTCTACACGATCCCGAACTTCCACAACCCGGCGGGCGTGACCCTCTCGGCCGAGCGGCGCCCCGAGATCCTCGAGATCTGCCGCACCAACGAGATCCTCGTGCTCGAGGACAACCCCTACGGCCTGCTCCACTTCGACGAGCCCGCGCCGAATGCGCTGCGTTCACTCGATCCCGAGGGTGTGATCTACCTCGGGTCCTTCTCGAAGACCCTCGCACCCGGCTTCCGCGTCGGGTGGGCGCTCGCACCGCACGCGATCCGCGAGAAGCTCATCCTGGCCGCCGAGTCGGCGATCCTCTCGCCGAGCTCGTTCAGTCAGTTGGTGGTCTCGGAGTACCTCTCGACCACCGATTGGCGCGCACAGATCGACACGTTCCGCGGTGTCTATCGAGAGCGCAAGGACGCCATGATCGAGGCGCTGGGGGAGCACCTTCCCCAGCTCAGCTGGACCAATCCCAAGGGCGGGTTCTACGTCTGGGTGACCATGCCCGACGTGCTCGATTCGAAGCAGATGCTGCCTCGCGCGGTGAAGGAACTCGTCGCGTACACCCCCGGCACAGCGTTCTTCGCCGACGGCCGCGGGCGACACGCGATGCGTCTCTCGTTCTGCTATCCGACACCCGACGCGATCCGGGTCGGCATCCGTCGTCTTGCCACCGTCGTCAACGGCGAACTCGACCTGCTCGACACGTTCGCCGGCACCGGCACCCTGCAGCTTCCCGCGACGCCCGGCATCGAACTCGCACCCCCTTCCGACCTGAAGTAGTGGAGAAACCCCAGATCATGAGCGATTCCAACGGTCTGAACGTCGTCGTCCTCGCGGGTGGCATCTCCCACGAGCGCGACGTCTCGCTCCGCTCCGGGCGCCGAGTCGCCGACGCACTGGCCTCGGCCGGGCACTCCGTCACGCTCCGCGACCCGGATGCCGGTCTCCTACCGTTCCTGGCAGACACGCGGCCCGACGTGGTGTTCCCTGCATTGCACGGCTCGAGCGGCGAAGACGGATCCCTCCTCGGCCTGCTCGACGCGCTCGGCATTCCCACCGTCGGATCCTCGGCCGCCGCCGCCCGCCGCGCTTGGTCGAAGCCGATCGCCAGTTCGCTCATCGCAGCCTCCGGCGCGTCGGTACCGGCGTCGATCGTGCTCTCGCACGAGTCGTTCCGCGAGCTCGGGGCCGCAGGCGTTCTCCAGGTCGTCCGTGATGCCCTCCCGGGCGAGCTCGTCGTGAAGCCGGAGATGGGCGGGTCGGCACAGGGCGTGAGCATCGTCACCGACTCGAACGACCTGCCGCGCGCAATGGTCGACGCCTTCACGTACGCCGATGCGGTGGTCGTCGAGCGGCGCATCCTCGGTACAGAGATCGCCGTCGCCGTCATCGATGCAGGGGACGGCCCGCACGCGCTGACCCCGGTCGAGATCGACCCGACGGCCGGCATCTACAGTTTCCAGGCTCGATACAACGCGGGGGAGACCACCTTCTACGCGCCGTCGCGGCTCGATGCCGCGGCGATCGAGACGGCGGCCGCAGCTGCGATCCACGCGCATGCGACGCTCGGCCTCCGCGACCTGTCGCGCGTCGACTTCATCGTGGATGCCGCGGGCGTGCCCTGGTTCCTCGAGGCCAACGTCCTGCCCGGTCTCACGGAGACATCGTTGGTGCCGCTCGCCATCGAGGCCTCCGGCACCGATGCAGGGTCGGTGTATTCGGGACTCGTGCGCGCGGCCGTCGCGCGTGCGGCGCGTGCGACGGCGCAAGCCTGATCGAGCGGCGCTCGCTCGGCTCGATCGCTCTCCCTTTTCCGGCGCACCGTCATCGCGCGTGAATCACGAAATGGCACCCGATCCTGACGGATCGAGTGCCATTTCATCGTGATTTCAGTTCGTCATGAACGATCCTGAGAGCGAATGCCGTTCAGACCCCGTCGAGATCCTCGCCAAGGTCCGTGAGAATGCGCCGAAGGTCCTGTACCGTCGCGAAATCAATGCTGATCTGGCCTTTTCTGGCGCCGAGTGCGATCTTCACACGAGTGTTGAGGCGATCACCGAGCCGACTCGCCAGATCTTCGAGGAAGTCCTGACGCCTGCCCGCTGCAGGCTTCGTGCGCGACGCGGCCGGTGCCTGCGAGGTGGCGGCGGCTTCGGCCGCGCGCACCGAGAGCTCCTCATTGACGATCTTGTCGGCGAAGCGTTGCATCGACGCGGCATCGCCGGCGGTCGCGAGAATCGCCCGCGCGTGTCCCGCGCTGAGCACGCCGGCGGCGACACGAAGCTGGACCGGCTCTGGGAGCTTCAGCAGGCGAAGGGTGTTCGAGATCTGCGGACGAGACCGACCGATGCGCGTGGCGAGCTCCTCCTGGGTGATGCCGAAGTCGGCAAGGAGTTGCTGATACGCCGAGGCTTCCTCGAGCGGGTTCAGCTGGGAGCGGTGCAGGTTCTCGAGCAGGGCATCCCGAAGCATGTCCTCGTTCGCGGTGTCCTTGACGACCGCCGGAATGGTGTCGAGGCCGGCTGCCTTGGTTGCGCGAAGTCGGCGCTCGCCCATGACGAGCTCGTACTTGCCGGCAAGGTCGGGGTGGGGTCGAACGACGATCGGCTGCAGCACACCGAACTCACGGACGGAGTGCACGAGCTCGGCGAGGTCTTCAGGGTCGAAGACACTTCGCGGCTGTACCGCGTTCGGCACGATGTCGTCGGGGTTGAGCCGAGCGAGACGTGCACCAGGTACGGCGACGAGTCCATCTTCAGCAGCAGCCTGTTCGATCACCGCGACCGACGCCACGGGAGCCGACTCGGCACCGGCGCCGGGAAAGAAGACATCGACAGGCCTGGCGGCGCCTTCCGTCGAGTCGCTCGAGGGAATGAGGGCGCCGATGCCCCGACCGAGTCCGGTTCGTTTGGTGGCCATCAGATTCCTTCCGTCTGCGCCGCTGCGAGGGCAGCACGTTGTGCGATCTCCGCGGCCGCCTCGCGATACGAGAGCGATCCGGACGACGAATAGTCGTAGCTGATCACGCTCTGCCCATAGCTCGGTGCCTCCGACACGCGTACCGAACGGGGGATGATCGTCTCAAGGGTCTGAGCGGGGAAGTGGTCGCGTACTTCCTGCGCCACCTGCTGAGCGAGGTTCGTGCGCGAGTCGTACATCGTGAGCAGAATTGTCGAGAGGCGCAGCTCGGAATTGAGGTGCTTCTCGATCAACTCGATGTTGCTGAGCAACTGCGAGAGACCCTCGAGCGCGTAGTACTCGCACTGGATGGGAATGAGCACCTCACGTGCGGCGACGAACGCATTGATGGTCAGGAGTCCGAGCGAGGGCGGGCAGTCGATGAACACGTAGTCGTACGGGCGTTCCATGGAGGCGAGGTGCTTGTCGATCGCACGGCGCAGGCGCTGTTCACGAGCGACGAGCGACACGAGCTCGATCTCGGCTCCGGCGAGGTGGATGGTGGCGGGCACGCAGTCGAGGCGCTCGTGCTCAGTCGAGCGACGGACGACCTGCGAGAGTTCGAGGTCTGCGACCAGCACCTCATAGACGCTCTGCTGATCGGAGCGATGATCGACGCCGAGTGCCGTCGAGGCGTTGCCCTGCGGGTCGAGATCGACGACGAGAACGTGGGCGCCCGACCGCGCGAGTGCGGCGGCGAGATTCACTGCGGTCGTCGTCTTCCCGACGCCGCCCTTCTGGTTCGAGATCGTAAAGACCCTAGTCGTTGCCGGGAGCGGCAGCACCGCGGTCTCGAGAGCGATGCGGCGACGAGTCTCGTCGGCAATCTGGTCGGCCAGGGGAGTTCCTCCGTACTTGGCGGGCGTTTCACGTGAAACATCCGTTGATGGTGCCGGCTCCGAGGCGCCGTGTTGGGCGATGCTCACGGTGGGGGCGGCGGGTGATGCAGTTGGCAAGGCGTTGGTGGAACCAGTGTCGTGGAGATCGGATTCACGCATCACTGTTTCACGTGAAACGCTCGACGGCTGTGAGGGGCTCAGGTCGGTGGCCGGGTCGGGAACCGGGTCCGCCGTCCGATCCAACTCGACGGGCGCGGGAACGACCGGCGGAACGGTGGACTCGAGGGCCTCCGGCTGTGCCTGGGGGCCTCCGCCCAGGGGAGCTTCGTTCGGCAGATCGGGGGAGTCGGAGACGAGTTGTCGAGCCTCCGGGCTGGGCACTGCGGGTACCACGACTTCGTCAGTGTTCTGCAGTGGTGCTGCGTCACCAACCGGCACATTCTGCGCGGTCTCCGGTGTGCGGACTGGTCCCGGAGTGTCGGAGTTCGCGGCGGCCCGCGCGGAGTGGAGCGAGCTCACGGTATCGACTGCGGCGTCGCCGACGATCTCCCGAATGATGTCCTCGAGAAGTCGGTCTGGTTCGCTCACGGTGTGCTCGTGGGGAGTGGCGTGAGTCGGCGCGTCCGTCTCGGCAAGAGCGGCAGCGGTGGCTGCATCCCAGTCGTAAGCGGCAGTTCGTGGCTGGGGCGCTTGGATCGAAGCTGGCGTCGGCCGTACGGCATCCGCATCAGCGCGCCCCGATGCAGATTGCTCAGACGTCGATGAACTGATGGATGGGGATGCGGTCAGGGGAGTGTCAGGAGCGCTCTGAGCGCTTCCTGTCTGGGTCGCTGCGAGGACGTTCGCGGGAGCAACGATGGCCGGCGCGGGAACCGGTGGGTCGATGGTTGGAACGGTGTCGAGGGGGTGTGGCACGGGATCGTCAGACTTCACTCGGGGAGCGGATGGTTGGTTCTCGGATGCCGGTTCAGGCTGTGGGCGACGCCGATGGAACCATCCACGTCCTCCGCCCTGCGCCATACCGAACTCTCCTGCCCTGATCCGTCATTCCCCACGATCGGCCGCCCACCACGTCGGCTGCGCCATCATCGACGCGCCAGACAGTCAAGCTTAACCGGCAGCACCGGCGCGCGCCGACGGATACTGCGGCATTCCTTCACCTTCCCGCGTCTCGCGACGAGCGGAGGAGGCAAGGAACGGTCATCTGCGGTGCCAGTTCACCGTTTCACGTGAAACACCCAGTAGCAGTGAGAGCGGCAATGATGGGTCGGGCGAGGATTTCATACGTGCACGGCTCGTCGAACACGGAGTGGTCTGCGACCGCGGCGTGGCGACGGTGGCTGATCGCGGGACCAATCGTCTTCAGACACCCGAGCGCCACTTGAGCCGAGTATTGAGAACGGATGTTTCACGTGAAACGGCCCTGGAGTGAGGAGAGAGGGGACGCGCTGGTCATGGCCATCGCCACCGCTGCACGCGCCCTCTCCTGTGGATCTCATGCGCCGCGCGCGTCAGCCTCGCCCCCTCCATCGCCCAGATCGACTGCGTGCCAACGGACGCGCGCGAGTCCTCCGCGTCGTACATGTGAGAGGAGCGAAAACACCACGGATGGATCGCATGTGCGAGACGCGCCCACTGGTGAACGCGATGCGGATCCAGAGACCCTGATCGACCACCTTGTCGCCGAATGCGAGGTTCTCGGATGATTGCACCGGTCTGCACTCGGCGCTCCGGTGCACGTTCCGAACTGGCCGCGCCGGTCGCGAGCAGATTGCCGAGCCCCTTGCCCACGACAAGGCGCCGTGAGGGACAACCATCTTCCGCGTCGACACCAGATCGACCTGCCGGCCGACCGCGCCCAGGGCGTGCTCGCCGACTTCGCGCGCGTCTGGCACGCCGAACGTGATCGTGATCGACTACGTCGCCCTCACCCAGCCGCGGTCGACCATCGAAAATGCCGACGGGTCGCGCGCGGTCGCCGTGCCCGGGCAGGTCGTGAGCCGCATCCGGATCCCACCCGAGCAGGTGTTCGAGCTCGCCAAGGCGCTCACCCAGCAGCTCAAGGCGTGGGAGCAGGAGACCGGGCGCAAGCCGCCCGAGCGTCCGCTATTCAGGCACGGACTCCAGGGCGAATAGGCGGGGCGAAGCGGCGCTGGTGACGATACGGCGCCAGGGTGCCTACTCGCCCGGCGAGGTTCGCGTGGGGCGCTGCTCTCGAGACGCTTCGCTCCTCTCCCGGCGAGGTTCGAACGGCGAGGTTCGAACGGCGGGACTCGACCAACGGCGTTCGAACGGAGGGTTCGAACGGCGAGGTGCGCGCACGGGCACCAGGGCGAGTAGCGGAGGTAGGCGCTGGTCTCGAGACGGTGCCACGGCACCTACTCGACCGGCGGGGTGACGTGTGGGGCGCTGGTCTCGAGACGCTCCGCTTCACGGCCGGCGACGTTCCGTGCGGGGCGCAGGTCTCGAGACGCTCCGCTTCTCGGCCGGCGGGGTTCGCTCGGGGACGTCGACTGGCGGGCTTCGACGGGCGGGCTTCGACGAGCGGGATTCGGTCGGGGACGTCGGATTGGCGGAGTTCGGTCGGGGACGTCGACTGGCGGGCTTCCACCCGCGGGGTTTGGCCGGCAGTGGTTCGGGTGGGGGTTGGTCTCGATACGGCGCCTGGGCGCCCACTCGCCCAACGGCGGGCGGGTGGGCCGGCGACTCGGCCCTGTTTCACGTGAAACATCACGTGATCGGGGGCGGTTGGTTGACGGGACTTGCGCTCGAAGGCGATGGGCCGCGGCGGCGATGTACGGGTGGCAGTCCGCTTCGCCGCGCCGGAGAAGGGTGGCGTGGGAACCACGGGAACCGACACCGAGGAACAGGTCACAGGCCACAGGTCACAGCGAGCACGAATAGCAGACGGACGAGAAGACCAGAAGGAGTCGCGGAGGCGATGAACGTACGGGCGAAGGGGAGAGAGCGAGACCAAGCAGGATTGACCCTCCTGGCGCCGGCGGTAGTTCGAACGGGCATGCGATCGTTGGACGTGAGGTCGCAAAGTTACCGGACGCGTGACGGCGCATCTTCACCGCCCAGCTGTCTGTCGGTCATGGCGTCGACCGGCGCAGCAGGATCGCCGGGCCGCAGCGGGGGAGTTGCGGGCACCTCCAACAACGAACGGACCCCAACGGAGCACGTTGGCTACGAAGCATGGAGTGCGGCGACGTTTGGTGCGAGAGCGTCGACTACCGCTCCAGCGGCGGCATGGAATCGAGTACGGTTCGTCCACCGCCGCACGGTCCGGCGAACGCCCGCCGCCGCATTCGCGAATGTTCTTGCGCAGGCTCGCCGATGCGGCAGGGAGTCCACGCGGTCGCACTGGGTTTGAAAGCTCAGTGTTTTCCTCTGCCGAACCAGTGCCGCTGCGCCAGGGGAGTGGCTCTTCGTGGTCTGCGGCGGCAGGAACCCCGCGCGAGAGCCGAGTCCAGGAACTCGCGCGTCATGACGAGCGATCTCACGTGGTGCCCACAAGAAGCACCGAGCCCACCGCCCAGCGCCCACAGAAGAGAACCCGGAAACAGACGGGCGTCGGAGGCCGTCGCACGAGGCCTCGTCGCGGGAGCGCCCTAGCTCTCCCGCGTCACGAGCCATCGAAGATGTAGAGCGTATGAAGAACCCGAGGACCCGTCGGAGCTGAATGCTGGCTCCCCAGCTGGAACCGCCACCGACCTTCATACAGACGACGCCGCTGGACTCCGCAGCATCCGGACCGCACCCGGAATGAACCCGAGCATGCAGAACGCCCGGGTTCTCGTGGAGACACGTGAACCCGGGCGAACAACCTGATCCCATCGCGACCGCACAGTGCGGCGGGGATCGGGGGTGATCCTGAACTCAGGAAGCGGCGATCCGGGCCCGGAACACCCGGGTGACCTCGGTATCGAGATTCGCCCCGAGCAGCACGACCTCGGGGTCGACGACGCGGTACTTGCGGAACACCTTGTCGGCCGCGCCCATCTCCCCGTCGACACCCGCACCCTTCAGCAGCACGAACTCGCCGCCTGCCTTGAGCAGGGGAGCCGTCACCGGGATCAAGGTGCGCAGCGCGCTCACCGCGCGAGCGGTGACCTGGTCGAACTGGTGCTTGAACCCGGAGTCTTCAGCCCGAGCCCGTTCGACGACGACGTTCGAGAGTTGCAACTCGTCGACTTGGCGCGAGAGCCAATCGACCCGGCGTTCCATGGGCTCGATCAGGGTGAACGAGACATCCGGTCGAATGATGGCCAGCACGATTCCAGGGAGACCAGCACCCGAGCCCACATCGGCGACCCGGCCTGGTCGCAGCAGCGGTGCGACTAGGGCCGAGTTCACGATATGGCGCGTCCAGAGACGGGGGAGTTCGAGCGGGCCGATGAGACCCAACTCTTCGCCGTGGGCTGCGAGCGACGCCGTGAACTGCCGGCCTCGCTCGAGATGCTCTCCGAAGACCGCTGAGGCAGCGGCGGGCTCGGCCTCGAGTTCAACGTTCACAGGCGCGTCGGCACCCGATTCATTGGTCGTCATCGTTTCACGTGAAACGTCACGCCGAACGCGTGATGACCGTGTGTCGGTCGGCGCCCTCACCGCGCGAGGCGGAGTGGAAGCCACGCTCGCCGACGAGGTCATGCACGAGCTTGCGCTCGTACGAGGACATCGGGGGCAACGACGCCTCAGCCGAGCCGGCCTCGATGCGCTCGACGGCGCGGTCGACGAGACGGGCCAGCTCATCGCGGCGCGCATCGCGTGATCCGCCGATGTCGAGGATGAGTCGAGAGAACGCACCGGTCTTGGTCTGCACCGCGAGGCGCGTCAGTTCCTGCAGAGCCGTCACCGTCTCGGGCTTCGACAGCAGGTTGAGGTTCGCACCGTCACCGGCGTTGACCGAGAGGTATGCGCGACCATTGCGGGCATCGATGTCGATGTCGCCATCGAGGTCGCAGATATCGAGAAGTTCCTCGATGTAGTCCGCGGCGATGTCGCCCTCTTCTTCGAGCTGCGAAACGGTGCGCTCGTCACTCACGTGCTGCTGAACGTCGGTCATGCTTACTTTCCACCCTGCTTCTTCGCGCGGTTCTTGCCGACCGGCTGCTGACGCTGCGACGTCTTCTTCTCCTCGACGACGATCGTCGGCGAGTTCTGGTCTTCGATCACGAGCTTGCCGCGCTTCGCGAGGCGGGCCTCGCGAGCCTTGGCGGCCTCACTACCGGGCGTCGGCATGTTGCGGATCACGAGGAACTGCTGGCCCATGGTCCAGAAGTTCGAGACGAGCCAGTAGAACATGACGCCGATGGGGAACGCGACGCCCGAGAATGCGAACACCAGGGGGAGCAGGTACAACATGATGCGCTGCTGACGGAACATCGGGCTCGCCTTGGTCTCGGGAGACATGTTCTTCGAGACGATCTGGAGCTGCGTGATGAACTGCGACGCCGTCATGAGCACGATCATCGTGGCCGCGATGACCATGACCTGCCAGGGGTACTCGCCGTTCATCGCGCCGATGAACGTGCCCTTGAGCGGTGCGCCGAGGAACTCGGAGTTGGCGAACGAGTTCGCGAGCTCCTGCGTGAAGACGCCGACACCCGCCTTGTCGTGCTGCGCGTCGTTGAGTACGGAGAAGAGGCCGAAGAAGATCGGCATCTGGAGCAGCAGGGGGAGGCACGAGGAGAGCGGGTTGGTTCCCGTCTTCTTGTAGAGCTCCATGGTTTCGCGCGACATCGCCTCGCGCGAGAACTGATCCTTCTTGCCCTTGTACTTCTCCTGGATCTTCTTGAGCTGCGGCGCCACCTCGAGCATGCGGCGCTGGCTCTTGATCTGACGCACGAAGATCGGGATCAGTGCCGCGCGAACCACGATGACGAGGCCGACGATCGACAGGATCCAGGTGATGCCCGCGTCGGCGTCGAGCCCGACGAACGTCCACAGCGAGTGGAACGCGACGAGGATCAGCTCGATGACCCACTTGATGGGCCAGAGAACAAGGCTGATGATATCCATTGCTGCGGGTCAGTCCTTTCGGGACAATGCGGGGGAGGAGAGCGAGAGCGCCGACTCGACCACGAGCGGGCGAAGCAGTGGTGCAGCGGCATCGGCGTCGGCATGGACGAGCCCGGGGTCGGTGGCATCGGAATCGCGCAGGCGAGGAGCGACGTGAGTCAGCTCGTGTGCACGGCGCGCAGCCGGGGCATCCGCCTCGGCCTTGGGGAACATGCCCTTCGGAACGACCCATCCGAACGTCGTCGTCCGGTAGCGGTCGTGGGGAGCGGGCCGGACATCATCGATGCCGCCGGCGGTCCAGGGATTGCATCGGAGGATGCGCCAGGCCGTCAAGGCGCTGCCGATCAGAAGGCCGCGCTGCTGCACCGAGCCGAGACCGTATGCGGAGCAGGAAGGGTAATAGCGGCAGACGTCCCCATAGAGCGGAGAGATCGCGGCGCGGTACCCGCGGAGCAGCAGCACTCCGATGTTGCGAGGGATCAGTCCCACGAAGAGGGCGAGATCACGCATCGCGCACCGGCTTCGCATCGGGCGCGCTCAAAGAACCCGGCGCCCCATGGGCGTCGGGTTCGAGACCGGCGATGACGTTTCGTCGCACGAGCGCGTGGAGCACTTCAGAACGAAGCTCGGGCCATGAGGCATCCGCAGCACCCGGGAGCGCCCGCACGACGACATCGACATCGCTGGCTCCGGCCAGCAGCGCCTCGCGGCTCACGGCCTTGAGTCGGCGTCGGATGCGATTGCGTCGCACGGCCGATCCGACCTTCTTCGAGACGATGAAGCCGAATCGGGCGTCGCTGGTCGCTTCACGCGACCGGACGTAGCTCACCGTGTGCTGGGTCGCCACCTTCGCACCACGGCGCACGACGACTCGATAGTCATCGGCGCTCGTGATGCGATTGGCCTTGGCGAGCACCGAGCGACTTATGCGGAGAGTTCGGTGCGACCCTTGGCGCGGCGTGCCGACAGGATGGCACGGCCGGCGCGGGTGCGCATGCGAAGACGGAAGCCGTGCTTCTTGGCACGACGACGGTTGTTCGGCTGGAACGTACGCTTGCTCATTCTTCTTCTCCGACTTTCGGATCTCCGCGCCGCTCAGAACGCCCGGCAGGAGCCGAACCAGAGGGTGACGGGAAAACTGGGTGCCCAAGCGGGCTGGGGTCAACTGATTAAAACTACGGCCTCGAGGTCCCGTGGTCAAACCAGGCATGGTTCGAGTCGGCGTAGCGCGAACGAAAGAGTATCTCCCGTACCTCCGGAATACCTGTGGAAAGACACGCCGAAAGCGCTGGATCCCTCGATCGGCATTTGTCCACAGGCCCGACGTTCGCTACCGTTTGAGACCAGTTATCCCCAGCTTGGAGCGCGGAATCTCGGGCATCGCCCGAAATCTGCCCACAGCCAGTGGATAACACTGTGAATACTTCGCCTCGCGCCGCTCGCTCCGTCGTTCGGGGGGACGACGAGCGGATGACGAGAGCACCGAGAATGCGGGGA